>JBGTIC010000213.1:0-23709 GCA_041745895.1 Gammaproteobacteria bacterium
ACTGGTCGGCACTGGGCTGTACCCGGCGCGCCAACCTCGTTACGCTGGACACCGGCTGTTACTGGGGCCGCAGCCTGACGGCGATGCGGCTGGACCGGGCCGACGCGCAGGCGGTCAGTGAGCCCTGTCGCAAGGGTGGGCTGTAGCGCAGCCGAGCGGGCGCCTGCGGATAAGGATCATGGACGAACTCAAGCCTTTCAACCTGATGAGCTGGATCCAGCGGCATCGGGACGTGCTCAAGCCGCCGGTGTGCAATCGCCAGGTGTTTCGCGATTCGGAGTTCATTGTCATGGTGGTCGGCGGCCCGAATGCACGCTCGGATTTTCACCACGATGAAGGTCCGGAGATCTTCTACCAGATCGAGGGCGACATGTTGTTGCGTACGGTGCAACACGGCCGCCTCGTCGACATCCCGATCCGCGAGGGCGAGATCTTCCTGCTTCCCCCCCGACTGCATCACTCCCCGCAGCGGTTTGCCGATACGATCGGTATTGTCGTCGAGCGCCAGCGCCGACCCGAGGAACTCGACGGCTTCATCTGGTACTGCGAGAACTGTGGCAACAAGCTCTATGAGGAGTACCTGCATGTTGCCGACATCGAATCCGACCTGCCGCCGGTCTTCGAGCGTTTCTACCGCAACGAGCATCACCGCAGCTGCACGGCCTGCGGCTGGGTCCTGCCGCCGCGGCAGAACTGAACACCCATCCTCAGGCACCACGCATGTCGACTGACTTTATTTCATCCGCACGCCTGGGACACCTCGAGGGTGTCGCTGCGACGCTGCGGGCAGCGCGCGAACTCGACGGCACTGACCGGCTGGCACCGCTGCGCCGGCAGTTTCATCTGCCCGCGGGACGTCAGGGCAGACGCATCTATCTGTGCGGGCATTCGCTGGGCCTGCAGCCCCGCGGTGTGGCCGCCATCATCGCCGAAGTGCTCGACGACTGGCGCTCGCTGGCCGTCAGCGCGCATTTCGATGCCACCCGCCCCTGGTTCACCTACCACGAGGAGGTCTCGGAAGGCCTGGCCGAACTTGCCGGCGCCGGGCGCTCAGAGGTGGTGGCGATGAACTCGCTGACCGTGAACCTCCACCTGATGTTGGCGAGCTTCTATCGGCCCGAAGGCCAGCGAAGAGGCATTCTGATCGAGACAGGTGCGTTTCCCTCCGACCGATACGCGGTGGACTCCCATATCGGCTGGCATGGCCTGGATCCCGACGAAGTCCGCCTGGACCTCACCCCGCGAAATGGCGAGTGGGCCCTTCGTACTGAAGACATCATCGAAAGCATCGAACGTCATGCCGCTGAGCTTGCCCTGGTCCTGCTGCCGGGCGTGCAGTACCTCAGCGGCCAGGCCCTGGATATCCCGCAGATCGCTGAAGCCTGCCGGCGGCATGATGTACGGCTCGGCCTCGATCTGGCCCACGCCATCGGCAACCTGCCACTGCAACTGCACGACTGGGGCGTGGATTTCGCCGTGTGGTGCAGCTACAAATACCTCAATGCCGGGCCCGGCGCGGTGGCTGGCTGCTTCGTCCACGAGCGCTGGGCACGCGCCGAGCTGCCGCGGCTTGCCGGCTGGTGGGGACAGGACAAGCGCCGGCGTTTCGCCATGGAACCGGAGTTCCACGCCACGCCCGGGGCAGAAGGCTGGCAACTGAGCAATCCTTCGATACTGGCCATGGCGCCGCTGATCGTCTCGCTCGCATTGTTTCGCCAGGCGGGCATCCGCCAGCTGCGCGCGAAATCGCGCAAGCTGACGGGATTTCTGGAACAGCTGATCACGGCCTGGCTGGCCGATGATATCGACATCATCACGCCCGAGGCGCGGGGCTGCCAGCTGTCGTTGCGGCTTCGCGGCGGCCGCCAGCGTGCTCGCCGCGTGTTCGAGGCGCTCGCCGAGGGTGATGTCATGGCCGACTGGCGCGAACCCGACATCATTCGCCTCGCACCGGTACCGCTGTACAACCGCTTTCAGGATATCTACCGGGCGGTGGACGTGCTTCGGCGCGCGGTCGACGCCACGCGTCGCTAGGTCATCAGTCGACCAGCTCCGTGCCCTCCCAGCAGCGGGTCGGGCGCGGACGATCCGGATTGGTACAGATGCGCTCGATCATGCCCTCGGGCAGCCGGTCGATCAGCTGCTTGCGGCCATCTGGCGTGCGACGCAGATCGAAGGCGTCATAGAGCTGGCCGGTAACAGTCCTGGACTCGAAGCGCAGCCGGTCTCTCTCTATGCGGATCACCTGGTAGAGCTGCGCCTCCTCGCCAACCCGCTGCATATCCTCTCGCGCGGATTCTGACACCAGGTACATCTTCGGTCCTGCAACCGAAACCACGTAGACAGTACCCGCCTCGTTGTCCACCAGCGTCGCGCCTTCGGGAATATTCATGCCTCGGCCGTACGTGTGGTCATGGCCCTGCAGCACAAGATCGACGCCATACCTGGCGTACAACGGTTGCCAATGCTCTCGCAGTCGGGGATTATCCCGCCCAAGCGACACCGATTGCACAGGATGGTGTTGAGCGACGATCACCCAGGGATGTCTGCTCTCTCGCAGCAGGGCTTCGAGCCACTGCGCCTGCAGGCGCGCGGAGGCCTCATCGTCGAGCGCACGCATCGAGTCCAGCGAAATGAACAGCACGCCCTGATACTCGATGTAGTAGACCGTATCGCGCAACCCAGGTGGCCCGTTACCGGGTACGCTGAACTGAGCCTCCCATAGATCGCTCAGGACACGATAACGCTGACCCTCCTCGTCAAGACGATAGACGAACTCGTGGTTTCCGGCGATCGGCATACTGGGCACCATCGCATGCAGAAATCCCCCTGCATCGAACCACTCGCCCCACTCGTCATCGTGGTTGCCGTAGCGCAGATTCACCATGTCGCCCGTATGCAGCATGAACGCCGGACGCGCATGTGCCATGAAGGCCTCGCGAATGACCCTTGAGAAATGGGAACGCACCGAATTCTGTGCGTCGCCGAAATACAGAAACGAGAACGGCGCGAAGTTCTGCCTTGCGGTACGAAACTGAAACCACTCGCTCCAGGTGCCATGACCCCTCACCCGGTAGGCATACAGCGTATCGGGTCGGAGATCATCGAAGGTCACCGAGTGATGGTGTGCCAGGCCGTTGTCGGTAGTGCGCGGGCGCGTCGTTCCGGTGACGGTGCGCGCGGTGAGGTGAAGCCCTGGCGAGTCGTGTGCCTCGGTCACCTGTGCCACGGCCTGCTCGGCGGCGAAGCTGGTTCGCCAGTTCACCGTCTGGCTGTGCGCCGGTCGTTGATCGAGGACCAGAACCACACGATCCGGGTCCGATGAGGCGACGTATCTGAGCTCGCCGCGGGGCACCAGCGTGTTGCGCTGTTCGTGCGCCTCAAGGCCCCCTGCCGTAAGGAGTGCGAGCACCATGAATGCGCTTGCAAGAGCGTATGCCTGCCGCCGGCTCATTCGCTTCTCCGAAATGTCGTTTCCAAAACTTCGCAGCGTGAAGGAGTTGCGTTACAGCTGTACGACAGGATGGCCACCTGAACAACTCGGCCACGACCCTGTCACGCTGTGGCAACTCCAACGGCGCTGCGACAATGACCCGGCCTCCACAGACAGGCATAATCGCAGGGAGTGATTCTTGCGCCTGCGGAGCCGATGCAGAAAATCATCATCTTGGGCGCCGGCCTGGCCGGCGCACTGCTCGCTGTACTGCTTGCCCGCCGCGGCTTTGCCCCCCTGGTGATCGAAGGTCGGCCGGACCCGCGGGCATCGAGCGCGCGGGCCGGCCGCTCGATCAACCTGGCGCTGGCCGATCGTGGCATCGTGGCCTTGCAGGCGGCAGGGGTGTACTCGCGGATCGAACCGCTCCTTATCCCGATGAGGGGTCGGCAGTTGCATGAACTGGATACCAAGCCAAGGTTCATGCCCTACGGCCAGCGCGAAGACGAGCGCATCCACTCAGTCTCGCGCGGCCTGCTGAATCGGGCCCTTGTCAATAGCGCCGCACAGCATTCGGGAGTGCGCTTTGCGTTCAATCAGCGCTGCGTCCATGTCGATCCGCTCAATGGCACCGTGACGCTTGTGGATGAGATCTCCGGGCGCACGCTGCATGAGTCCGCCGATGTCATCTTCGGCTGTGATGGCGCCGGTTCCCGGCTGCGACAATCACTCCAGGACCGAGGGCTGTGCGAAGTCGGTGAGGAGTGGCTGGCACATGGCTACCGCGAGCTTACCCTGCCCGCCGCGGCCGATGGCCTTCACGCGCTGCGCGCCGATGCGCTGCACATCTGGCCGCGCGGTGGCTACATGCTGATCGCATTACCGAACCTCGACGGCACGTTCACCTGCACGCTGTTCCTGCCCCACGACGGTGAAAGCGGTTTCACAGGGTTGCGCGACGCGGCGGCTGTGACGGCGTTCTTCCGTCGCGACTTTCCGGATGTTCTGATGCTGATGCCCTCACTGGCAGAGGAGTTCCTCAGCAATCCCGTAGGCCATATGGGTACGATCCGCTGCCAACCCTGGCATTATCGCGATCGCGCACTCCTGCTGGGCGATGCGGCGCATGCCATCGTGCCGTTCCACGGCCAGGGCATGAATTGCGCGTTTGAAGACTGTCTGGAACTCGACCGCCTGATCGAGTTGCACGGAAATGACTGGCTGCAGGTGTTCTCGCGCTTCGAGGCCACCCGCCGGCCATCGGCCGATGCCATTGCAGACATGGCCCTGGAAAACTACGTCGAGATGCGCGACACAGTGCGCGATCCGCACTTTGCGCTGAAAAAGGCGCTGGCCTTCGAACTTGAGCGCGCCTTCCCGAAACAGTTCATCCCCCGCTACTCGATGGTGATGTTCCACCCGGAAATCAGCTACGCCGAGGCGCAGCGCCGCGGGCGGATCCAGGAAGAGCTGCTCGAGCAGCTGACGCACGGCGTCGAGCGCCTCGAAGACGTCGACAGGCAGCGGGCGCACGAGATGGTGCGCTCGCGGCTGGCCGCGTGAGCTAGAGCCCTGCCGTGGGCCGGCGGCAGAACCAGCCTGTGATCGACCAGCGATCACGACCCGCCGGCAGCACCTCATGCCAGAATCGCTGCGACAGAAACAGTACCAGCGTGCCGCCACACGGCAGGATGTCGATGTGCTCTCCACGCGGTTCGGCGCCCAGATAGAGCCGCAGCTGCCCGCCGTCCGTGGCGCGCCAGTCCCCGGCGTTGAGATACAGCACGCTGGACACCACCCGGTGTTGCGAGTTGCGGAAGTGATCGAGGTGCGGCCGGTAGCGCGCGCCCGGCGGATACATCGACAGGTGTGCCTCGAAGCGCTCCAGGCTCAGGAACAACGCCCGATTGAGTGCCTCGCGCAGTCCGTTCATCAAGGTCAGGAAGTCGACAGTCGTGGGGTCCGCTGTCGCATCATCGAGCCACAGGACGCGATCACTGCGGATGTCCGGGAGCACTCGAAAATCAGCGCCGCGCCCTACGCCTGCGTGTCGCAGTCGCCCTGCCCGCCAGTGCGCCTCACACTGCTGGCGCAGGCGCGAGACGGATTCATCCGGCAACCAATGCGCAAGACTTACCCAACCGTGTTCGACCAGGGCGTCGACTGCACTGCCGGGATCCGCGATGGCGGCCAAGACTACACGGCCACCGGCGCCTTGATGTGCGGATGGTGCCGGTATTCGGCAATGCAAAAATCATCGAAGCGATAGTCGAAGATGCTGGCCGGTCGCCGTGTCAGCGTCAGTGTCGGAGGTGCGAAAGGCTCGCGGCTGAGCTGCAGGTCTGCCTGTTCAAGGTGATTGAGATACAGGTGACAGTCACCGCCGGTCCAGACGAAATCACCGGGCGCCAGGTCGAGCTGCTGGGCGAACATATGCGTGAGCAGCGCATAGGAGGCAATATTGAACGGCACGCCGAGAAAGACATCGGCACTGCGCTGGTAGAGCTGGCACGACAGCCTGCCTTCGGCGACATAGAACTGCGCGAGCACATGACAGGGCGCCAGCGCCATGCGGCCAAGCTCAGCGACATTCCAGGCGCTGAGGATATGGCGGCGGGAATCCGGCTGACTTGCCAGGGATTCGAGCAGGCCACTGATCTGGTCGACTACTGCCCCATCGGCACCGCGCCATGCGCGCCATTGTGCGCCATACACCGGGCCGAGTTCGCCGTTCTCATCGGCCCATTCGTCCCAGATGCTGACGCCGTTGGCTTTCAGGTACGCGATGTTCGTCTCGCCCGAGAGAAACCACAGCAGTTCGTGAACAATCGATTTCAAATGCAGCCGCTTGGTCGTCACCAGCGGAAAGCCCTCGCCCAGATCGAAGCGCAGCTGATGACCGAAGACGCTGAGCGTGCCTGTGCCCGTGCGATCCGCCTTGCGCACGCCGTGCGTGCGAATGTGGCGCATCAGTGACAGGTAGGGTTTCATGCGCGTGCCTGGGGCAGCACGGGCGCACGATAGGCTCGCCATATCAGCCATGCACCCAGCAGGATCATCGGCACGGACAGCAGCTGGCCCATCGTCAGCCAGCCGAACGCCAGATAGCCGATCCATTCATCGGGCAGGCGCACGAATTCCACGGCAAACCGGAATGTACCGTAACACAGCAGAAACAGGCCGCTCACCGACATCAACGGCCGCGGGCGCGAGGAAAACCACCACACGATCGCGAACAGCACGAGCCCCTCGAGCACTGCCTGGTAGAGCTGCGAGGGGTGGCGCGGCATGCCCTCGTAAACCACCGATAACGGAAAATCCGCGGTAGTGAGCTTGCCCCACAGCTCGCCGTTGATGAAGTTGCCGATGCGCCCGAGCCCCAGGCCGATGGGCACGATCGGGGCGACAAAATCCATCAACTCGAAGAACGGGCTGCGCAATCGACGCGCATACAGCCACATCGCCAGGATCACGCCGAGCAGTCCGCCATGGAAGGACATGCCACCCTCCCAGATGCGCAGCAGCACCAGGGGGTCGTCGATAAAGTTACCGAAGTTATAGAACAGAATCGAGCCAAGTCGCCCGCCGACAATGACCCCCAGCGCACCGTAGAAAATCATGTCATCGACCTGCTGCGGGGAGATCGGCGCATGAGCCTCGCTCGCGCGCCGGCGCGCAAGCAGCCAGGCGGCGATGAACGCCCCAAGGAACATCAGGCCATACCAGCGCACCGCCAGCGGGCCCAGGGAGAAGGCAATGGGATCAAACTCGGGGTATTCGAACACGCACGCCACCGCAGGCCGGCCAGGTCCGCTAGTCTAAGGGCCGAATCGGTGAATATCCACCGGCCCGACCCTGCGCCTGCAGGTGCGAATGCAGGCATAATTGCGGCGGCTCCGCCAGTTTAGTCAAGGATCACACACACGTGGACATGAGCAAGATCAGGATCGGACGCAACCCTCCCGAGGACGTCAATGTGATCATCGAGGTACCGCTGGGTGGTGAACCCGTGAAGTACGAACTCGACAAGGTTTCCGGGGCACTCGTGGTCGACCGGTTTCTGCACACCGCCATGTTCTATCCCGGCAATTACGGTTTCATTCCGCACACGCTCTCCGAAGACGGCGACCCGTGCGACGTCATGGTGCTTGCGCAGACGCCGGTCGTACCTGGTGCGGTCATCCCGTCACGGCCCATCGGTGCACTGCTGATGGAGGACGAAGCCGGCCAGGATGAGAAGATTCTCGCCGTGCCCTGCGACGATCTGCATCCCTACTATTCAGGCGTGCGCAACTTCACCGAGCTGCGCCCGCTGCTGTGCGAGCGCATCGCCCATTTCTTCGAGCACTACAAGGATCTCGAGCAGGGCAAGTGGGTCAAGGTGTCCAACTGGGTCGACGCCGAAGCGGCGATGGATCTGATCCGAACGGCGATTCGGCGTGCCGGGAATTCATAGAAGATCTGACGGCCCTTCACGCCCTTCCGGCAGCCGGGCGTAACGGTGAACGTGCCGAGAGCAGGCAGGCTGGCGCAGGCATCCAGTCCCTATCTGCGAGCCCATGCGCACAACCCGGTCGAATGGTATCCGTGGGGCGATGAGGCGCTGGGCAAGGCGCGTAAACTCGATCGCCCGATTCTGCTGTCGATCGGCTACTCGGCCTGTCACTGGTGCCACGTGATGGCACACGAGTCGTTCGAGGATGTCGACACCGCCGAGTTGATGAACGCCCTGTTCATCAACATCAAGGTCGACCGTGAGGAACGCCCGGACCTCGACCGGCTTTACCAGACCGCTCACCAGCTGATTACCCAGCGCCCCGGGGGCTGGCCCCTGACCATGTTCCTCACGCCAGAGGAGCACACGCCATTCTATGGCGGCACCTATTTCCCCCCTGGTCGACGCGCGGGCCTGCCGGCGTTTCGTGAGGTCCTGCAGGGCATCGCCGCATTTTATCGCGAGCGCCCGGAAGAAGTCCGCGAGCAGGGTCGCGCCGTGGCCGCGGTATACCCGCACCTCGAGCCCGAAGCGGCAGCAGCCCATGTCGCGATGGATGCAGGGCCCATCGATGCCGCCAGGCAGGCGCTGGCGCAGCGCTTCGACGCCGAGTATGGCGGCTTTGGCACAACACCGAAGTTTCCCCACCCTGGCCATGTCAACCGGCTGCTGCGACACTGGCGTGAAGGCGCCACGGGCGAGCAACCCGATGTTCAGGCGCTGTACATGGCGACCATGACGCTGTCACGCATGGCCGATGGCGGACTGCTCGACCAGCTGGGCGGCGGGTTTTTCCGCTATAGCGTCGATCGGCAATGGCGTGTGCCGCATTTCGAGAAGATGCTCTGCGACAACGCCGCCCTGCTGCCACTCTACGCGCACGCGTGGCGCATCAGCGGCGATGAATCCTATCGGCGCGTGGCGCGCATCACGGCGCAATGGGTGATCGACGAGATGCAGCTGGCGCACGGTGGCTACTGCACCGCGCTTGACGCAGACTCGGACGGAGCCGAGGGCCGCTACTATCTGTGGACCCGCGAGCAGATCAAGGCCCTGCTGGATGCCGATCACTTTGTCGTCGTCGAAGCGATGATGGGTCTGAACGAGCCTGCGAGTATCGACGAGCACTGGCATCTGCACGCACGCGGTGATCTCAAGGCATTGAGCCGTCGACTGGGGCTTCCCGCCAGTACCGTCGAGGCACGCCTTGCGCACGCTCAAGCGATTCTGCTGACGGCGCGCTCAGCACGTCCGCGACTGCTGCGCGACGACAAGATCCTGACCGGCTGGAATGCCCTGATGATCAGCGGTATGGCCGTGTGTGCGCGCTCGCTGTCCGACCCTCGCCTGGCGAAGTCCGCACAGCGGGGCATGGACTTCATACGCGCTGAACTCTGGCATGAGGGCAGGCTGTTCGCGGTGCACAGCAACGGGCAGCGCACGCAGCGTGCCTGGCTGGACGATCATGCAGCGCTGATCGATGCGGCGCTCAAGCTGCTGGAGCTTGCCTGGGACAGCGAACTGCTCGGATTTGCCATCGACTTGGCCGAGGCCATGCTCGGGCATTTCGAAGATCGCACGCGTGGCGGTTTCTATTTCACCGGTGATGAGCATGAACAACTGATTCACCGCAGCCGACCGTTCGCCGATGAGGCCACGCCGGCAGGCAACGCCATCGCCGCGTCGGCGTTGCAGCGGCTGGGTCTGCTGCTGGGCGAGACACGTTACCTCGAGGCCGCCGAGCGCACGCTGCGGGCCGGCTGGATGGCGATGTGCGAGTATCCGCATGCGCACTGCGCCATGCTCGATGCACTGGCCGAACACCTGCGTGCCCCGCACATCGTCATCATACGTGGCGAGGGGCCCCCTGCCGATGCGCTGCTGGAGGTCGCCACGGCCATCTACACGCCGGGACGGATGGTGTTCGCCATTGCGTCCACCGCACCGGACCTGCCGGCGGCACTGGCGGTCAAGGCCCCGGTCGGCTCCGCCGTGGCCTACCATTGCGTCGGCCATCAGTGCTCGGCACCGCTGTTCACACCCGCCGCGCTGGCCGAAGCGCTGAGCGAGTCATCCCGGCCCTAGGCCGGTCCGGCCAGCAGGCCTGTCACGACTGCATATGCGAAGGCATGGCCACCTGGCCACTCCGAGGCGCGCGGGCCGGCGACATTGAGCACCAGGATGCCGTTGTCGCTGACAAAGTCGCGAACCGCACGGATGCAATCCCCGGTGGCCTGTCGCCCGGCCTGGATCAGCAGCACAGGTTTGTCCATGTCGTCGCAGCACTCGGTGGTGTAGAGCGTGCCACCGCGCAGCCCGCCGTGATTGAGCACCAGTGTGGCGTCGCTGTCGATGACGTTCTGGCGGGTACGCTCGAGGTAGCCGGCGCCGGGCAGAATCGTCAGCGGGTAGCGGAAATCGATGACGCCGTCCTCGGCTTCACGACCCTCCGGACACCAGCCGCCGCATGGGGCATGGAGCGCAAGGGCAGCATCGAGCGCGCCGCGGTCTACGCCACTCTCGCCACCACTGACGATCGTAAGCCACGGCGGTTCCAGCCCCATCAGGGGAACGCCAGCAGCCAGTCATCGCGCCGCGGCGACCGTGGCGACCCCTGTGGGCTCCGAAACACGAGCGGGATCGACACGATTCCGCCAGGTGTATTGAGCTGCACTGCGAAGTGCAGATGCGGACCCGTAGAAAATCCCGTGTCACCAGACGCGGCGAGGAAGCTGCCGGCGCTTACCTGCTCACCCGGCCGCACAGCGATCGAGCCGGGCGCCAGATGCGCATACAGCGCCATGGAGCCATCATCGTGCAGGACACGCACGAAGTTCGCCGCCAATGCCAGGTGCTGGTCATGCGCGCCGCCCTCCTCGAAACCGTCAGCCACCTCGAACACGGTGCCTGCACGCGCCGCATGCACGGCCGCACCCTCGGGCATGGCCACATCGATGGCATGCATGCTGGCGGCATCATCGTGAGTGAAGTCATCCGGCCACGCCTGGGTGATGCGAAAGCGTGCGCCCGATGCGAACGGCGCACGGTACACCACGCCTGCGGCATGCTCGGCGGACGGATCTCCGTGCAGATAGTGGAAGTGATGCCGAAACGCCCACGCGCCAGGTCGTGCGCCGCGCACGTTCACGAAGACACGTTCGGCGCGTGGTGCCACAACCAGCGTACCGGCCGAAGCCCCGTCAACCGAAACGTTGTCCAGCTCGGAAAGATGCCACGCCACCTGCACCGGTGCGTGACTTTCGTTGACAAGCACGAGTCGCACAGCGTCCTGCGCATCTTCCTCGCGCACCCATACGACGCCTGGCTGCCCGTCGATGGCGGGTTCGGCCGGACTTACGGACAGCGGCAGGCCTGAGGCCAGCATCACCATCGCAGCCATGCCGGTCAGGGCCTGCAACGCCATCACCGTAGCTCGTGACGCTCCCAGCCCGTTTGCGTGCGGCGGAGCTCGTAGGCAGGCCAGTAGCGTTCATCCAGCCGGAGCGTGATGACCTGTGGCACATTGTTCCAGTTGATCGTTCGCAGGCGCACGGCATCCTCCTCGCCCAGCGCGGAGACCACGCCGATGAACGCATCCATGTCCGGCGTGGCCTGACCGTTGACCTCGACGATGCGACGACCCGCCCACAGGTTGTAGCGGGAAGCTGGCGACCCGTAGGCGAAATAGCTGACGTACACGCCGTCACGCGGAATGCCACGCTGGGCGGCAAGCGCCCGATGTGGCGGCTGCAGCAGTGCACCCGCCCAGCGCAGCACGCGATCCACATCCTCGCCCTCCAGCGCCACAGTGGGTACCTGCAGCGTCAACTCCGCGTTGTTACGCCAGATCTTGAGGGCCAGTGTGTCGCGCTGGCTGGCGCGTTCGACGGCCCGGAAAGTGTTGACCGGTTGGCCGTCGATACTCAGCAGCACGTCACCCGGCTGGAGCATCTCGGCGGCCGGCGTACCTGCCACCACCCGCACGATGCTGAGCATCTGACGACGGCTTGGAGAGAACTCCTCGAAGCGCCGGACCCACTCCTCGGCCACACCCTGACGGCGCGCACCGGCCAGCGGCAGCATGCGCCATTCGACCTCCAGCGACTTCAGTGCCTGTTGCGACACGTGGGCTGCGAGCGTTTCGGCGACCAGCTCGGCGGCTACACCCATGGTCGACTGCTCAGCCTCACCGGCACCGTCGATCAGAAAGCTCGACCACTTCGCCATGATCCGGCCGCTGCCATCGAGCACGACACCGTCGACTTCAGCCGGTGGGTTGGCCAGGCGGATGACATCCAGATTCACGTTGCGGAAACCCAGCGTGCGCGACAGCGGGAAGTTCGCAGGCTCCACGGAGGAGACTTCAGTGGCCTGGCTGATCAGCGAGTGGTCAGGTCGCAGGCCCACGACCCAGGCGCGGTCGCCCGCGCTCGGCAGGCCCGCGGTACTCAGGCGTGCGCTGCGTACCGGCGTATCACCGATCAACGCCGGGTCATAGGAGACGATGGCCAGGTTGTGGATCGGGTGAAGGTATTCGATATGCCCGGGAATCTCCAGCGAGCCGGCGAACGTCAGTCGTACATCCCCCAGCGACACCGGTACCGTGTTGCGGTCGACGACCACCAGGCCACGCGCCGCGTCCACGACCAGACCGGTGCCGTAGTAGTGGCGCTCGTTGATGCCTGAAAGCACATAGGGCATGTCGAAGTTCACCAGCACCAGCGAGGCGGCCACCTCGCGCACGCGCCGATCGGCCTGCGGCACGAAGCGCGTGCTGGCTGCAGCCGGAGATGTTGCCGGCGGTGGCTCTGCCAGGGGTGTGCAGGGCCAGTGACCGCTCGCATCATCGCGCGCGCAACGCTCGGCTGGAAACCAGTCGCGGCCCATCTGCATGACCCGCAACTGCGGGCTGGACGGATCATCCAGCGTCACGAAGCGCACCGCGACGCGCTGGCCATGACCGATCTGCGCCAGTGCCGACTCGAAATCATCCAGCGCGGGCGTGGCATGCCCGTTGATCTCCAGGATGACCGCACCGCGCGGAATTGCCGCGGTCGCAAACACGTAGCCGGGATTGGCCACATACAGGCCTTCGGTCGGCAGATTGTAGTGACGCGCCTGCTGATAGGAGAGTTGATGCACGACGGCATCCCCGATGTAGATGAACTGCTCGGGGGTGATCGCGTGGAGGTCACTGACCTCGATGTCGACCTCCAGGCGCTCGTCGCCACGCTGGAGAGCCAGACGCAACGCCTCGCCAACATGGTCATCCAGTGCGATTGACAGCGGCAGGAATTCGGTGAGCAGCTCACCGTCGATCGCAAGCAGGATATCGCCCGGCTGCAGCGCCTGTGCAGCCGGCGCACCTGGCAGGATCTGCTCGACCACCAGCATGCCGGTCTGCTCCGGAAAGGCCGCGCGAACGCTGGCTTCGGTGTCTTCGTCGAGTCCGAGTCGGCGCAGCTCGGCGTAGGACTGGCGCACAAACGTGGTCTGCAGCGTGCCGCGGGCGACCGGCTCGCCGGCACGGATCAGTTCCAGCGCGCGCAGCACGCGATCCAGCGGCAGGAAGAAACTCGACTGTGCCTGCGCCCGTCCGCCTGCATTCAACGCCAGCACCTGGCCAGTGATGTCGATGACCGGCGAGCCGGAAGATCCGCCCGACGTGCCGGATGCAGCCTGCAGATAAAAGGTGTTGAAGTCGTTGTACCGACCGCGACCGTAGTCCGGCGCCTGGCGGTCCAGGCGTGCCAGCGTACCGGCAAGAATCGACAGTTGCTCACCGGCGTCATTGCCCACGACGCGAATCTCGCGGCCCACGCGCGCAGCCTCCGGCGCAAGCGCAAGCTCTGCCGGCTCGATGAAGCTCAGATCGGCCGGGTCGTAACGGAACAGGCCGAAATCATGCACCGGGTCACGATACACCGGCGTCAGCGGCACCTCTTCCTGATTCAGGAACACCGCCATCGCGACCACCGGACCGGGCATCACCACGTGCCTGTTGGTCAGGATCAGACCGCGCGCCGCATCGACCACAAAGCCGGTGGCCTGGGTCGACTGGTTCCACTCGGTATCGAAGGCCCGTGTCCCATCCACCCGTATGGACACGACGCCGGGTGCGATCCGCGCCAGCGTCGCCGCCCAATCGGGGGATTCCTCGGCTGGCGCATCGCCCAGCACTTCCAGCGGCAGTTCCGCTTGCAGCAATACCGGCGAGAGCACCAACAACAACGCCGCGGCCATTCGTCCGCACACGCCCAGGCCTGATCCATGGCTCATCATGACTCTCCGTTCGCCTTGTGGCTGTCCCCTCGAGATGTTTCAGACACTCGCCGGGCAGGAACATTCCGCCCTGCCGGCCGCGCTCAAATCCCCAGGTCGGTATCGAAGGCGGCGCGGAATTCGCGCGCCACGCGTTCACGGCCCAGCGCATGGTTCTGGGTGCCTGGACTTGCGATCTTGATTGCGCCAAGCAACGAGGCAAGCCGGCCGGTGATTTCCCAGTCGGCCTCGTGCATCAGGCCGTAGAGCAGACCCGCCCGATAGGCATCGCCACATCCGGTGGGGTCAACCACGGCCGAAGGCGTCACGGGCGGGATATCCAGCCGGCGATCGCCCACCCAGATCACGGAACCTTCGCCACCGCGGGTAATCACCAGTGCGCGCACGCGCGCGGCGATCTCCGCGGGGGCAAGTCCGGTCTTCTGCTGCAACAGCCCGGCCTCATAGTCGTTGACTGTCACCCAGTTCGCCATATCGAGGAAATCGCGAAGCTCCGCATCCTCGAACATCGGCAGGCCCTGACCAGGATCGAAAATAAACGGAATACCGGCCTCGGCGAATTGACGTGCATGTACGATCATGCCTTCACGACCGTCGGGGGCGATGATGCCGATGCTCACGCCGGCATCGCGGGGCACGGCGTTCAGGTGCGAGCACTCCATCGCCCCGGGATGAAACGCCGTGATCTGGTTGTCGTCCAGGTCGGTGGTGATGTAGGCCTGCGCGGTGAAGCGGTCATCGATGCGCCGCAGGTACCGGGTGTCGATCTCGCTGGCGTCGAGCCACTGCTGATAGGGCTCGAAGTCCTGGCCGACCGTGCCCATCGGCAGCGCAGCACCTCCGATACCGTGCAGGTTGAAGGCGATGTTGCCGGCACAGCCGCCGAACTCCCGGCGCATCTCCGGAACCATGAATGCCACATTCAGCATGTGGATCCGATTTGGCAGGATGTGCTCGCGGAACCGCCCCGGGAATACCATGATGTTGTCGAAGGCCAGCGAGCCGCAGATCAATGCCGTCAAGATTTTCTCCAGTTACTGCCGTAGCCCGCCCGCAATCTAGGCGGCACTGTCAGGCCGCCAGGCCACATCGAGCTTGCGGGCAGCCCGCACATCATCCAGCCTTCGCACCGGCAAAGTGTAGGGTGCACCCTTGAGCTGTTCGGCGTCGCGCACCGAGCGCTCCATGATGTCACACATCGCATCGATGAAGCCGTCCAGCGCCTCCTTCGACTCGGTTTCAGTCGGCTCGATGAGCAGACACTCGGGCACCAGGAGCGGGAAGTAGGTGGTAGGCGCGTGGTAGCCATAATCGAGCAGCGCCTTGGCTACATCCATGGCCGTCACGCCACGATCCTTGGCCATACGCTTGAGCGTGATGATGAACTCATGGCTGGCGCGCCGCCCCGGATAGGCGAGCTGGAATCCGGCCGCCTTGAGCCGCGCGGCAAGATAGTTCGCGTTGAGTGTCGCAAACTCGGCCACGCGCTTCATGCCATCGTGGCCAAGCATGCGCATGTAGACGTAGGCGCGCAGCAGGACGCCGGCATTGCCCATGAAGGCCGAAAGTCGCCCGATGCTCTGTGGCAGATCGCGCTCGTCGAGCCAGCGGTACTTCCCGGCCTCGTGTGCCACCACCGGAATCGGCATATAGGGTTTCAGGCGCTCGCTCACACCCACGGCGCCCGAGCCAGGCCCGCCACCCCCGTGGGGTGTCGAGAAGGTCTTGTGCAGATTCATGTGAATGACATCGAAGCCCATGTCACCGGGGCGCACTTTGCCGAGGATCGCGTTCAGATTGGCGCCATCGTAATAGAGCAACCCGCCGGCGGTATGGACGATTTTCGCGATGCGCTCGATCTTGCGCTCGAACACCCCCACCGTGGAGGGGTTGGTGAGCATGATGCCCGCGGTGTTCGGGCCCACGGCCTTTTCGAGCGCGGCAATGTCGACATCACCGTCCGCATCGGTGGGCAGTTCGACCACGGTCATACCGCACATGGTCGCCGTCGCCGGGTTGGTGCCGTGCGCGGCGTCGGGCACGAGAATTTCGTTGCGGTGATGGTCTCCGCGGGCATGGTGATAGGCTCGGATCATCAGCACGCCGGCAAGCTCCCCCTGGGCGCCGGCCATCGGCGTCAGGGAAACCGCGCGCATGCCGGTCACCGCCTTGAGCATTTCCTGGAGCTCGAACATGCACTCCAGGAATCCCTGGCTGTGTGAGGCAGGCGCCAGCGGGTGCCGGTCCACCAGCCCGGGCAACATCGCCAGCTTGTTGCAGGCGCGCGGGTTGTATTTCATCGTGCACGAACCCAGCGGGTAGAAATGCGTGTCGATCGAGAAATTGCGTTGCGACAGGCGAGTGTAGTGACGCACGGCCTGCAGCTCGGACACCTCCGGCAGCACCGGTGCACGCTTGCGCAGCAGCGATGACGGAAGATCCACATCTGCGCGCTCGGCCGGGGCCTGCGCACGCGCATAGCGTCCGGCGCGCGAGTGCTCGAAGATCAGGGGTTCACTCATGTCAGGCCACCTTGCGCTGCTTCAATACGTCGGACAGCGCGCGCCGGTAGCTCGCAATGTCCTCGGCGGTCTTGGTCTCGGTCGCACACACGAGCAGCGCATGGCCGAGTTCGGGATAGTCGGCGGCAAGATCGAAGCCGCCGAGGATGTCGTGCTGTGCAAGCCCCTCGAGTACGGGCGTTACAGGACGGTCGAGCGTCAGTACCGTCTCGTGGAAACACGGGCTTGTGAACGCCCGTGCCACTCCCGGAAGCGTACACAGGGCATCGGCAAGTTGCCGCGTATTGGCATGACTGGCGGCCGCCACGCGCGCCAGACCTTCCGCACCGAGCAGCGACATGTAGATCGTCGCCGCCGTCACCATCAACCCCTGGTTGGTACAGATGTTGGAGGTCGCCTTCGAGCGCCGGATGTGCTGCTCGCGCGCCTGCAGCGTCAGCGTGAAGCCTTCCTTGCCGTCCAGATCCTGCGTGCGCCCGACGATCCTGCCTGGCATCTGACGCACATGCGCCATGCGCGAGGTCATGAAGCCGAAGTAAGGTCCGCCGGACGACAACGGCACCCCCAGAGGCTGACCCTCGCCACAGGCGATGTCGGCACCAGCCTGCCCCCACTCGCCCGGCGGGCGCAGCAGTGCCAGCGAAAGGGGATTGACGACCGCGATCACCAGCGCTCCGTGCGCGTGGGCCCAGTCCGTAAGCGCATCGACCTCCTCGAGGCAGCCGAGAAATCCCGGTTGAGGAATGACCAGCGCCGTGATGTCCTCGCCCTCCCACTCGCTGAGTGCTGCCAGAGGGGTGGTACCCGTCGCGGTGTCGAAATCGACACGTTCGAAATGGATGCCCTGGGTGCCGGCAATCGCCGAAGTGACCCGCGAATAGACCGGTGGCAGCGTGCGCGGCATAAGGATACGCCGCGACTTCGAACGACGGTTTGCGCGCACCGCCATCAGTGCGGCTTCCGCCACCGCCGAGGCACCGTCATAGAGTGACGCGTTCGAGACATCCAGCCCGGTGAGGCTTGCCATCATCGACTGGTACTCGTAGATCAGCTGCAGGGTGCCCTGACTGGCCTCGGCCTGATAGGGGGTATAGGCGCTGTAGTACTCACCGCGCGTGGTGATCTCCCACACTGCCGCGGGCACATGATGCTCATAGGCCCCGGCGCCGATGAAACACAGTGCGCCGCGGTCCTGTGCTGCGCGCGCCTGCATCAGCCGCGTGATTTCCATCTCGCCAATGGCATCGGGGATGCCGGGCAATTCATCGACGCGCAGGCTCGACGGAATCTCGTCGAACAGCTCGTTGATGCTGGCGGCACCGATGGTTGCCAGCATCTCCGCAATATCGCCCGGGGTATGGGGAATGAAAGCCATGATCACATCCTCGGCCGCCTGGCCGTATGGTCAGTCGAGCTCGTCGAGCAGGGCCTGGTAGGCCTCCGCGTCCAGCAGCTCATCGAGGTCCTTGACATCATGCGGGCGCATACGGAACAACCAGCCGTCACCATAGGGATCCTGGTTGACCTTCTCGGGTGCATCGGCGATGGCCTCGTTGATCTCGAGAATTTCGCCGTTGAGAGGTGCATATACGTCCGAAGCCGCCTTGACGGATTCGACCACCGCACAGGCATCTCCCTGGGTGACGTCGGTGCCGGGTTCTGGCACCTCGACGAACACAAGTTCGCCGAGTGCGCCCTGCGCATGGTCGGTCACGCCGACGACGACGCTGCCATCGTCTTCCTCCCGCAGCCATTCATGATCAGATGTGTACCTGAGATCCGACGGCACTTCGCTCATGGTTGTCTCCCACTTCAGGTTTCGACGGGCCCGGGCAGCGCGCCTGCGGCCACTTGCACAACAATGCGTTTGCTACAGATCGATCTGAACCTTGCCATGCCGCACGAAAGGCGGACGCACGATTCGCGCGCGCATTCTGCGACCGCGTATCTCGACCTCACATTCATCTGAATCCCCGGCAGGAAGACGGGCGAGCCCGATCGCGCGTCCCAGCGTGGGCGAGAAGGTGCCACTGGTCAGCTCGCCCTCCCCCGTACGCGTGATGACCCGCTGATGGGCACGCAGCACGCCGCGATCTTCCAGCAGCACCCCGACGAAACGTCGAAGTCCGCCGGCGGCGCGCTGGGCCTCGAGCGCCGCACGGCCGATGAAATCGCGCTCTTCGGGCGTCCACGCCACCGTCCAGCCAAGGCCGGACTCCAGCGGCGATGTCTCCTCGTCCATATCCTGGCCGTAAAGGTTCATGCCTGCCTCCAGCCGCAGCGTATCGCGCGCGCCAAGGCCGCAGGGCTTGATGCCGGCCGCGAGCAGCGCATGCCACAAAGCTTCCAGTTGCGAATGCGCCAACACGATCTCCCAGCCGTCCTCGCCGGTATAGCCGGTGCGCGCGACCATCCAGTCGCCGTCGAGGCACGCCGAGAACGGCTTCAACGCCATTGTGAGCGTGGCAGCAACGGGCAGCAACGGCGCTGCCAGCGCGCGCGCGCGCGGACCCTGGACGGCGAGCATGGCGAGCTCGTCGCGTTCATGCACCGTGACACCAAATCGGACGGCATGCCGCGACAGCCAGTCGATGTCTCCGCGACGCGTACCGGCATTGACCACGACGCGGTACAGGTCATCGGCGAAGCGGTAGACGATCAGGTCATCGATGACACCGCCGCGCTCGTTGAGCATGCAGGTATACATCGCACGACCTGACGATGTGAGCTTGTCGGGATTGTTGGCCATGACCCAAGCGAGCAGGCCGCGGGGATCGCCCCCGCGCAGGTCGACGACGCCCATATGCGAAACGTCAAATACGCCCGCGCTGCCACGCACCGCGTGATGTTCGTCGAGCTGTGAACCGTAGTGCAGAGGCATGTCCCAGCCGCCGAAGTCCACGAGCTTCGCGCCCGCCTCGACGTGCTGGGGGTAGAGCGGTGTGCGAAGACTCATCGAGGCACTCCTGCGGACCAGAACAAAAAAAGGCGGCAGCCGTGCTGCACGCACGCCTGCCGCCCCTCTGTCCTGATACCTGAGAGATTGAGCACGAAGGTGTGTCCTCGCGCCGCTCACCTTCGGTGGACCCTGTCAGGGCCACTCTCCAGAGCCAATCTGTAACGGCCGTCCCTGTTGCCTGAGCGTTTCCGGGCGGGTTGCGCCTTCGGCGGTCTGCACGAGACAGACTCTCTCCGACCGTTACCTGTCTGACTGGTCGTGAGATCATAGCCGATGCTCCCGGCCATCTCCAGCCCGAAAGCAGCACCCTTGCCGTAATGGGATGACTTGGCGAGAATTCGCGTCTCACCCGTCCGGACATCCCCGCTCATGCGCCTGCTGACCCTGCTCCTGCTGCCTGCCTGCCTGCTTTTGCCGGGCAATCCGCCGGTTGCCGACACGGCGAGCACTGCGGCACTCGGCGAGTTGATCGAGACGCATTGGCAGCGCACGCTTGCACAGCGGCCGGAGTTCGCCTCCGCGATCGGCGACCGCCGTTACGATGACCGATGGACTGACCTGACACCGCGCGCCACGGAGGCACGACACCGGGCCGATCGCGATGCCCTGCGGGCGCTGCGCCGCATGGATGTCTCGCTGCTGCCTGCCGATGCCGCGATCGACCATACGCTGATGCACCGCGAGCTGGCCTTTCGCATCGACATGCACCGTTACGGCCAGCACCTGCTGCCCATCACGCAGCTGGACGGCATCCAGAGACTGGACCGCTTACCCGAGCAGCTGGATTTCCAAACCCTGCGCGATTACGACCATTGGCTGATGCGTCTGCAGTCACTCGACGCGCACATCGCGCAGACCATCGCGCTGATGCGCCAGGGCATGCGTCGCGACATTGTCGTGCCGCAGACAGCGATGCGCCGCGTGCCTGCGCAGCTGCGTGCACTGCTGGTCGAGGATCCGCGCGCCAGCGGTTTCTACGCCCCGTTTGTGACGCTGCCGGCCGAAATTCATCCGGTGCGCGCGCAGGCGCTGCAAGCTGCCGCCCGCACCGCGATCAGCCAGCAGGTGCTGCCCGCCTACCGCCGGCTGCATGATTTCCTCGTCGAGGAGTATCTGCCCAATGCCCGCGCGGACGTGGCAGCGGATAGCTTGCCGGACGGCCAGGGCTGGTATGCCCGGCTGGTGGCATGGCATACGAGCACCGCGCTGACACCGCAGGAGATTCACGACCTGGGCATGGCTGAGGTCGAGCGGCTGCGCGAGGAAATGCAGCGCGTCATGCGCACGGCAGGCCATGAGGGCGATCTCATGGGCTTCTTCGCCTTGCTGCGCGAGGATCCCGCGCTCTACCACGACGACGCCACGGCGCTGCTCGATGCCTACAGGGCGACAGCCAAGCGCATCGATCCTGAATTGCCGCGCCTGTTCAGTCGCCTGCCGCGCGCGCCCTACGGCATCGTGGCAGTTCCCGGGGCCAGTGCGCCCGACGGCGTCAGCGCCTACTACCGTCCCCCTGCGACCGACGGCACACGTGCCGGCCATGTGTATGTCGATCTTCATCGGCCCCGGCGCCAGGCGATATTCGAGATCGAGGGGCTGATCGCTCGCCAGGCCGTGCCGGGTCATCATCTGCAGATGGCACTGGCCATGGAGCAGCCCGGCCTGCACCCGTTTCGCCAGCACCACCTCGCCGCCGCCTACAGCAAGGGTTGGGCCCTGTATGCCGAGGGTCTTGGCGAGGCATTCGGCCTGTACGCGGACCCCTTGACGATGTTCGGCCGTCTCGGCAATGAGATGTGGCGGGCCGCCGCCCTGGTGGTCGATACTGGCATGCATGCGCTGGGTTGGGGGCGTGACCAGGCCATCGCCTTCCTGCAGGCGCACACGCCCCGCCCGGATCATGACATCATCGAGGCAGTGGACGGCTACATTGCTGCACCAGCCATGGCGCTTGCCGACAAGATTGGAGAACAGCGGATACTTTCGCTGCGCAACACCGCGCGTGAGCGCCTCGGTCCCGCGTTCGACATCCGCGAATTCCATGATGTGGTGCTTTCCGGCGGTGCCGTGCCGCTCGATCTGCTCGCCGCACGCGTCGAACGCTGGATAGACCAGCGAGGCGCCTCGTCAGGGGAAGACATCTCATGATCACGCAACGTAGAACATCGATCGGCGTACCCGTGGGCCGGGTGATGATCGGCGGCGGCGCGCCTGTGGTCGTGCAGTCGATGACCAACACCGACACCGCCGATATTGACGGTACGGTGCAGCAGGTGCGCGAGCTGGCGCGGGCGGGTTCGGAGCTCGTGCGCATCACCGTGAATACTGACGAGGCCGCTGCGGCCGTGCCGCATATTCGCGAGCGCCTCGATGGCATGGGTGTGGTGGTACCGCTGGTGGGCGATTTCCACTTCAACGGCCACAAGCTGCTCACCCAGCACCCTGCCTGCGCCGAGGCCCTTGCCAAGTACCGCATCAATCCCGGCAATGTCGGCCGCGGCGCAAAGAAGGATCCGCAGTTTGCCGCGATGATCGAGGTGGCCTGCCGTCACGATCGACCGGTGCGTATCGGCGTGAACTGGGGCAGCCTGGATCAGGCCCTGCTGACCTCCATGATGGATGAGAATGCACAGGCCCAGACGCCGCGTGATGTCAGCGCCGTAATGCACGAGGCGATGATCAGCTCGGCGCTGTCCAGCGCCGCACGCGCCGAGGCACTCGGCCTGCCCGCCGAACGAATCGTCATCTCCTGCAAGATGAGCGGCGTACAGGACCTGATCGCCGTGTACAGTCAGCTCGCCAGCCGCTGCAGCTACCCGTTGCACCTGGGCTTGACCGAGGCCGGTATGGGCTCAAAGGGCATCGTCGCCTCCAGCGCCGCGCTGGCCGTGCTGCTCCAACAGGGCATCGGCGACACCATTCGCGTGTCACTCACACCCGAACCCGACGGCGATCGAACCCAGGAAGTCATTGTCGCTCAGGAGATTCTGCAGACCATGGGCATCCGGGCGTTCACCCCGATGGTGATTGCCTGCCCCGGCTGCGGTCGCACGACGAGCACCTACTTCCAGACGCTGGCCCAGCAGATCCAGTCGCACATCCGGCACCGCATGCCACAGTGGCGCCGCGAATACCGCGGCGTGGAAAACATGACGGTGGCGGTCATGGGCTGCGTGGTCAACGGCCCCGGAGAAAGCCGGCATGCCAACATCGGCATCAGCCTTCCCGGCACAGGGGAGCGCCCGGTCGCCCCGGTGTACGTGGACGGCGAGCGGGCCGTGACCCTGAAGGGCGAGCATATCGCCGCGGAGTTTCAACAGATGGTCGAGGATTACATCGCCAATCATTATGCCCAGCGCGAGTCCCCCTGAAACTTTCGTCCCGCTTTTCGTCCCGCTTTTCGTCCCGCTGGCCGGCATGCCGTCTCAAGTCTGTGCAGACGACAACCAGCGCCGCAGGGCAGGCAGCTCGAGGCGCTCAAGCGCCAGCAGCAGAGCAGGCACATCAGTGGCCATCGCCAGCAGTCCGGCGTGCTGGGGACGCAGCAGGCCATCCTCCACGCTGCGCTCGAGTTGCTGGCGCAGTCCGGCAAAGTATCCGTCGACATCGAGCAGCCCGCAGGGTTTGGCATGAATGCCCAGCTGGCACCACGTGAGCGCCTCGAAGAGTTCCTCGAACGTCCCGTAGCCGCCGGGCAGCGCAACGAAAGCGTCAGCCAGCTCCGCCATGCGAGCCTTTCGCTGGTGCATGGAGTCGACCACTTCGAGGCGGGTCAGCGCCCCGTGACCGACTTCCCGATCGAGCAGATCCCGGGGGATCACGCCGATCACCTCGCCGCCTGCCGCCATGGCGCTGTCGGCCAGCGCGCCCATCAGACCAACGCGGCCCCCACCATAGACCACGCGGATGCCCCGCGAGGCCAGCGCTGCACCAAGCTCACGGGCAGCAGCGGCGTAGACGGGCCGCGTCCCCTGCTGCGAGCCACAGAAGACGCAGATGCTCTGCAGCTGGCGCTCAG
>JBGTIC010000214.1:0-3658 GCA_041745895.1 Gammaproteobacteria bacterium
CACAAAGGCGGTCGACGCCACGATGGGCGCGGCCAGCGCGCTTGGCTTCGACCAACGCGGCGATGTGTGTGGGATCCTCGATCTGGGCGCCCCGATCAAAGCTGCGTACATGGTGTGCAAGCAGCGTCGCGCCGTCGAGGATGCGCACCTCGTGCATGCTGGCGCGCACGGTCAGCGGGCGGCGAACGTAGTCGTGCGGCACGGAGTAATCGTTAAGGTCGAAGCGCGCGTAGGGCGTCTTGCCGACCCGCACTTCGACTTGCTCGTCAAGCTCGAAGGGGTTGTCTGGCAGAGCAAGCAGGCGCGGTTGTTCGTCCTCGAAAACCTCGCCGACCGAGCGGCGGCTGTCCTCCGGGCAGGGACGTTGAGAGGCGGTGTTCTGGCACCAAACATCGGCCTGCGCGTTGAGGTCGTCCAGATCACGAAAGGTGCGCGCCGGCCAGAAGCGATCGCGCACATAGCGGATCGCACGCTCGACGCGGCCTTTCTCGTTGCCGCGCGCCACCGCCACCGGTCGAGGCTCGAAGCGGTAGTGTGCGGCCAAGGTCAGCAGGGTGGGATGGAAGCGAATCGCATCACCCTGCCGTTCGAGAACGGCAGACTTGAGGTTATCGTAGAGCAGCACCCGAGGCACGCCTTGCCACGCCTCAAAGGCGCCCGCATGCCCCCGCAAGAAGCTTTCCATGCGGGCATCCAGAAAGAAGCGCAGAAAGATCCGCCGCGAGTAGCTCAGCACCAGCACAAAGGCCATCAGTGACCGCTGCGCCTTGCCGATGCGGAGCTTGCCGAAGTGGGCCCAGTCCACCTGCGCTTGCTCGCCCGGCAACGTACGCAAGCGCAAATAGGCCTCAGCCTTGGGTCGGGGGCGTAGGGCAGCAATCCGGTGACGGAAATGGTCCGGACCCCCGTCGTAGCCACGCGCTTGCATCATGTCGAACAGGCATGCCGCCGTCAGGTCGGGATACTGCTGAAGGGTCGTTTCGATCAGCGGAAGAAAGGGATCGAGCTTCGACGGTCGCTGCGTCCGAGCCGCCTGCGGAACCCCATTACGCGCCAACGCGTTGCGCACGGTTTGATGGTGAATGCCGAGCTGACGGGCAATGGTGCCCACCCGCCATTGGTCTGCGAAATGCAGGCGCAGGATCCGCGCCAACAGCTCTTCGGATACGGCCATGGAAAGCTCTCTTCATGAGTGACAACACCGTCAGCGGCACTCACCCGCTGAATCGGCGTGGGTGTCGCGTAGGGACCTGGGTCTCGACTCCGGTCCGCAACCAACCGCGGCGCAGCAACGGTGGGCAGGGTGCACCACAGAGGCTGCAAATCAGTCCAGCGGTCGACGCTTGCGGTGTGATCAGCAGTGCCGAGGAGGACGATGACAGCGCATGCCGTTGCGGAGGGGAACCCTGATGCGTCACTTTCTTCTGTCGCTCGCGGTAACGCGCCTGCCGTGCCGCGTGCCTGATACGCCCTGAATAGCTGCGTTGGTAGCGTCGTCCTGCGGCGAGTACAGCGCAACCACGCGCTGCCTGTGCACAGGTCCGACCGCAGTAACGCTGACCCCGGTCACAGCGACGGCAGATCACCGTTTGTGCATGGCACCTTGCACAGTTGAACAAGCGCGCACTGGCCTCTTCGCTCCTCATCGGCTGCCCCGCGCCGATGCGTTCCCTTCGTGCCCACTCTGCGCGATACTGCACAGGCCGTGTCAGCACGGTGGGGGCGCGGTACTGGGGATCGACCTGGTAGTTGACCCGGTACCGCGCCGGTTTTGCCCGGCTCAGCACTCTTTACACCCGAGCCCTCAGCCTGTCATCCCCCTGCCAGCGTCACCTCACGCCTAGTCCACTCCGACGGCCTACATCCCGATGGCAGTAACGGCCATTTGGGGCAACGCGCCGAATATGCGCACTTTTTGGCAGCCATTTACACCGCTCGAGGTCACTGAGTGGCGGGTGTTTTCCTTCCCCTGGGCAACGCCGGATCCGCTCTTCAATGTGCTGGCACGGTGGGAGGGAACTCAGTACCCCGACGAATGGATCATCATCGGAGCGCACTACGATTCGCGCAATGAGGACCCTGGTCCAGTTGGGGCCTCGATCACGCCGGGCGCCGATGACAATGCCTCCGGATGTGCGGGCGTACTTGAGGCTGCGCGCGCGTTGCTGCCATTCCGGCCGCAGCGCAGCATTCTCTTCATGTGCTATGCGGGCGAGGAGCAGGGCCTGCACGGCAGCACTGCGCACGTATCCAACCTGTGGTCCAGCGGCGATCTCAGCAAGGTCAAGGCGATGCTGAACATGGACATGATCGGCTGGACGCCAGACGACACTCTGGGCGTCATTGTCAGCACGCGTGTCGACGTTGGCTCCGCTAGCGACAACCTTGCACTCGCGAACCTGATCGCCGATGCGGGACTGGACTACGTCCCGGCACTGGATTCCGACCATATCATCGTCAGTACGGCCAGCTGTTGTTCTGATCAGATGCCCTATCTGAATCTCGGTCTCCCTGCAGCCTTCAGCATACACCGCGGTACTACCAGCTACCCCAATTACCATCGCAGCAGCGATACGCCAGCGAATCTGGGCGTGCGCGCGCGCGACATCGGTGGCGCCATCGTGCGCATGAACGTTGCTGCTCTGGCGCAGCTAGCGGGTCTTGATGCGCCCGGCGTCGAACCGGGGATGTCCGGTCTTTGGTTCAGTTCCGATCGCGACGGTGAAGGTTTCAGTATCGACATCCTCGAAGAGGGTCGGGGCCTGGTGGTGTGGTACACCTTCGACAATGACGGTTCGCAGATGTGGCTGATCGGCACCGGCGAGATCGACGGTGCGACCTTGCGCGTCGATGAGCTGGTGCGCCCGATCGGCACCTCCTTTGGTGATGGCTTCGACCCCGATGCGGTTGAGCGACTGCCCTGGGGATCGCTCAGTATCGATTTCGACGACTGCGACAACGCCGAATTCCACTATCAGGGACCCGACGGTTACGGCGAGCTGAGGCATTCCCTAGTGCGACTGGCACAGATGAGCGGCACCGGTTGCGGCAGCGAAGCGGGGCGGGAAGGCGCAGAGTTCAGCGGCATGTTCTTTGATCCGAACCGCAGCGGAGAAGGCTTCGCGATCCATATTGTCGATTCAGGTGAAGATGAAACGGTGCCTGTGGGCTTCTGGTTCAGCTACACGCCCGATGGGGAACAGGCCTGGTTTATCGGTATCGGCAGCATCGAGGACGGCACACGCTTCGTTGCGAGCGATGTGCTTCAGCCCATCGGTGCACGCTTCGGTGCTGCGTTTGATCCCGCTGACGTCGACAAGCGCTCTTGGGGCACCTGGAGCATCGACTTCACTGATTGCAACGCTGCAGGCCTGGACTATGAATCTGAGATTCCAGGCTATTCAACTGTCCCTCACGCGCTGCAGCGTTTGACCAGACCGGTTGGTGTTGTGTGTGAGGCTCAATAGATCAAGCCCGGATGGCGCATGTCCGTAGGCTGGCCTTGCCCGGACGCCGGAGATTTTGGCAATACGTTGAATTTGGGGGTGTCCAGGGTGTCTGTCCAAATGAACTGCAGTCTGTGATCGAGCAAGTTGCGGCAAGGCATTGTCGTCGAAATATCCTGCGCGATCATCGTGCGTTTTCATGAAAAGTCCGG
>JBGTIC010000215.1:0-2411 GCA_041745895.1 Gammaproteobacteria bacterium
CAGCGCGCATCGCACCGAGCAGACCCTGGGAGACGCGGAAAGGCGCGACAGCGGCCACCGGGTCGACCCGCTGCCAGCCGGTGCCCGGCAGCCAGACCTCATTCCAGGCGTGGGCGTCAGACTGGCGTACCAGATGGTAGCCGGTCAGCGGATTGTACTCGCCACCCTGATAGCCCAGCACGACGCGCGCCGGTATACCGGCGGCGCGCAGCAGCATGGCAAACGCGGAGGCGTAATGTTCACAGAAGCCTTCGCGGGTCTCGAACATGAATTCATCGACCGGATGTGCCCCCAGTGCCGGCGGCAGCAAGGTGTAGTAGAACGGCTCGTCGCGGAAGCGTTGCAACAGGGTCGAAATCACTTCGGCGTCGTTCAGCCCCTGTGCGCGCAGGGACTCTGCCAGTGCGCGGCTTCGCGGGTTGCGGCCTGCGGGCAGCTGCATGTAGTGCTCGCGGTCGCGAGCTGACAGCGCCCGATCAGCGCGGGCCTCGAGGTCGGAGACCAGGGACAGGCTGCGTCGCTCGGTGACGGGACGCACGGTGGCCAGGCGCAGATCGGCCCCCTGGACGATCTCTTCACTGGCTATCGCCGTGGGTACATCCAGCGCAAACACCCAGTGACGGCCGTGCGGTTCCATGACGATCTCGTAGGTGACCTCAGCGCCGCCGGCTTCGAGTTGTCCGGCCCGCAGCGGCAGCTGCCCCCTGGGGCTTGAACGCCGCCAGGTGCGGCCGTTGAAGTCATCGAGCACCAGTGCACGCCAGTACAGCTGCGATGCATGCGGTGCCATGTCCTCGAAGCGGGCGCGAAAGGCGATTTCCTCGGACAGACCCAGTTCGGTGATGTCGCCCGGACTCATTTCCTCGGAGAGCCCGGAGGTGGCCGAACTCTCCGTCAAACCAATGCCCCACAGCGGGCCTGGCAGGCGGGGGAACAGCATGAACAGGATGACCATCACCGGCATTGCACCCACCAGCAGCCGACCTGACAGCGCCAGCACCTGGCGCGCTGGCAGGGGGGGGGCCGCACGGGTGGCCTGCTGCAGGGCCGCCGTGGTCAGCCAGGCCACCGCAAGCAGATAGCCGCCCCAGATCAGGCTCTGATTGTTCAGGAATCCAGCGAAGATCAGGAAATAGGCGATCAGCAGCAGCACGACAAGATCGCGCGCGCGCTGCGTCTCCAGCAGCTTGAGTGCCATCATGACGACCAGCAGGGCACTGCCCGGATGCAGGCCGTTGACAGTGCGATAGGTGGCGAGCACGCCGAGAAAACACAGGAAAGCAAGGACGATGCGAAGCCAGCCCGGTGGCACGCGCAAACCGTGGCTGCTCACCCCCAGGCGCCACAGCACACACACACCCAGCAGCATCGGCACCCATGGGGGCAGATGACCCAGGTGCGGCAGCGTCGCCGCACCGAGCACGCCGGTCACCCACAGCAGGCGACGGGTAGCCTCAGAGCTCGCCATCGCTGTGGGCTCCGTCAAAGTTTGCCAGCAGCGTCAGCACTCGCTCGAGATGGGCCTGTCCGCTGTCCGGGCCCTGGACGTGGCCTGGCAGGCGCAGCCCGTAGGTCATGCCGGCGCGCTGACTGTCCAGTGCCCATCGACACAGCACCGCCAGCCGCTGCTCCAGGTTGCCGGGTGGCGTGAACGCAAGGTCGAGCAAGCGCGGTGCCGCGGCGTCGCCTGTGAACTGCTTGATGCGCAGCTCGCGGTCGCGGGCGTACGCCTTCCATGCGATCCGGCGCGGCGAATCACCGCGATGAAAATCCCGCAACCCGGAAAAATCGTCTTCGCCGGCGCCACCCATGGCGCCGGCCTCGCCCAGGCCCGATTCGCCCTCAGGGACGGGCGGGGCCAGCGCCGCAGGGGCCGGCCAGACACAGCCCGTAACCCTCAAGTGCGCCCAGGCCCAGGCACGGAACAGGTGGGCAGGATGACGACTCTGGATGGTGGCGGTACCAAATACGAGGGTACCGCGTTGCAGGGCGGGCACCGGCACGCTGACCAGTGCCTCGCCGCCGGCCGGGATATCCATGGCGGTCGAATGGTGTGCGCCGAGTTGCACCACGATCTCGAATCGATCCACGCGACTGGGATTGTGCAGCCGGAAGCGGAAGGCCAGTATCTCGCCGGCGAACACCGGATCCACGCCGAGGGGTTGTACGCTCAGGGCCAGCAGGTTGCGATGGGCGTGGTGCATCGTGACCATGCCCATGCCGCCGAGCAGGAAAGTCAGCAGGTAGCCCATCGCATTGTCGTAATTCATCGAGCCGAGCAGCATCGTGAACACCAACAGGGCAAATACCAGGCCCTGGGCGGTCGGCAGGATATACAGCCGGCGCCGGTGCAGGCTCAGCGGTGCGCTGTCCGGTCCGTGGCGGCGTCTCACCCACTGGAGCACGCGGCG
>JBGTIC010000216.1:0-4199 GCA_041745895.1 Gammaproteobacteria bacterium
CTAACCCGGATTATGCATAAAAAGCGGGCGATCTCGTCTATCCCATTGATATAATTGGGGTTACGCCAATAACGCTTCGTACGAAGCAAAAACGAGACCGCCCATGGACCAGTCTACCCCGAGCCAGCTGCGCTTTCCTGCTACCGCCGGCTTCACGGTTCGTGCCGACTTCGAGGGTGGGGCGCTGTCCTGCGATTTCGGTGCGCTGTTGTTGCGCGGCGTGGATCGCCAGACCGGTTTGATCGATCGTCTCGCCTCGGCGATCCGGGATCGGCGGCATCCCTCGTACGTGGATCACAGTCTCAGCGACCTGTTGCGCCAGCGTATTTTCCAGGCTGCCTGTGGCTACGTCGACGGCAATGACGCAAACAGCTTGCGCCACGACCCGGTCTTCAAGCTCGCCGCTGAGCGTGCGCCGTTGGACGATGGCAATTCGCTGGCTTCCGCTCCGACTTTCTCGCGACTGGAGAACGCGATGACCCGGCGGGACATCTACCGGCTGGCGCAATGCTTCGTCGATGCCTTCATTGCCAGCTACGCCACGCCGCCGGCCATGATCGTGCTGGACATGGATCACTCCGAGGACCGCACGCACGGACAGCAGGAGTTCGCGTTCTACAACCACCATTACCGCAGCCACTGCTACTTGCCGCTGTTCCTGTTCGAGGGGCTTTCCGGCAAGCTCATCACCGCTGTGTTGCGGACCGGCAAGCGGCCCACCGGGCGCGAGAACGCGGCGATCATCGGCCGGGTCGTGGGTCGGCTCCGTGATGCGTGGCCGGACACCCACATCCTGCTGCGCGGCGATGCCCATTTCGCCAACGCCGAGTTGATGGGGCTGTGCGAAGCTGATGAGCGCATGGACTTTCTGTTCGGTCTGGCCGGCAATCAGGCACTGACGCCCAAGGCGATACCGCTGCTGGAACGGGCGCGCGCCGTACACACGCAGCGCTGCGCCAATGCGCGGCGCTTCGGTCAGGCCGAGCCCGCGGCGACGCGCCTGTACGAGGAGGTGGACTACCGCGCAGGCTCCTGGTCGCGGGCCTGGCGGGTGATACTCAAGGCCGAGGTGATGTGTCTTGGCGACAACCCGCGCTTTGTCGTGACCTCGCTCGTCGATCCAGCGCCGGAACTGCTGTATCGAGATTTGTATTGCGCCCGCGGGCAGGACGAGAACTTCATCAAGGCGATCAAGAACGATCTCGGCAGCGACCGCACCTCCGACCACGCATTCCTCGCCAACCACCTGCGACTGTTCTATGCCTGCGCGGCCTACAACCTGATCCACAGCCTGCGCGAGAACACCTTGTGCCATACCGAATTGGCGAAGGCTCAGCCGATGCGCATCATCCTCAAGCTTTTCAAGCTGGCGGTGCGGGTGGTGCAGTACAAGGACCGGATCAAGCTTCACCTACCCAGCGCCTTCCCGATGAAGGCCGTGCTGCATCGGGTCACTGAACTGCTCTATCTCGCTCGACCTCCGACCTTGGCTTGAAGTAGTCCCCACGCAAAACCAGCCGGTTCCGGCGATGCCCGGGGGGCGACGCCTGCGCGCAACCCCAGAGTGCCGCAGTCAACGACTGTCCCACGCGCCCCAGCCCCGCGCCCAAGGCCGCCGGCAGCGCGTCGCTGGACTGCACTGGCGCCAAAAATCGGATCGGTCGAGCGCCGATCAGCTGGCGGTGGCTGTCGAACGCGGCGCGTGGGACGGTTTATGAAATATTCGGGATAGCGAAGCCGAGGCGCAGCAGGACAAGACGGTCACGCCGAACATTCCGCCGGGCGTGAAGCTGACCACGGACGACGTGATCGTCGCCGTCGCCACCGATGCGCAAGGTCGCAGCAGCGAGTTCAACTTCTACGAGATCCAGAGTCTCTCGATCCTGTCTGCCCTGCCCAACCCGACGCCGCTGGGCCAGCCCTACACGGTCACCGTGCGGGCCGTCGCCGCGCCAAGTGCACCCTTTGCACCGAATGGCGACGTCAAAGTAAGTGATGGGCGCGGAGGCGAGTGCCGAGCCACACTGGCGCCGACCGCAACGGCGGGTCAAGCCGAAGGCAGTTGCGAGCTGCTCTCAACTGGCGCACCAGGCAACATCACCTTGACTGCTTCGCTGAGCTCGCTGGAAAGCGCTTTTGCGCTGGCCAGTGGCGCCAGCATTGCCAACGTCACCGCCAGCCATTCGCTACGTGACACCTTGGTCGTCGATACCACCGCTGACAGTGCGACGCTGAGCGCCTGCACCACGGCGCCGGGCGACTGCTCGCTACGCGGCGCCGTCACGCGGGCAAACAGCGCCGCAGGGGCGGACATCATTGCCTTTAATATTCCGACCACGGATCCGGGTTGCGACCAGGGCACTGGCGTCTGCCGGATAACGGTGACTTCCGACTTCCCTTTCATCAGTCAGCCGCTCACGATCAACGGCTACACCCAACCCGGCGCGCAGCCGAACACAATTCCAGCGCCCGGCGCCAACAATGCCGAGCTCAAGATCGAGATCACCGGCGCTCCGGGCTTCCTCTCAAACCGCTTCCTGAACGTGGCAGCAGTCGAGTTCGAACTGAGCGGCGTGGCGATGTTCATGCCCAGCTTCGGCATGATTGCTGGCGGCCCCAACAGCGTCCACCGCATCCACGGCAACTGGTTTGGCGTCACCGCGACCGCGTCCGTTCCTGACTACAGCGGCGGCGGTAGCGTATTTGACTTGACGCTCGGCCATCGACAAGTGTTGATCGGCGGACCGACACCGGCCCAGCGCAATGTGATCGCCGGCAGCGGTCGCGACTTCAGCGCAACACCCCTGCCCGGCGGTGGCTCTAACTCGATCAACGCCAACAGCATAGCTGGGACCCGCGGGGTGCTGCTGCTGCAGGGGAACCTGATCGGCCTCGCCCCCGATGGCGTTACTCCACTGCCGTTTCGAGATCCGTTCATCGTCAGCACCGGCTTCGACAGCTTCGACACCCCCGACGTGCAGATTCTTGATAACCGCTTCGCGCGGCCACCACGTGTTTTCGGCGGTAACTTCGGCGGCGCGCTGCAGATGTCGATTCGGCGAGTGATGACCGAGTTCGCGCTGATCCAAGGCAATGTCTTCGGCCTCGGCGTCAATGGATCCGTGATCGGCGTTGAGAAAGACCATATCGTCGTGTTCCTGGGTAACGATGCGCAGGTCCCGCGGCTGCTGATCGGCGGCCTGGGAGCCGGTCAGGGCAACACCTTCGCCGGTGGCATCCGCACCAGCATCAGTGACCTCGGCTCGGCGGTTCGACTACCCAGCAATGAGGTGAGTACCTTCGTTGAGTTCGTCGGTAACCGCATGCTCGGCAATGCCGGTATCGGGCTCGATTTTCCAACGCCCTCGGCCGGCGGCGGCGTCGCACTCGGGCGTACCCCGAATGACCCGGGCGATGCCGACAGCCGTGCAAACCAGCAGCAGAATCATCCAACCATCAGCGCCTTCAGCCTCAAGGGCAACGAGTTCGATGTCACCTATCAGGTCGACTCGGCGCCGGCCAACAGCAGCTACCCACTGCGCGTCGATTTTTATCGGGCGCTCGGCGATGAAGGCGAGGTGCTACTGGCGAGCGATGTCTATGCCGAGGTCGACGCCCAACAGGACAAGTCAGTCACGCTCAGCGTCCCACCGGGCGAGACCCTGACGGCGGATGATGTTGTCGTCGCCATCGCCACCGATGCTCAAGGTCGGAGCAGCGAGTTCAACTTCTATCTGATCCAGAGCCTCAGCATCGTTTCCGATGAACCGGATCCGACGCCGGTCGGTTTGCCCTACACAGTGGTTGTTCGAGCTGAGGCGGCACCGGGAGAGCCGTTCGCACCGAATGGCGACGTCAGGATCGTTGACGGCCGCGGTGGCGAATGCCGTGCGACGCTGGCGCCGACCGCAACAGCAGGTCGTGCCGAGGGCAGTTGTCAGTTGTTCGCCGTCGGCGCGCCCGGCACGCTCACGCTGACAGCGTCGCTGAGCTCACTGGAAAGCGCGTTTGCGCTCGCGACGGGGGCCAGCGTCGCCAACGCGACCACCAGCCATACGATCGCCGCCGGCATCAGTAGCCTCGAATTGGTCTCAGGCTCCAATCAGAGCACCCCGATCGGGAAAGCCTTCACTGAGCCGTTGGTGGTGCGCGCGCTGACCGCAGGCGGCACGCCGCTGGCCGGTGTCCCGGTGCAGTTC
>JBGTIC010000217.1:0-3780 GCA_041745895.1 Gammaproteobacteria bacterium
CTGCGCTCGGCAACAAGCTGCACGCCATCCTTGCCGGGCAGGTGCACGATGACACCGTGGGTGCGGCGGCCGGGGAATTTCGCGGCGCCAGTCATCGGCACATCGTCGGCCGGCTCAGCGTGCGGCCTTGTCGACTCGCCCCGCCGTTGCCGAACCGTCTCCGGCGGCCGACGACTGGGCAGCGCGCGCCGGCGCGAGTTCCCGGACCTTTTCCTCGAGGTAGGCCAGCAGGCGGCGATCGCGCTCGGTAGGGTCGTGGCTCATGAAGCTCACGGCCATGCCTTCCATCAGACACCGGGACAGGTCCAGCGCCAGGTCGAAGGCCTCCGGACGATGCCGCCATTCCGGAAACAGCTCCCACGCGGTTTCATACCACTCCCGATCGAAGGCCGCCTGCGCAGGCTGCAGGATCGAGCGCAACTCGGCATCGGTACGCGCCGCCACCGAGAGTTCGAAAAACGCCATGAACCAGGGATGATTGACGTGCCGCCAGTAAGCCTCGACGCTGAAGCGCACGCGGTCCTCCTCGGGCGCGATCGAGGCCACGGACTTGCGAAAGGCCTTCAGTCGCTTGGCGTGCAGATAGTCGACCGCGGCACGCACGATATCGAGTTTCGACGGAAAGTGGTGCAGCATCGCCCCGCGAGAGAGCTCGGCCATCTCCGCAATGCGCGTCGTGGTGGTCTGGGCATAGCCAAGGTCGACGAAGCAGCGTATGGCCGCTTCGATGATCAGCTTGCGCGTCGAGGCGCTTTTCTGTGCCTGCCAGCCGCCCAGGGAGCCCTCGTCGAGGTTGCTTGCCGAGCGCTGGTCAACGCCACGTGATGCGCGCTGGTTGCGCTTGCTCATGGTTCAAAGGTCCTTCGGATGGCGTGTGCGCTGCAAGAATGTCGTGCCGTCCTAAAAAAGTCAAAGATGATTGAAACCGACAGCACTGACTGATACTTTCCTGCGACGTCGCTTGCGACATCACGCACCGGGAGAAGCACATGGGACGGCTCAAGGGGAAAACCGCAATCGTCACGGGTGCAGGGTCAGGCCTGGGTCGCGCGGACGCCGAACTGATGGCCGCCGAAGGGGCCGATGTCATGGTCACCGACGTCAATACGGATGCCGCCAAGGCCGTCGCCGCAGCCATCAATGCCGGCAAAGGTGGCCGCGCGCAGGCAATGACGCTGGACGTGCGTGAGCCCGACGCGTGGGCGAACGTGGTGACTGCCACCGAAAAAGCCTTCGGTGGCGTCGATGTGCTGGTCAACAATGCCGGCGTGGTCATCGTGGCCACCCCCGAGGACACGACACTCGAGCAGTTCCGCTTCGCCAACGCCGTGATGAGCGAGGGCGTGTTCCTCGGCATGCAGGCGGTGATCCCGGCCATGAAGAAACGCGGCGGCGGCTCCATCATCAACATGTCTTCGGTGGCATCCCACCTGGGTTATCCAGTGTTTTTCGCTTACTCCGCTGCCAAGGGTGCGGTGCGCAGCATGACCAAGTCAGTCGCGGTGCACTGCCAGATGAACGGCTATGGCATCCGCGTCAACTCCATACACGCCGGCGCTATCGAAACCCCGATGATCTCGACCGCGAACAAGGCGATGGGCGTGTCCGATGCCGATATGAAGGCGGCGGCTGGAAATGTCGGCGTCGGCAAACCTGAGGACGTCGCCTGGATGGTGGTGTACCTGGCCTCGGATGAATCGCGCTTCATCAACGGTGCCGAGCTGATGGTCGATAACGCCCTCACGGTGCAGTAGGCCCTCTGGCTCAATCCTCAGGTGCGATGGTCAAGCGGATGCCATCGAGGTCAGCGGAGAACGTGACCTGGCAGGTCAGTCGCGAGCGATCCGCGCGGTAGCTTTCGCCTTCGGCAAGCAGTTCCTCTTCGTCATCGAAACGTCGTGGCAGGCGTGCAAACCACTCCGGCTCGATATGGCAGTGACAGGTGCAGCACGAGCACATCCCCCCGCACAGCGCCTCTACGCCATAGTCGAGTTCGCGTAAGGTCTCCATGATGGACACGCCGGTCTTGCCCTCGACCTCGTGTGTCTCGCCGTCGCGGTCCGTGACGATGATTTTCGCCATGCCTGTGTCGCCTCCCTGGGCTGTGGTCGATCCGCTCTCTCATAAAAACAGTCAAGACTGTTTGTTCATGGTCGCGGAGGCAGTATACTCAAATTTGCAGCCATTCACGCCAAGGAGCGCATATGGACCTCGGACTCAAGGGCAAGAAGGCCATCGTCACCGGTTCGACCAAGGGCATCGGCCGGCGCATCGTCGACCTGCTTGCCGATGAAGGCGTCGATGTGGGCATTTGCTCACGCGATGAAGACGAGGTCAACGATGCCGTCAAGGCGCTCAAGGCCAAGGGCGTGAAGGCCGTCGGCGGTGCCGTCAACGTGCGTGACGGCGATGCCTACAAGGCCTGGCTGCGCGAGACGGCTGACGCCCTGGGCGGCGTGGATATCTTCGTGCCCAACGTCAGTGGCGGCGGCGGCATGGATTCCGAGAAGAACTGGTGGAAATGCTTCGAGATCGACATCCTCGGCACCGTGCGTGGTGTGGAGACGCTGATGCCCTGGCTGGAGAAATCCGAGGCCGGCTCGGTGGTGATCATCAGCTCCACCAATGCCGTGGAATTTTTCGCAGGCCCCATGGCCTACAACGCGATGAAGGCGGCACTGCTGAACTACAGCAAGCAGCTTGCGTTGTTCGTTGCAAAGAAGGGTATCCGGGTCAACGCGGTCTCCCCCGGGCCGGTGTACTTCGAAGGCGGTGCCTGGGAGATGATCGAGGGCACGATGCCGGACTTCTACAAGGCGACGCTCAAACAGATGCCGTCCGGGCGCATGGGCACCCCAGAGGAGATCGCACGCCTTGTAGCCTTCGTGGCCAGCCCTGCCGGCAGCGTGCTGCAGGGCGCGAACATCGTCGCCGACCTGGGCTTCACCAAGCGCGTGCAGTACTAGCAGGCAGACCGATGCGCAAGGTCGAGGAGACATTCGTCAGGCCCTACGCGAAGCTCACGGAGCTGCGCGAGGTCAAGGTGCCACGCGTGCGCCCGGAAGACAGCCCTGAGACCCCCGCGGAGAAGGCGCCGGATCCGCAACTGGGCAACCACGTGATTGCCGCAGCGCGTTATACCAGCGAGGCGTTCATGCGCCTGGAATGGGCGCATATCTGGAGCAAGGTCTGGCTGCTGGGCTGTCGCGAGGACGACATCCCCGAGCCCGGCGATTACGCGTGCACCGAGATCGGCCGTGAATCCGTGCTGATCGTGCGCCAGAGCGACGGTGGCGTGCGCGCCTTTTTCAATGTCTGCCAGCACCGCGGCAATCGGCTGCGCGCACCGGGCATAGGCAGCACGCAAACCTTCAAGTGCTCCTATCACCACTGGGAGTACCGCCTCGACGGCAGCTTCGAGAACATTCCGGATCTCGAGACCTTCCCGCAGGGCTCGCCGTGCAAGGGCCTGGAAGAAATTCCCTGTGACACCTGGGGCAGCTTCGTGTGGTTCAGCTTCAACCGCGAGGTCGAACCTCTGCTCGAGTTTCTCGACCCGATCCCGCAGCACCTGGATGCCTACAATTTCTCGCGCATGGCGATGACGCGCGATCTGACCATCGAGTGGGACTGCAACTGGAAGGCCTCGGTGGATGCGTTCAACGAAAGCTATCACGTGCAGGGCATTCATCCGCAGCTGCTGTGGTACCTGGATGACTACAACATCCAGATCGACTGTTACGAACGCCACAACCGGTACCTGATTCCGTTTGCCACGAT
>JBGTIC010000218.1:0-2058 GCA_041745895.1 Gammaproteobacteria bacterium
CCTCCGCCGGCCGCGCCCTCGAGCTGCTGCACACCGCCGGTACCGGGCAGCCGGCTGCTGCGCGCCTCGGCCACCGGGCATGCCAACGTCAATGAGCCCACGGCGGTCAGCGCCCATAGGATGAGGGGTTTGCAATAGCTCATGGGAGGATCCGTATGCTCCTGAGACTGCGTATCCGAACGCCGCAAGATAGCGCAACGCGGGCCCTAAATCCGTGAACTGTGAGGCGATTAACAGCCCTCGGCAGATCACGCACCTACGCTCTTGTCTTGCCGTTTTCCCAGAGAATTCATGGTGTCTGCGTGCTTGCTCCCGACTCTGCGCACTTATGCCGGTCGCTTGTGCGGCCTGGGCATGCTGCTGGTGATGCCGGCGCTGATCAGTGCTGCCAGTGAGTCGCTCTATCAGCGTATCGGCGGCATGCCGATGCTCCAGACGATCGCCGACGAACTTATCGATGAGGTCGCAGCCGATCCGGCGCTCAACCAGTCCTTTGACAAGGTCAACCTCAGGCGGGTGAAAGACCTGCTGGGCGAACAGCTCTGCGAGCTGAGCGGCGGACCTTGCAAGTACACCGGCGAGAACATGACGCTGGTGCATGCTGGTCAGAACATCTCCGAAAGAGAGTTCAACGGCATGGTCGAGGCGCTGATCGTCATCATGCAGCGCGAGCGTGTCGGCATCCGCGAGCGCAACGAACTGCTGCGCCTGCTGGCACCGATGAAACGTGAGGTGGTGACACGATGACGCTGTTGTTGGACCGGACCGCGTGGCGCACCGCGCTTGCGGCAGGCGCGTGGCTGGCGGTACTGGCCGCGAATACGGTGCACGCGGCAAGTCTGGTGGTGCAGACGCTCGACGCCCAGCACCGGCCCATCGCCGACGCCCTGGTCTACCTCGTCGCCGAACAGCCCGCCGCGACCATGGCGTCGCCGGCCGAGGGCAAGATCGACCAGGTCGACCGTGATTTCACGCCACCGGTCAGCGCCGTCCAGGTGGGTGCGACGGTGCACTTTCCGAACAGCGACAACATCCGGCATCACGTCTACTCGTTCTCCACGCCGCGGACTTTCGAGATCCGCCTGTATTCGGGCATACCGGCCGAACCGATCGTGTTCGACCGACCGGGACTGGTGGTGCTGGGCTGCAATATCCATGACCACATGATCGCGTGGCTCTATATCAGCCCCTCCGAACACTTCGCGCTGAGCGATGCGCAGGGTCGCATCTCGGTGGCAGATCTGCCCGATGGCGTCTACCGCGTGCACGCCTGGCACCGTGACTGGCCCGTATCCGCCCACCTGGAGACCGTGACCTTGGCGGCCGGCGAGCAGCGCGAACTTGCGCTGCGCCTGGGCCATGACTATCCGCAGCCAGCCGCCACCCACGACCCTGGCGCATCGCCCTGATGCTGCGTTTCGGGCGCGTTCGCACGCGCATCATCGTATTTTTCGTGGCGTTCCTGGCGCTGGTCCAGATCGTGGCCTTCGTTGTCGTCAACGCTGCCAACAGTGCCAATGCGCGCGCACGCCTGGACAGCGAACTGCTGATCGGTGAGCGCGTCTTCGAACGCCAGCTCGAGCAGACCCGCGACCAGCTTACCCAGGCAGCCCGCGTGCTGGCAGCAGACTTCGGTTTCCGGCAGGCGGTGGCCACGCGCGATGTCGCCACCATTGAATCGGTGCTGGCCAACCACGGCGCGCGCGTGAATGCCGGCGTCATGACGCTGGTGTCGCTCGACGGAACGGTGATGGCCGACACGGCGCGCCCTGCAGCCCAGGGCGAGCGCTTTGCCTTTTACGCCTTGCTGCAGCAGGCGCGCGATACCGGCGCGGCTGCGGATATCGTGGTGCACGACGGCCGCGTCCAGCAGCTCGTCGTGGTGCCGATCCTCGCACCACTACCGATCGCCTGGGCCGCACTGGGATTCGAAGTCGATGATCGCTTCGCCAGTGACCTGAAGTCACTGACCACACTGGATGTCTCGATGCGGGTACGCGGCGCGGAGGGCCGGTGGCGCGTGCCCGCCTCCTCCCTGTCGCCTCACGCACGACAAAG
>JBGTIC010000219.1:0-5276 GCA_041745895.1 Gammaproteobacteria bacterium
GCCGGCGCCCGGCTCGGCAGCCCTTCTCCGGGTGCCTGCGAAGGGCTCAGGCGCGCCTTCGCAATGGGTCAGTATCGATCTGCCCGGGCAGGGCTGCTCGGAACCTCTGGCGGTCGACCGCCACGGGCTGGAGACCTGCGCCGAAGCCGCAGAGCAAATTGCCGCCAAGCTCGGGATCCAGGCGCCCATTCTGTTCGGCAGCCAGGCAGGTGCTGCAGTGGCGCTGGAGGTGGCATTGCGAAAGCGCATCCACCCACCCGCGCTGTGTCTGGACGACCTGCCGATGCCCGCCCCGGCGACGCGCAACCGCTGGCTGGAACTGCTTGCGGTAGATGCGTCGCCGAGCTGGGAGGGCGCGCATCTGTTGCGCGTCTGGCATCAGCAGCGGGATCTTGCGTTGTGGTGGCCCGGTGAGGCGGGCCGGCACAAGGCGATTCGCCCGAGCGGCCCGTCGATCGATCCCCCGGAGTTACAGACTCGCGTGATAGAGATGCTGCGGCGCCCGGAGGCCTATGCCGCAGGGTGGCGCCTGGTGCTCAGCGAGGAGCTGAACTGGCGTGTGGACGTGCTGGCACCGCCGCTGTTGCTGATCTCGCGCGATGACGCCGTCTTCGGACGCGCCGATGCCGCATTGGCCGATCGTGCCGCTGCCGGCGGACGCATCGTCTTGGCCACGCCCGGTGAGACGGCAGTGGAGACCGCTGTAAATAACATAAAAACAATATTTTGAAGTGGTAACTTCGAGTAGAAGTTTAAGCTTCTGCAACATCCGAAAGACGCAGGTCGACTTCGACTTCGCCCGGATAGAAGCACGCGGCCAGCGATCCGCCGGGGGTCTTTGCCAGCGGAGGACGTTCCTCGCTGCAGCGCTCCCGTGCGATCGGACAGCGCGGATGAAACGGACAGCCCGACGGCGGCTTCAGCGGCGAGGGTGGTTCGCCCCCCAGCACGATGCGCGTGCGCGTACCGTCATCATCGACCACCGGGACGGCGGAAATCAGCGCTGCCGTGTACGGGTGCTGCGGGGCGCTGATCACAGCCTGCGCCGTGCCCTGTTCGACCACTCGCCCCAGGTAGAGCACGATCACCCGGTCGGCGATCTCGTGCACCAGCGCCAGGTCGTGCGAAATGATCATGTAGGCGACGCCGGTGCGCGTCTGGATGTCCATCAGCAAGCGAATGATCTGCGCCTGGATCGATACGTCGAGTGCAGACACCGGCTCATCGGCGATAAGGATGCGCGGCGAGAGCGCGAGTGCACGCGCAATGGAGATGCGCTGGCGCTGCCCGCCAGAGAACGACGAGGGCAGACGATCCAGGGCCTCGGCCGGCAGCTGCACCTGATCCATCAGTTCTCGTGCGCGCGCTTCGCGGCTCGCGCGACTGCCCACGCCGTGGGCGTGCAGCGGTTCGGTGAGAATGCGCCGCACGCTCCAGCGCGGATCGAGGCTGCCGTAAGGGTTCTGCAGGACCATCTGCAGATCGCGACGCAGGCGCTTGAGACGCTCGCCACTGGCATGCGTCACATCGTCGCCGGCGAAGCGCAACTCGCCGCCCTGAAGGGGATGCACGCCCATCAGGCCGAGAGCGGTGGTTGATTTTCCGGAGCCTGATTCGCCGACCAGCGCCACGGTCTCACCGGGCCAGATATCAAGGTCGACGCCATCGACGGCATGCAGCTTGCGTTTGCCCACAGGGAAGCTCACGCGAAGGTTGCGGCCCTCCAGCAGCGGCGGGGTGCTTGCCACGCGAGGCGCCTGCATCAGGCGACGACGGGTGAAGCGCGGCGCGGCCTCGAGCAACGCGCGGGTGTACTCATGCTGCGGGGCGCGCAGCACCTCAGCGCAGTCGCCAGCCTCGACGATGCGCCCGTGACGCACGACCATGATCCGATCGCAGATCTGGGCGGCCACGCCGAGGTCGTGGGTCACCAGCACGAGTCCGCAGTTTTCGACCCGCGCACGCATCAGCTCCAGGATCTGCGCCTGCACCGTGGCATCGAGCGCCGTGGTGGGTTCGTCGGCCAGCAGCACGGCCGGGCGGTTGATCATCGCCAGCGCAATCATCGCGCGCTGCAGCTGGCCGCCGGACATTTCGTGCGGGTAGGCGTTGAAGCGCTGCTCGGGCGAAGGAATGCCGACATCGCGTAGCGCGCTGATGACGCGCTCGCGCGCCTCATTGAAGCCCATGCCGGCGTGGCGCTGCAGAGACTGGCTGATCTGACGTCCGATCGTGCGCACCGGGTTGAAGCCGGTCATCGGGTTCTGGAAGATCATGCCGACATCGCGTCCGCGGATGCGACACCACTGTGACTCGTCGAGCGCACGCGCATCATTTCCAAGGAGTTCCATGCGGCTGCTTTGCACGCGGCCGGGTTTGGGCACCAGCGCCATGAGCGCAAGCGACAGCATGGTCTTGCCGGAGCCAGACTCGCCGACCACGCCCAGGGTCTCGCCGCGATCGAGCGTCAGACTCACGCCATCGACGACACGTGAGGGTGCATCTTCGCCGGGAAATTCGATGACCAGGTCCTCGACCCGGATCACCTGCTGTGTGTTGGGTGTCGTCATGCCTTTTTCCCGGTTCATGTCTTGTCGCCACCATCGTGTGCGGACGGGCGCCCGCGCCGGTCGGCTGCGGCGAGTCCGTCGCCGATGAGATTGGCCGCCACCACCGCGAGCACGATGGCCGCGGCCGGCAGCAGCATCATGTAGGGTGCCACAAACAGATACTGACGGCTCTCCGAGAGCATGTTGCCGAGGCTGGCCGTACCCAGCGGGGCCCCCACGCCCAGAAACGACAGCGCGCTTTCCGCAATCATCATGTCGGCAAAGTGAAACGCCAGCATGACCATCAGGCTGGGGGTGAGTCCGGGCAGGACATGCCCGAGCAGCACGCGCATGCGTGAGGTCCCCAGCAGGCGCGCTGCGAGCACATAGTCCTGGGCAAGCACGCTGCGTGCCTCGGCATACACCACGCGCGCGAACACCGGCCAGCTCAGCACGCCCAGCGTGAGCACGAGCGGCCAGAAACCGTGACCCAGCACCGCGATGACGACAATGGCAATCACCAGCCCCGGGAAGGAAAGCACCATGTCCACGAGCTGGTTGATCAGCGTACGCAACAGCCCCGGGCGATCCGCAGCCAGCAGACCCAGCACAACGCCGATCAGTGCAGCCAGGGCGGTCGCAGTCCCGGCCACGGCCAGTGACCAGCTCAGACCTGCAAGGATGCGCGCGAGAATGTCTCGGCCGAGCTGATCGCTGCCAAGGATGAAACCCTGTTGACCCGGTGCGGCGAGGCGTCGTCCCAGATCCGTGACCATCGGATCGACGCTAAGCACCACCGGCAGCAGCGCGCTTGCACACAACAGCGCCAGCCCAAGCGCGGCACCCAGACGCAGTCCCGTCGGCCAGTGTCGCGGCGACCAGCGCGACGGCGGCAAGCCGTGCGTCTGCAGAGGTTCGATGGCCAGGGTCTCGGGGGCGCTCATGATCTGGTCAGCTTCCGGCGCGGCGCAGCCGCGGGTCGAGCACCCGGAACGATGCATCGGTGAGCGCGTTGACGACGAACACCATGATGGCGATGGCGATGGTCACCGCCTGCACGACGGCAAAATCAGCGCTCTGGATGCTACGGATGAGCAGGGTGCCGATGCCGGGCCAGCCGAAGATCATTTCGGTGATGACGCTGCCCGAGAGCAGGAAAGCGAACTGAGTACCGATCAGCGCCGTGGCACCGAGCAGTGCGTTGGGCAGCGCGTGGCGCCAGTAGATCTCGGTGAAGGGGGCGCCATTGGCGCGCGCCGTGCGGATGTGGTCCTCGGCCAGTGCGCTGTTGACGTTGGCCGCCACGACACGGGTGAGCTTGGGGGCGAGGAAGGAGGCCAGCGTCAGGGTGGGCATGATCCAGGTCGCGAAGCTGCCGTAGCCCATGAATGGCAACCACTTCAGCTGCACGGCAAACAGCTGAACCAGCAGTAGCGCCACGACGAAGCCCGGCGTGCCTTGCAGCAGGAACACGAAAGCCGCCAGCGTGCGGCGCCCGCCGGTATGCGGTCGTGCGCCCAGCCACGCGCCCAGTGGAATGGAGATCGCGATTGTTGCCATCATGCCGGCGATTGCCAGTGCAACCGTGGCCCAGATGCGTGCGCGAACCTCGCCGATCGCCGGCTGGCCGCTGATGATCGAAGTACCGAAATCCAGGCGGACCAGATCGCCGAGATAGGCGACATACTGCGTGAGCAGTGGTCGATCCAGACCGTATTGCGAGCGAATGGCGGCCACCTGCTCGGCGCTGGCCTCCGGGCCTGCCAGCACGAGGGCCTGATCGGCCGTGACCCGAAGCAGGAAGAACAGCAGGGTCGTGAGCACCACCAGCAGCAGCAGCAGGCTGGCAACGCGGCGCAACAGGGTCGAGGCAAGCCCCTTCAACGGGCCCTCGCCTCGCTCAGGACGGTGTCGAGCGCCTCGATGAGCACGGCGTTGAAGCGCGCCGGGGCTTCGATCATCGGGAAATGCCCGGTGCCCTCGATCGGCATCAGCCGCGCGCGCGGATACAGTGCCTGCAACGGCTCGATGCTCGGGGATACATAGTCTGCATTGATCACCACCAGCGGTACGTCCAGCTGGCCGAGCGTTTCCTGGTAATCCATGCGCGCATATTCGGCCATCATTGCCAGGCCGATCTGCGGATCGCCGGCGAGCATGTCGCTGCGAATGTCGGTGCGCAGCGCCTCGGGCGTGGAGGCAACGAACATGCTGTCGATGAAGGCAGCCACCACCGTTGCGTAGTCGGCGCGCAGGGGTGCCAGCTGCGCCTGGATATCCGCCTCTGCCGCCGGGCCGCGCACATCGCGCAGGGTGTCCACGGCGATCAATCCGGCGATGCGATCGCTCAGACGCGCCGCCTCCAGAATCACCGGGCCACCCATCGAATGACCGATGAGCACCACGGGGCCATCGCCTGCGGCCTCGCTGACCACGGCTGCGACATCAGCGCCGAAGGCCTGCATGCTCCAGTCCTCGCGCGTGTTCCCCGAGGCGCCGTGACCGGCGAGGTCGAGCGTGACGATGCGATAGTCGGTGGCAAAGGTGTCGAGCTGGGCCCGCCAGTAGTCTGCGTCGCACTGCCAGCCATGGACGAAGATCAGCGTGGCCGCACCCTTGCCCTGGCGCGACCACGCGATCTCCACGCCGTCGGCAAGGCTTTGCGCGCGGCCCTGAACCACCTCGGCGCTCGTTCGTGGCCGGGTTTGGGGGGGCTCGGCGTCCGGC
>JBGTIC010000220.1:0-6177 GCA_041745895.1 Gammaproteobacteria bacterium
CCTCCGCCAATATACCCCCGCCGGCTGGAGATGGTCGCTCGCAACTTCACATCGCCGACCGCAAAGGTCAGCGTATCGCCGATCTCCAGTCCCATATCACTCATGACTTCGGCGTCCACCGACACCGAACCCGAACCGGACGCCGGCCAACGGCCCTCGTGCAGTGTGTTGTTCGCGGGTGTCGCCTCGGCGTAGGAAAGACGCACCGGCGACCGGGCCTCCTCGCGTGTGTCGCTTTCGCGATCGAGCGCATTCTCGATCGGAATATCATTTATGGCCGTCAATCGTGCGCGGACTGACGGGTAAAGTCCACGCAGATCGAGGTCCCGGGCCGCGACAAACTCCCGAAACGGTTGCATTGCACTACCGGGAAGACCGCTGAACAAATAGTTGCCGTCGTGAGTGAAACGCTGCTCGTGGTAGGTATCCAGCAATCCGTCCCGCAACATTGTGGTAGAGAGAAAAGTCATCACAGCAAGGGCGATTGTTGCCATGGGTACGGCCTGCCGTCCCGCAGATCTGCCGAGCGACCGCAAGGCGACTCGAAGCCAGCCGTGCGTGAAACGATACGTCTGCCCTGCAAGCGTCCCGATCAACCACCCGAGTATCCAGGCTGCCATAACAATTATGATGACGGCAGAGCCGAGTATTCCGGTCAGCTGGGCGTTGTCGCTGAGCAACCAGAGCAGCAAGCCCCCACAGATGGTGGCTGCAAGAACGGTTCCAGCGATCCTGGGACGTATCGCGAACGAACCGGTCAGGGCCGCCGCCGGTGGCACTTTGGCCAGTGCGTGCAGTCGCGGAAACACGAAAGCGGCCAGCATCAACAGAGAAAATCCCGCCGCGAGCGCCACAATGGAGGAATCCGGCGGCGCGAGTTCAAGCGCCAGGTGAGGCTCGAGCAGACGGGCGAAGACCGGTTGTGCAGCCCATCCCGCAAGCGCCCCGACCAGGCTGCTCACAAGCGTGAGGAGCCCGAGCTGCCATATCAATGCCAGGGTGAGTGCGTGACGGGCGACCCCCATGCAGCGTAATAACGTCGCCGGAGCCGCATAACGTTGCACCACGAATCGGCCCAATACCGCACAAGCGCTCCCGCAAAGCAACAGGACCATGACGCTGACCATGCCAAGGAAGCGACTGACACGCTGACTGATGCGTGAGAACGGATGGTGGCCTGAATTCGCCTTGAGTACCTCGATGTCCAGTTCGGTCACGGAGGCTTCGATATCGGCCAGGGCAGCATCGCTACCCGCGATCAGGTGGCGGAAATCACCACGGCCGTTGTCGAGATCGAGCCCCACTGCAGGCAGGTCCTGCATGCCGATCAGGACCCGCGGGAGCGTGTGCTGAAGTTGCGTGAGGCGATCCGGCTCGAATGCCAGTTCGGCCGCCACCCGAAAGCGTGCCCGACCGATCTCGATGAAGTCGCCGGATTCTGCACCCAGTGAATCCATGGCCCGTCGGTCAAGCCAGGCGGCTCCCCGCTCGGGTATGGTCGCCGGCACACGGTTGTTTCCACCGGCAAGAATCAACACTTGCCCAACAACCGGGTAGCCCTCGCTGACGGCTTTGAGCGTGACGCTGTGGTAGTGCCCAGGCCCGGTTGCACCCACGGTAAAGGACGCCGTATGCGCGTGCGCAGTCGTCGAATGCCTTCCGAACACCGCGGGGTCCACGGGATGGTCCGACCGGATTACCAGGGGCGCCCCGAGAAATTGGGAAATGTCACGGTCGAGTGCGCGCTGAATGTCCTCTGCCAGGAAGCCCAGCGCGGCGGTAGTGGCTGATCCGATCGTGACGCACACGGCCAGAAGTAGCAATGCGCGTTGTCGGGCCAGACGGCTGCCGATGCGTTTGGCCAGGACGAGACTCTGCATTATGGGGTGTCGTGAAATCATTGCAGTCTTCCATCAACAAGCTCGTACACGCGGTCGCAGCGGCTGGCAACGGATTCATCGTGGGTCACCAAAACCATTGCCGCACCGGTACTCTTCTGCAGTTCGAACAGGCAGTCGATCATCGCGGCGGCTGTTGTGCGGTCCAGGTTTGCCGTGGGCTCATCGGCAAACAGAATCTCGGGCTCCAGCGCAAAGGCACGGGCCAGCGCCACCCGTTGCTGCTCCCCGCCGGAGAGCTGTCGCGGAAAGTGTCTGCAACGCTGCTTGAGTCCTAGCCTGGTAAGCCAGTGGACCGCCTTCTCCTGAGGTCGCGCACGACCAAACAGCTCCAGCGGCAGGGCGACGTTTTCCTCGGCGGTCAGATCATCGAGTAGATGGAACGCTTGAAACACGAATCCGGTTCGCCGTGAACGCAGCGCGGCCCGGTCATCCTCGCTGAGCAAGGTGAGCTTTTGTCCGGCCAGCTCGACAACACCGGCCTGTGGCTTGTCGAGCCCGGCCAGTAGTCCCAGCAGCGTGGATTTTCCGCACCCGGAAGCGCCGACAATGGCTACCGACTCTCCCGTGGCCACTTCCAGATTCACGTCTTTCAGGATCGGCAGCGCGCCGGCGATGGTGTCGAACTGGCGCGCCAAGCCGCGCGCGATCAGTACAGGAGCGCTCATCGCACCCCCTCCGAGTCAGCAATAAAGGCCAGTGCGGGCTGAAGGTAAGCCTCGGGCAATACATGTTCGCTGGCGAAGAATTGCATTTGCTTGTGGGGCGTGGCCAGGGCATCGAAGACCTGCCGATTCTGAACCGGGCTCGAGTAGGGATCGTTAAGCGCAAGCAACATCAGCACGCGCGCCTGGTCGATCCGCGCCACGTGATTTCGCGGCGCCACCGGTGAAGGAGCCCCATCCACATAGGGCGGCACCATGGCTAGCACTGATTGGACGCGAGGTTCGACGGAGGCCAGCAACAGACTCATTTGCGCCCCCATGCTGTAGCCGAGTACGAACAGGCGATTCGTATCCAGTTCCGGGTGGGTATCGGCCCAGCTCAGAGCGATCCGGTAATCACGCACCGAATCGACGATCATGCGCACATACGGTGTGGGATTGTTCCCACGCGCAAAGCCGATCATTTCCCTAGGCCCGACATGCTCCACACGCCGCAGGCCGTGCAGGCGGGCATCCAGCGTCAGCACCGCGAAACCGCGCTTGCGCAGCTCGTCGACCAGGCGACCGCCAAAAACGGGATTGTCGGAATTCCACCAGATCCGTTCGTCCGCGCCCATTGGATGCATCGCCAATGCCAGGGGAACGGGGCCGCCAGTCTCTGAAGGCATGCCCAGAGTACCGGTGACCAGCGAACCGTCGTCGGCATTGAATTGAACGCGGTAGCGGCGCCCCAGTGTGTCGGCCTCAATCGGCTCCTGTCCGACCTCGGTCGGGTACCGCAAGTCAATACCGAACCAGCCCCCGAGCAGGGCCTTGGTATCGTCGGTATAAACCGTTAGGGTGCAATCGCCATCGGTCTCCCCGGCCGCGAGCGCAATCAGCAGCAGCAGCAGGCAGGAAATAAAGTGTGTCATCGATAGGCTCCACAGGTTGAGTGGCTGCCGAGCATACGGATGGGCGCTCAAACGCGGCTCAAATGCGCTTCAGTAGTCCTGCACTCGCGGGCGCAGGAATATATTCCAACCATGGCATGGCGCGGTTCCTGCCGCGGACCTGCTGGTCAGCGTAGCAGCCGGTGTTTGCGTCGAACCACGCGATAACTGGCTTTCAGCGTGTGTGACCGGCACCCTTCTCGGCCTGAAACCGGATCACGCAACCGACAATGGGTTGTTCGGTTTTGTGATCCATTTCTTGAAGGGGTGGCTGATTGGCGTGGTGTATCACTCGAGAATGACCAGAACTCACGGGATGCTCACATCACGTGGCGTCTAAGGGATACCGAATGAAGATTCCGCGTATGCCGCCGCTCCCCGGTTCGTGCGAGCGCACCCATTGCCACGAGATCTTGCAGATCCCGGGTTGTGGTTGCACGCGATGTTCCGGTAATGGCGATGTAGTTCTCCGCGCTGAGAGCCCCTTTGAACCCGTCCGGCCCTCTATTCGGGGCTTTCCAAGATCAAGGTCGGCGGCTGGCGCGACGATGCCAACGGGTCGATGCAGGTGGTGTCCGGACCCATCGGTCGCCAGCGTGTGCATTTCGAGGCGCCCCCGGCCGAGCGTCTGGAGGCCGAAACCAGCCGATTCCTGGAATGGCTGAATGGCGCATCGAACGACCCGCCGCTGCTAAAGGCCGGGCTTGGCCACCTCTGGTTCGTCACGTTGCACCCGTTCGACGATGGCAATGGCCGTATTGCGCGGGCCATCGGCGATCTGCTCCTGGCACGCGCCGATGGCAGCCCGCAACGCTTCTACAGTTTGTCGGCGCAGATTCAGCGTGAACGCAAGGCCTACTACGACATCCTGGAGCGTATCCAGACGCGCTCGATGGATGTCACCGAGTGGCTAGCCTGGTTCCTCGACACGCTCCATCGCGCCGTTGATCAGGCGCAGCACACGCTTGACGCCGTACTGGCCAAGGCGCGGTTCTGGCAGCGCTGGGCGACCACGCCGCTGAACGAGCGACAGGTGAAGTTGCTGCACAAGCTGCTCGACGGATTCGAAGGCAAGCTCACCAGCAGCAAGTGGGCAGCCATTGCCAAGTGCTCGCCCGACACAGCCCTGCGTGACATCAACGATCTGCTTGCGCGCGGTGTGCTGCGGAAATCGGATGCGGGCGGGCGCAGTACAAGCTATGTATTGGATGATGCTGCAACGGGGGAGCGCGCATGAGAAAAGACGCAGACGACGCGGACGCGGGGCGGCATGAATACGCAGTAGCGAGCGCGCAGCGACAGGCCCAGCCGCTGCAATGGCTCCTTTCGGGTGATGTGCGCCGGCCTCGGGCCGGGCAGCATGACCACTTTCCCGGAGGCGCCGCCGTGACTGCTGACAAACCATTCATACATTCGCTCCTGATGGCCACCATGGTGGCGACTTTCGCGCTCAGCGGATGTGGCGGCGACTCAGGCGGCACCGACACTGCGGTGGCAAGCGTGGGTGTTTCGCCCGTGGCTCCCCAGGTTTCGGTGGGAAGCTCAGTGCAATTGACGGCGGTGCTGCGCAACGCGAACGGCCAGGTCGTCACGGGCCAGGCGGTCAACTGGAGCAGCGCGAATACAGCGATCCTGTCGGTCACCGCCACTGGCCTGGTCACCGCGCACCTGCCTGGGTCGGCGCGCATCACGGCTTCCGCTGGCGGCAAAGCGGGGTTCGCGGATCCGGTAGCCAATCAGCCGGCACCCGCGCCGGTGGCCACGGTGGTCATCAGCCCGGCTTCCGAGGTGATGGACGAAGGAGCCACCCTGCAGCTGACGGCGAGCTTGTACGACGCCCACGAGAACCTGCTTACCGGCCGCGGGATTTCGTGGACCTCCGCGGAGACCGGAATTGCCCACGTGGACGCTGCTGGCGTTGTCACAGGACTGCGCCCCGGTCTAACGCTGATTACGGCCAGGTCAGAAGGGCAGACCGCAACCGCTAATATCCGGGTGCAGGCGCATTATCCATTTGAACTGCTGTACCGCCGCCAGACCGTCGGCGGCGCGCCGGACGTGCACACGCTCGACTTCAAGGATCCCGCTGCGGTGTCGTTGCCGGTTTTCCAGCATGGGACGGTCGCGTTGCAGCCCGCGGCATCGCCTGACGGTTCCCGCATCGCTTTCGTTGTTCCCACTTCGCCGGGCACCGCGATCTACATCGCGAACCGCGATGGCAGTGGAATCAGGGCGCTGATCTCCGACGACCGGATCAACGAGCAGCCGGCCTGGTCGCCGGACAGCGACTTCATTGCATTTCGTCGCGAGGCAAGCGACGGCGGCTCGGATATCTGGGTCATGAGCGCCGCGGACGGCGACAACGCCGTCAACCTGACCGGCGGATTTCATGGCGATGGTGCCGATCGGCGTTCGCCGGCGTGGTCGCCGTTGCTTGCCGATGGAAACAGCCGGATTGCTTATGTGCACACCGACGCAGGGCAGTTGCAGATCTGGAGCATGCAAGCAGATGGTTCAGACCATCGGCGGGTCACCTTCAGCGCGACGGCCGATGACGACCAGCCGGCCTGGTCGCCGGACGGCGAAATGCTGGTGTTCCAGCGCTCCGATTCGGCCATCTTCGGCGACCTCTGGATCGTCAGCGCGGCCGGCGGCAATGGCGCTGCGCTGCGTCCCGCGGCG
>JBGTIC010000221.1:0-2190 GCA_041745895.1 Gammaproteobacteria bacterium
GAGGTCTTTGGCGGAAATAAAGCGGACCGAAGGGAGCCATTCCGCCAAAGACCTCCCGCAGGCGACGCCAGCCGCGGCCCAAGCAGCGCCATTCAAATCAGGATATCCACTACTGACAATCCAGGTCTCGCCTCATGCGCAAACTGTTCTACGCCCTCGTGCCCTCCGCACTGCTGATCATTACAGGATGTTCGTCCATGCCCACGATCCCGACCGTCGACCATGTCGACATCGAACGCTATATGGGCGACTGGTACGTCATCGCCAACATCCCGACCTTTCTTGAGCGCGATGTCTACAACGCCGTGGAGAGCTACAGTCTTAATGACGACGGCACGATCGCCACCGTGTTCACGTTTCGCAAGGGCGGATTCGACGGCGAGCCCAAGCGCTACACACCGACCGGGTTTGTTCGCAGCGAGAACAACGCCGAGTGGGGCATGCGTTTCGTGTGGCCGTTCAAGGCGGAGTTCCTGATCATCTGGCTGGACGACGACTACTCGGTCACGGTGATCGGGCGCAGCAAGCGCGACTACGTGTGGATCATGGCGCGCGAGCCTGTGCTTGGCGAAGCCGAGTACCAGCGCATCCTGGCCTTCATCGGCGAGCAGGGCTACGACCTCGAAAAACTTCGCAAGGTCCCGCAGCGCTGGCCGGAGCGCGAGGGCGTCTGATCCGCTGTGCGGACAACCCCTATTGCCCGCCGCGCCGTGATTGCTGGATAGTGGGTGTTGGCTCTCAGTACGCGCGAGGCTCGCCATGACCGGGATGCTCGATCAGCTCCATGCCGACCACAGCAACATGTCCCAGCTGCTGGACCTCATCGAGCGCGAGTTGCGCCTGCTTGACGGGGACCAGCCCGCAGATCTGGCGCTGGTCTACGACGCTCTGCACTATCTCACCCACTACGGCGATCTCTACCACCACCCGGTGGAAGACCGGTTGTTCGCGCATTTGCAGCGCAGTGACGAGTCCGTGCGCGCCAAGGTCGAGCAGCTGCAGGCCGAGCACAAGGCCCTGTTCCGGAAGGGCAAGGCCTTTGCTGACGTGGTCCAGGAGATCGAAAGCGAGGTTGCCATCGAGCGCCGCGAGTTCAAGCGGCTGGCGCGCGACTACCTGCACTCGCAGCGTGAACACCTGGATTTCGAGGAGGCGGTCCTGTTCCCGCTGGCCCGCCAGCGGATGGACGCAGGTGCCATCTCCGAGCTCGATGCCGACCTGGAGGCCGGTACCGACCCGCTTTTCGGACGGTTGGTGCGCCAGGAATACGAGCGTCTGAAGAGCGCCCTCTAGGCAAAAGCAGGAAAAATCATGCACTCCGCGCACTGAAGCTGTAGGATCAGCGTTGCAGGCGTGGTTTTCGCGCCTGCGGCGCCGGTATCGGATCGGTGTTACAGCACGACGAGGTTGATATGGCAGGTCAAAAAGTCTCCGGAACCGTCAAGTGGTTCAGCGACGAGAAGGGCTTCGGCTTCATCCAGCAGGAAGGCGGTCCCGATGTATTCGTACATCACAGCGCCATCCAGGCAAGCGGCTTCAAGTCGCTGGCCGAAGGCCAGAAGGTGACGATGGAAGTCACCCAGGGCAAGAAGGGTCCACAGGCAGAGAATGTGATCCCCGAATAGCCGGATCGCCCTGCCGGTTCACGCCGGCAGGGCGAATTTGCGCGTAAGGCTCGAGATTGCAGGTCCCGTCGTCACCATGGCGTCGGTGCGAAGCTTCCCCCCCATCGCCCGCTCCGATGCCCGTGTATTGATCCTGGGCAGCATGCCGGGCGTTGCATCGCTGGCGGCTGGCCAGTATTACGCGCATCCACGCAATGCCTTCTGGCCGATCATGGGCGAATTGTTTGGCGCCCGGCCCGCGCTCGCCTACGGCAAACGTGTGGCCTGCCTGAAGCGCCAACGCATCGCCGTATGGGACGTGCTCGATGCGTGTGAGCGCGAGGGCAGCCTGGATGCCGACATTCGCGAAGGCAGCCTCCGGGCCAACGATTTTGCAGATTTCCTTCGCGACCACCCGCGCATCGAGCGCGTGGTCTTCAATGGCGCCACGGCGCAACGTCTCTATCAGCGCGAAGTGTTGCCAACGCTTGGTGGTGCGGCGCGAGCCCTGCCTGGGCTGCGTGTGCCCTCGACCAGCCCCGCGCACGCTGCCCTGAATTTCGCCGCCAAGCTCGAGGCGTGGCGC
>JBGTIC010000222.1:0-5099 GCA_041745895.1 Gammaproteobacteria bacterium
GCTGCTGCCGCGCGCCTGGCGAAGAACCGCCGCGCCGCTGCAGGGCGTGTACCTGTGGGGCGGTGTGGGGCGTGGCAAGACCATGCTCATGGACATGTTCTTCCAGTGTCTGCCGATCACCCGGAAGCGGCGCACTCACTTCCATCGATTCATGAACGACGTCCATGCCCGGCTCAGCGAGCTTCGCGACGAGCGCGACCCGCTGGAGCGCGTGGCTGCGCGCATTGCCGCTGACACGAAAATCCTGTGCTTCGATGAATTCTTTGTCTCCGACATTGCCGATGCAATGATTCTCGGCACGCTGTTCGACGGGCTGTTCCGCCGCGGCGTCACGCTGGTGGCAACCTCCAATGTCGCGCCTGCGAAGCTCTACGAGGATGGCCTGCAACGTGCACGCTTCCTGCCTGCCATCCGCCTGCTCGAGCAACACTGCGCCGTCGTCCACCTGGACAGCCCGAGGGACTATCGCCTGCGATTGCTCGAGCGGGCGAATGTCTATCAGACGCCGGCAGACGCCCAGGCGCAGGTCGTGCTTGCCCGGTGCTTCGATGCGATCGCCGGTGAGTCGGAGCGTTCCCAGGCTCCGATGGAAGTCCTGGGCCGGGAGATTCCGGTCCTTGTCGCCGCCGACGGCGTGGCCTGGTTCGAATTTTCGGCTCTGTGCGACGGGCCGCGCAGCCAGAACGATTACATCGAGATCGCCCGCTGCTGCCATACCGTTGTGCTCTCGGAGGTCCCGCAGCTCGATGCGGCGCGCGACAACCAGGCCCGAAGGTTCATGGCAATGGTCGATGAGTTCTATGACCGGCGCGTCAAGCTGGTGGTCTCTGCGGCCACCCGACCCGAACGTCTGTACAGCGGTGAACGCCTGGCGTTCGAGTTCCAGCGCACCTGCAGCCGCTTGCAGGAGATGCAGTCCCACGCCTACCTCGCCTCCGAACACCGCCCCTAGGGGCAATGGCACTTTTTTGAGCCCCGGCTGGCGTGAACCATCATCGGAGCGGGCCACCGGGTTGTGCGCAAGGGCCATGGGTCCTAGCGAGGCGTTCCGCGCGGCTAGGCTGGGATGCATCGCAACTGCTAGAGTGGCGCCATGGGGCGGAAGAGTCTGGGGAATTCACAGTGGCACAGGATAATCGCAGCACTGCGGTGCTGGAGCTGGAGGCATTTCTGCCTTACCGGCTTTCAGTGCTGTCCAATACGGTTTCGACGGCAATCGCCAAGGTCTACCAGCAGCGCTTTCGCCTGAGCATTCCGGAATGGCGGGTCATGGCGATCCTGGGCCGATATCCCAACCTGTCAGCCGCCGAGGTGGCAGATCGCACCGCGATGGACAAAGTAGCCGTGAGCCGGGCAGTCGCGCGGCTGCTCACAACCGGCCGGATACGGCGGCGCTTCAATGACACCGACCGGCGACGTTCCCAGCTCTCGCTGAGCGAAGATGGTCAGGCGGTATACCGCGAAGTGGTACCCCAGGCGCTTGCGCTGGAGGGCGAACTGCTCGAAGTGCTCGACGACGCCGAACGCGCCATGTTCTCGGACGTACTTGATCGACTGATGCGGCGTGCTGTCACGATGCGCGCCCGCAATCCTCGCTAGCCGCGCCTAGGTCTGGCCGATCCGCGTACGCACCTGGTAGAGCTCGGGAAAGAACTGCTGGTCCATGACCTTGCGCAGGAAGGCCACACCTGAGGAGCCGCCGGTGCCGCGCTTGTAACCGATGATACGCTCGACGGTCTTCATGTGCCGGAAGCGCCACACCTGGAAATTCTGTTCGAGATCGACGAGTTTTTCGCAGAACTCGTAGGTTTCCCAATGACGTTCGGGGGCTGTGTAGATGTCGAGAAGCACCTCGACGACCCGCGGGTCGGGATCCGGCACCTCAGCCCAGTCGCGCTGCAGGCGAGCGGCGGGGATGTCATGTCCGCGCCGGTGCAGACAGTGCAGAAATTCGTCGTAGATGGCCGGACAGACGAGCAACGCCTCGAGCCGGGCATGCTGATCTGCATCATGTGCGAAGAGTTTCAGAAGCTCCGGCATCTTGTTGCCCAGGACGAATTCCAGGCACCGATACTGAAACGACTGGAATCCCGAGGCATGACCGAGCACCCCGCGAAACTCCGCATACTCGCTGGGCGTCAGCGAGTCGAGCACCGACCACTGGCCAATCAACTGCAGCTGAATCTGCTTGACGCGCGCCAGAATCTTGCTCGCCCGGTGGAGCTCATCGGCACGCAGCGCGACCATGGTTGCCGCCAGCTCATGGAGCATCAGCTTGATCCAGAGTTCGGCAACCTGATGCTGTATGATGAACAGCATCTCGTCATGATGCGGCGGATCAGACAACGGCCGCTGGGCCGACAGCAGGGCATCGAGACTCAGGTAGCCTGAGTAGGTGAGCCGCTCGCCCAGATCCGTGACGATGCCCTCTTCGAGTTGCCGCTTGCTCATGTGCTCTCCGTTGGTCGGCTGCCAGCTGGCTGCCATCCAAGCGTGCGTGTTGCGAGGCAACATTGTAACGGTTTTGCAGACACGATCCGGGTCGGAGCGATATAGTTTCGCCCGAAACGAAGATTCCGGGTCAGCGGAGTGCAAACATGGAGACCATTGCCGACTTCGAAATCAAGTACTCGCAGTTTCTCGACCCCGAAGGCGAACCCCAGGAAACGCTGCCTGCCTTCGCCCGTGATCCCGAGCAACTGCGCGCAATGTACCGCAGCATGCTGCTGACACGGATCTTCGATGCCAAGGCCGTGAACCTGCAGCGCACCGGCAAGCTCGGCACCTATGCGTCCTGCCTGGGCCATGAGGCCAGTCATGTGGGTATTGGCGCTGCGATGCAGCCGCAGGACTGCCTGGCGCCCAGCTACCGCGAGTACGGCACGATGCTGTGGCGCGGCGTGGGCATGCACGAGATTCTGCTGTATTGGGGTGGCGACGAGCGCGGCAGCGACTTCGAAGGGCCGCGGCACGATTTTCCGTTCTGCGTCCCCATTGCCACACAGTGCCTGCATGCCGCCGGTGCCGCGATGGCCTACAAGCTGCGCGGCGAACCACGCTGCGCGGTGTCGGTCAACGGCGACGGTGGTACCTCCGAGGGCGCCTTCTACGAGGCGCTCAACATGGCCGGCGCGAAGCAGCTGCCGGTGGTGTTCATGGTCATCAACAACAAGTGGGCGATCTCGGTGCCGCTGGAACTGCAGACGGCATCGCGAACGCTGGCGCAGAAAGCCGTGGCGGCCGGTATCCCCGGGCTGCAGGTCGATGGCAATGACGTCATCGCGGTACGCCACTGGGTGGAGCGCGCGCTGGAGCGAGGGCGCAACGGCGAGGGTCCGACACTGATCGAGGCACTGACTTACCGACTCTCCGATCACACCACCGCCGATGATGCCAGCCGCTACCGCCAGCGCGAGGAAGTGGAGGCAGCACGCAAGCTCGAACCAATGATCCGCCTGCGCCGCTACATGAACGCGCAGGACATCTGGGATGATGCCCAGGAAGCCGCGCTCACCCGCGAGTGCATTGCCGCGGTGGACCAGGCCGTCGAGCGCTACGTGAACACCGCACGGGCGCCGGTCACGGCAATGTTCGACTACCTGTTCGCCGAACTGCCGGCGTCGCTGCGGGAACAACGTGAGCAGGCGATACGGCTGGATGGCAGCGGCGGAGGGGGGCACTGATGGCCGCGATGACCCTGATCGAGGCCCTGACTCTGGCGCTGGCCAGTGAGATGGCGCGGGACGACCGCGTGATCGTGCTGGGCGAGGATGTGGGGGTCAATGGCGGGGTCTTCCGCGCTACCGCCGGTCTGCAGCAGCGTTTCGGTGCCGAGCGTGTACAGGACACGCCACTGGCGGAGGCCATGATCGCCGGTGTTTCCGTCGGCATGGCCGCTCAGGGCATGCTGCCGGTCGCCGAGATCCAGTTCGACGGCTTCGTGTTTCCGGCGATCGATCAGATCATCAACCATGCCGCCCGGCTTCGCACCCGAACGCGCGGGCGCCTGCACTGCCCGATGGTGCTTCGTGTGCCCTACGGTGGCGGCATTCACGCCCCCGAGCATCACTCGGACAGTCCCGAGGCGCTGTTCGCGCACATGCCGGGGGTGCGCGTCGTGATTCCCTCCTCGCCCGCCCGGGCCTACGGACTGCTGCTCGCCGCGATTCGCGACCCCGATCCGGTGATCTTCTTCGAGCCCAAGCGCATCTATCGCCTGCAGAAGCAGGAGGTCGCCGACAGCGGTGAGGCCCTTGCACTGGACGTGTGTTACACCTTGCGCGAGGGCGATGACGTCACCGTGGTGACCTGGGGGGCGATGACCTATGAAACCCTCAAGGCCGCTGACAGACTCGCCGCCGAGGGCATAGGCTGCGAAGTCATCGACGTGGCCACACTCAGTCCGCTCGACACCGACACCATCATCGAGTCGGTGGAGAAAACCGGCCGGCTGGCGATCGTGCACGAAGCACCGCGCAGCTTCGGCGCCGGCGCCGAGATCGCCGCGGTGGTCGCCGAACGCGCAATCTACAGCTTGCGCGCACCGATTGTGCGCATCACGGGCTACGATACGATCATGCCGCTGTTTCGCCTCGAGATGGAATACATGCCCGGCGTCGAGCGTGTCATCAGCGGCATCCGCGCAACCTTGAAGGACTAGCCCATGACGACGACATTCCATCTGCCCGACCTCGGCGAAGGTCTGCCCGAAGCCGAGATCGTGAGCTGGCACGCAAGCGTCGGCCAGCACATCAAGGTCGACGAGTTGCTGGTCAGCGTCGAGACGGCCAAGGCGGTGATCGAGGTGCCCTCACCCTATACCGGCGTCATCGCCAAACTCTACGCCAGCGAAGGTGAGATGGTCGCCACCGGTGCCGCGCTGGTGGATTTCGATGAAGTCGATGCCAAGGCCGCGAGCCCCCAGCCGCAGTCGTCGCCGGCGCCGGCGGATTCGCGCGAAGAGACAGCAGCACAGGCGCAGGACGAGGCGCCGACGGACACCACAAAGCCTGCCGCCCGGGCCGAGTCGCAAAGCGTGGTGGGCAGTATGCCCAGCAGCGATGACATGCTCGTCGAGACCGCACGGCCGGGCAGCCGGC
>JBGTIC010000223.1:0-5150 GCA_041745895.1 Gammaproteobacteria bacterium
GGCAGCGGACGGCGCGGGGGACGCTCGCCGGCGGCATCGTCGTCGTCCTGTGCGTGGCCCTCCGGAAGCTGCTGGTTGACCAGCATGCGCGCGACCAGGGGCGCCAGGCGCTCACCCAGTCCGAGCTGCTCATAGAGCTCCGCGCCGTTGTTCAGGCCCAGCTCGTCCAGGGTCGTCTGCAACTGCGCGCGCCCGACCTTGCGCACCGAGGTGCCGAACTCCGACAGGGCCTGGTCGAGCAGCCGCTTGCCAAGATCGCCGGCCTCACTGCGCTTGAGATTCTTGAGATGCTGACGAATGGCGGCCCGCGCCTTCGCCGTGGAGACAAAATTTACCCAGTTCGGATTTGGCTGGGCACCGCGCGCGGTGATGATCTCCACGGCCTGACCGTTGCGCAGCACGGTACGCAGGGGCACCAGCCGGCGGTCCACCTTCGCGGCAACGCAGCGGTTACCGACATCGGTGTGCACCGCGTAGGCGAAATCCACGGTGGTCGCGCCTCGCGGCAGGCGCAGGATGTCGCCCTTCGGGGTAAACACGTACACCTTGTCGGGAAACAGGTCCACGCGCACGCTCTCCAGGAACTCCTCGGAGTTGGCGGTTTTCTGCATCTCCATCAGGCTGGAGAGCCACTCGCGCGCGCGCGCCTGCGGTGCATAGACCTTCTGATCGACGGACTTGTACTGCCAGTGCGAGGCGATGCCGGATTCAGCCACCCGGTCCATGTCATGGGTGCGGATCTGGACCTCCAGCGGGACGCCGTTGGGGCCGAACAGGGTCGTGTGCAGCGACTGGTAGCCGTTTACCCGCGGAATGGCCACGTAGTCCTTGAACCGCCCGGGCATGGGCTTGTAGAGGCGGTGGACGAGGCCCAGCACGCGATAGCAGGTGTCGACGTCCTCCACGACGATGCGGAAACCGTAGACGTCGGCGATCTCGGAGAGCGCGCGACCCTTGTCGCGCATCTTCCGGTAGACGCTGAACAGGTGCTTCTCGCGGCTGATGATGCGCGCCTCGATCTGCGCCTCCGACAAGGCCTTGTCCAGGCGTACGGCAATTTTCTTGAGGAAGGATTTCTGGTTGCCGGTGGCGCGCTTGAGTGCACGCTCCAGCACCGCGAAGCGCCGTGGGTAGAGTGAGCGAAACCCCAGGTCCTCGAGCTCCAGCCGAATCTTGTTGATGCCCAGACGATTGGCGATCGGCGCGTAGATGTCGAGCGTCTCGCGGGCGATCCGCCGCTGCTTGTCGGGCGGCATGGAAGCAAGCGTGCGCATGTTGTGCAGGCGGTCAGCCAGCTTGACGAGGATGACGCGGATGTCTTCGACCATCGCCAGCAGCATCTTGCGGAACGATTCGGCCTGGGCCTCCGCACGGCTGCGGAACTGGATCTGGTCGAGTTTGCTGACGCCGTCGACCAGCGCGGCCACCTCCTCACCGAACAGGCTCGCCACCTGGTCGCGTGCGGTGGGCGTGTCCTCGATGACGTCGTGAAGCAACGCGGCGATCAGGGTGCCGGAATCCAGATGCAGGTCGGCAAGGATGCGCGCGACCGCCACGGGATGGGAGATGTAGGGCTCCCCGCTCTTGCGCTTCTGACCCTCGTGGGCCGAGGCACTGAACTCGTAGGCGGCGAGTACGCGCTCGACATCCGACTGGGGAAGATAGGTGTAGAGCTGTGAGACGAGCTCGTTGATGCCCGTCGCGCGCCGGCCTACGGGCAACCTGCCCAGCAGTGAGACCGACTGTTTCACAGGAGCTGTTGCCTCGTGTGAGCCTGTAGTGGAAGATCCGCGCGGGGTTCAGTCTCCGATGGAGATGCTGCGCTCGTCATCGCCGCGCTCGCCGAAGCCACCGCCGAGCATGCCACCGGCAAATTCCTGGTTGGCCTGCTGCTCGAGCAGCTCATCGACGCTGCGGTCGGCCTCCGTGAGGATCTCCGGCGTGACGAGACCCTCGGCGATTTCACGCAGGGCCACGACGGTGGGCTTGTCGTTTTCCCACGGCACCAGCGCCTCTGCACCATTGGCAAGCCGGCGGGCGCGCTTGGAGGCCACGAGCACCAGCTCGAACATGTTGGGGATTCTCTCGACGCAGTCTTCGACGGTAATACGGGCCATGGGTAACCTGGATCCTGCGTGCCGGCCCCTGATTTTCCAGGGTTTGTCAGCGCGCTAAAAGTAACGAAGGATCGGGTAGTGTAATCCAAAGGCCGGTTTGCAACCAGCCACCCGCCGGGACTTGTTTCAGCCGGAGACCAGCGTGCGAACGCGTGCCGCATGCTGCGGATGGGTGCTGGCCACCTGCTCGCCGCGGCCGTCCACGATCGCCAGCAGGCTCGCAAGTGCCTCTTCGAGCCGGTCATTGATGATCACGAAGTCGAACTCGGCCCAGTGCGCAATGTCCTCGCGGGCCTCGGCGAGCCTGCGGGTGATGACGGCTTCCTCGTCAGTGGCGCGATTGCGCAGCCGCCGCTCGAGCTCAGGCAGCGACGGTGGCAGGATGAAGACGCTTCGGCAGTCTGGCAGGCGCTCGCGAACCTGACGGGCGCCCTGCCAGTCGATCTCCAGCAGCACGTCGAAGCCCGCGGACAACAGGGTCTCGACCTGCGCCTGGGCGGTGCCGTAGCGGCGCCCGAATACGTTGGCATGTTCGAGAAACTCGCCGCGCTTGACCATCGCGACAAAGCGCGCCTCATCGACGAAAAAGTAATCCTGCCCGTCGGTCTCGCCGGGCCGACGCGCGCGAGTCGTGTAGGACACTGAGAATCGCAACTGCGGTCGCTGCAGCATCAGCGCGCGCACCAGCGTCGTCTTGCCCGCGCCGGAGGGTGCCGAGATGACCCACAGTCTGGCCTGCGGGTGGGCTTTGGCCTGCCTACGCAGCATCATGCAAACGCTTCGGTGCTACTCGACATTCTGCACCTGCTCACGCATCTGCTCGATCTGCACCTTCAGCTCGACAGCGGCGCGCGTGACGTCGATGTCGACGGATTTTGACGACAAGGTATTGGCCTCGCGATTGAGCTCCTGGATCAGGAAATCCAGGCGCCTGCCGACCGGTTCGTCTATCCTCAAAATGTCGCGCACCTGCGCCACGTGCGCGGTCAGGCGATCAAGTTCCTCGGCCACGTCCATACGGCTGGCCAGCAGCGCCACTTCCTGTTCGAGCCGGCCTTCGTCGGCCTCCACACCCAGGCGCGCGATGCGACTTCGCATACGCTCGAGCTGCTCGGCCTGCACCTGCGGCAGACGTGCACCGACAACCTCCGTCAGGGTCAGAATCTGTGCGCAGCGTGCCTCGAGCATTTCGGCAAGGCGCTGACCCTCGGCGCCGCGGGCGTCCACCAGAGCATCGAGGGTCGATTCCAGCGCCGTCATGGCGGCATCGGCAAGGCCCTCCACCGCAGGTCTGGGCTCCTGCAACACACCGGGCCAGCGCAGCATATCGATCGTGCGCAGCCCTTCTGCGCTGCCGGTGAGTTTTTCGATCCGGCTGGCCGCCTCCCGCAGGCGCATCACCAGAGATTCGTCCACGACAAATGGCGGCGGCGCACTCGGCGCCTGCGACAGGCGCAGGGCCAGGTCGACCTTGCCGCGTCCCAGCCGTGTCTGCACGCCGCTCTTGAAGCGCGGCTCCACGCCGCGAAGCTCATCGGGCAACCGGAAGGTGATCTCCAGAAAGCGGTGATTGACGCTGCGTGCCTCCCACGTCAGCAAGTTGCCGCCCACGGTCACCTCGTGGCGCGCATAGCCGGTCATGCTCAGGATCATCAGATTTGCTTCGCTGGCCCGTCGCCGAGGGAGCCGAAGTGTAGCAGCCCGCTGTTTGCTACGCGCTTTGACGCAGATAAACTGCGGCGGCCGTCACTGAAGCACCGACGGGGCTTGAGGTAGTCTCCCGGCATCGTCGCGCGGCACCGCGGCGTATCGCCCCCGGCCTCACACCACGGACCGTCCATGCAGTCGAAAACAGGTACAGATCGTCCGGCTGCCTGCGCCGAAGATGGCCGGGGCGGCATCGAGCGCAGCGCCGCCTCGCTCAGCCTGATCGGCGATCGCGAGGACAATCAGGACCGTGTCTGTCTGGCCAGCCATGAGGGCGTGTGGCTGATGATGGCGGTGGATGGAATGGGCGGACACAGCGAGGGCGCGCGGGCTGCCGAAACTGCCGTGGCCGTCGTAAAACGGGCCTTCCTGGCCGCGCCGAAGCCGTTGCTCGACCCGCAGGGGTTCCTGCACCTGGCGCTGGGGCGCGCCCATGCCGATATCGTGCGCCTGGGCCAGTCCGAATCGCTGGAGGTGAGACCGCGGGCGACCTGCGCCATGACGATTGCGCAGGACAACGGTGCCTGGTGGGCGCATGTGGGCGACAGCCGCGTGTATCAGCTGCGCGGCGGTCATGTGCTGGCCCGGACGCGCGACCACAGTCATGTCGAGCTGCTCTTGCAGCAGGGCCTGATTGCCGAGAGCGAGGTACACCGTCATCCGATGCGCAACTATGTCGAGTCCTGCCTGGGTGGAGACGCCGCAGTGCCCGAGATGAGCATCTCGCGACTTCGACCATTGCAGGCGGGCGATGTGTTGCTGGCCTGCTCGGACGGGTTCTGGTCCGGCTTGAGTGATGAGCAGATCGGCGAGATGACCGGCGCCGGCGCAGCCACCCTGGAGGCGCGACTGACGCGCTTGGGACGCCAGGCCGTCAAGGCGACCGCACCTTATGCGGACAATACCTCGGCAGTTGCCCTGCGCTGGTAGTTCGCGCCAGGCCGCCCGGTGCAATACCTGCGACAATAGGCGCTGATAGCCTTGGCCGCGGCCTGCGGCAGACAGCCGGGAGAAATTCGATGAGACCAAGCGGCCGCGCCGCCGATGAGCTGCGCCGCGTGCGCCTGACGCCGGGATTCACCCACCATGCCGAAGGCTCGGTGCTCGCCGAGTTCGGCGATACGCGCGTGCTGTGCACCGCGAGTGTCGAGGAGCGCACGCCCCCCTGGCTGCGTGGCACCGGGCAGGGCTGGGTGACCGCGGAGTACGGGATGCTCCCGCGTGCGACCAACACCCGCACGACCCGCGAAGCCTCGCAGGGCAAGGTGGGTGGACGCACGATGGAGATCCAGCGGCTCATCGGACGATCGATGCGCTCGGTCATGC
>JBGTIC010000224.1:0-10201 GCA_041745895.1 Gammaproteobacteria bacterium
GTGTCGAGGATCGCCGCCCGTGTGCCGGCGACGACCTCGACGTAGCGGGCGGCCGCCGTGGCGGTGCCCGAGAGGGTCTGCAGAAAGTTCATGGCGCAGCGCTCGCCAGTGAGCACGCTGCGCGCGGGTCCCTCGAGACGGCAGATGATGGCACCGGCCGGGACGTATGCAGCTTCGTCCCGTGCCCAGTGCAGCACGACCTGTGGGTCCAGCTGCCGGTAGACTTCTTCGGCCCACGCCTGGCCGCAGAGTATGGCGTCATCGCGGCAGGTCAGCTCGGCGCGCGCCCTGCGTCCCAGCGGTATCAGCGCGGCGGTGATGTCGCCGCTGCCGATATCCTCTGCCAGTGCTGCGCTGACCGACGCTCCGATGGAGGCGCGTGTGGCCTCATCCATTGTCAGATGAAGAAACCGTGACCGGCGCCGACCATGGACATGAGCATCGGGATCGACAGCAGGGTGTTGGTGCGCGAGGCCAGAAATGCCGTGCGCTTTGCCTTGGCGATCTCATCAGCCGTGGCCTCGACCAGACCGAGCACCTTTTTCTGGTTCGGCCAGATCAGCCCCCAGACGTTGAGCAACATGATCGTGCCCAGCCAGGCGCCGATGCCGATCGTCAGCTGGTAGGAATTCACGCTGTCGCCCAGCAGGCCCAGAGCGAACGCCCCGAGGTTCTGCGTATGCGCAAGAAAGGCGAAGCCCGTCACCCAGGTAGCCAGCGCCGCCCAGCGAAACCACAGCAGGGCGCGCGGGGCGACATAGCGGCTGATGCCGCCACCGCCCGGTCCGCCGGTGTCTGCGGCGGCTTCGGCCAGCGCAGGCACCTGCACGAAATTGAAGTAGTAGAGCAGGCCGATCCAGATGACCCCTGCAATGACGTGCAGCCAGATGATCAGCGCGTTGGCGGTGACACCGCTGATGGCGTCCTGTGCGACCAGCGCGATCACCACAGCGAGCACGAAGCCCCCGATCACCGTGCCCTTGATGGTATTGAGAGGATTCATCGTTTTTGTCTCCTGGTTCGCAATAAAACGCCGCCGGGAGTGCCGCTGCGGGCGGCTGTAACAGGCGAAGAGGTCCCGCGGTGGCTGGAAGAATAGGCGACGATCCGGCATACTTCAATGGATCCATATGACAAAGGAAGTCAGGATCACGATGTCCCAGGCACGCCCGCCCTCGCCTTGCGTCAACATCTGTACGCTTGATGAACAGCAGATCTGCCTGGGCTGCCGGCGCACGCTTGACGAGATCGTGCGTTGGTCCGGCATGAGTGCCGAAGAACAATGGCGCGTCGTCGCAAGTCTGCCTCAGCGACCCGGCATCGACGATCTGTGGTATCGCGGCGGATGAGGCCGGTGAGTTCGGGTGCGAGATGGCTGCCGGTCGCGGTGATGCTCGCGCTGGTCGGTCTGAGCGGATGCACGGCGCTGTTGATGGGCGGCGGTTCCCAAGGCGGCGGCAGTGGCGGCCCCACCGGGGCTGGCGCCAGCACTGATACCATGATCCTCGAGCAGGTACGACGCGCTCTGGCTGCGGATACGTCAGTCGATGGCAGCAACATCGCTGTGGAGGTCAGTCGACAGGTGGTGTCTCTGAGCGGTAGTGTGCCCAGTGCAGCACAGCGGGTTCGCGCGGGCGAGATCGCCGGGCGCGTAGGCCAGGTGGCCGCGGTGCGCAATTTTCTGCGCGTACCCACACAGTGAACACGATGACAAGGAATGAGACAATGAGCGACGTCAATGAACGCATCAAGCAGCAGCTCTCGGAGCATCCGGTGCTGCTGTACATGAAGGGCTCGCCGGATTTTCCGCAGTGCGGATTTTCCGCGCGCGTGACCGGGATCCTGCGCGCACTCGGCACCGAGTTCGCCTACGTCAACATTTTCGAGGACCCGGAGCTGCGCGAGGCCTTGAAGGTGTATTCGAGCTGGCCCACGTATCCGCAGCTCTACGTCAACGGTGAGCTCATCGGCGGCTGCGACATTGCCATGGAGCTCTACGAGTCCGGCGAACTCGAGCAGCTGATCGAACAGGCGCGCGCCGCCTGACCTCTGCCGGGCCCTGGCCGCCGAAGCGCCAGGGCCGCGCGTCTTTTCAGTCCCGCCCGATGCCCCCCTCGCGCAAGTGGGCAGGCAGGCTTGCTTCGTACACACCGCGAAACCGGTTGACGATCTCGCAGAAAAGATCGGCGGTCTGCTCGGCGTCGTAGGCCGCCGAGTGTGCACGATCCGACTCCCAGCCCATGCCCGCGGCCTGTGCAGCGCGTGAAAGCACCGTCTGGCCGAACGCCACACCGGCAAGCGTAGCGGTATCGAAGCTCGAGAATGGATGGAAGGGATTGCGCTTGATGCCGCAGCGCTCCACCGCCGAGTTGAGAAAGTTGAGGTCGAAGAACGAATTGTGCCCGACCAGCACGGCGCGATTGCAGCCCGTGTCCTTGAGCTCGCGGCGCACCTCGCGAAACACCCGCTGCAACGCGTCATGTTCGGGGATCGCCGGTCTGAGTGGATGGTGAGGATCGATACCGTTGACGGCCAGCGATGCGGGTTCCATGTTCGCGCCCGCGAAAGGTTTCACGTGATAGCGAAAGGTCTCGCGACGCTGCAGCCTGCCGCCGTCGTCCATGTCCAACAGTACCGCGGCAATCTCCAGCAGCGCATCTGTGGCGGCATTGAAGCCGCCGGTCTCGACATCGACAACCACGGGAAGAAAGCCCCGAAAGCGTCGGGCGATCGGCTGCGGGGCCGGTGTATCACTCATCAGCAGGTATCCATAGCCGGTCCCTGGCGGGACCATGTTAAAATTTCCGGATTGAGTCGAGGGCGCGCGGACGCGCTTAGCATCACGAGCTGTCCGGGAAGCCCATCAGTCTAGCCCGGATGCGTGGGCAAGGCGACAGTGCAGCGTCAATCCAAGGAACCATGCCATGGCACAAAGCGTATCGTCGATGATCCAGCACCCTGATGATGTGGATCCACTGGAGACGCGCGATTGGCTGGAGTCCATCGACTCGGTACTCAGGGTGCATGGCGCGGAGCGCGCGCATTTCCTGCTCGAGCGGATGATCGATCATGCGCGACGCTCGGGTGCCTACCTGCCGTACAGCCCGAACACGGCTTATCTGAACACCATTCCCACCGGACATCAGCCGGAGTATCCCGGTGATCGCTCGCTGGAGCGCCGGCTCGAAGCGTATATCCGCTGGAACGCGATGGCCATGGTGGTGGCTGCGAACCGCAAGAGCTCGGAGTACGGCGGGCACATCTCGACCTATGCCTCCTCGGCCACGCTCTATGAGACCGGCTTCAATCATTTCTGGCGCGCGCCATCAGAAGATCACGGCGGCGACCTGGTGTATATTCAGGGCCATTCATCCCCGGGCATTTATGCGCGCGCCTACCTCGAGGGGCGTCTGAGCGAGGATCAGCTCAAGCACTTCCGCCAGGAGGTCGCAGGCCCTGGCCTGCCGTCGTATCCGCATCCCTGGCTTATGCCGGATTTCTGGCAGTTTCCTACCGTGTCGATGGGCCTGGGGCCGATGATGGCAATTTACCAGGCGCGCTTCATGCGTTACCTCAAACATCGGGGCATCCTCGACACCGACGGTCGCAAGGTCTGGGCGTTTCTCGGCGACGGCGAAATGGATGAGCCAGAATCGCTGGGTGCGATCACGATGCCGGTGCGCGAGAAGCTCGACAATCTGGTGTTCGTCGTCAACTGCAACCTGCAACGGCTCGACGGTCCGGTGCGCGGCAACGGCAAGATCATCCAGGAACTCGAAGCCGCGTTTTCGGGTGCGGGCTGGAATGTCATCAAGGTGCTGTGGGGAGGTCGCTGGGATCCCTTGCTGGCCAAGGATACGAAGGGCCTGCTCAGGCGCGTCATGGAGGAATGCGTCGACGGCGACTATCAGAACTTCAAGTCCAAGTCCGGCGCCTACACACGCGAGAATTTTTTCGGTCGCTACCCTGAGCTCAAGGCCATGGTCGCGAACATGTCTGATGACGAAATCTGGCGCCTGAACCGGGGCGGCCACGATCCCATCAAGGTGTTCGCGGCGTTCGATGCCGCGATGCGCCACACCGGCCAGCCCACGGTCATTCTGGCCAAGACCGTCAAGGGCTTTGGTCTGGGCAAGGCTGGCGAGGGTCAGAATATTTCTCATCAGCAGAAGAAGCTGGATGAAGAAGATCTGAAGGCCTTTCGTGACCGCTTCCACATACCTGTCTCCGACGAGGAGATCGCCGAGTTGCCGTTTCGACGGCCCGCGGAAGACAGCGAAGAGATGCGTTACCTCAGGGAACGGCGTGCGGACCTGGGTGGCTCGCTGCCGCAGCGGCGCATCTCTGGGGGGACCCTGGCGGTGCCACCACTGGAGATCTTCAAGACCCAGCTGGCAGGCAGTGGCGATCGCGAAATCTCCACGACCATGGCGTTGGTGCGCATGCTCACCACGCTGATGAAAGACAAGAACATCGGCAAGCATATCGTGCCGATCGTGCCCGACGAGGCCCGCACGTTCGGCATGGAGGGCATGTTCCGCCAGTTCGGCATCTACTCATCGGTCGGACAGCTGTATACGCCTCAGGATGCCGACCAGCTGATGGCTTACCGTGAAGACACCAAGGGCCAGATTCTCGAGGAAGGCATCAACGAGGCGGGCAGTTACTGCTCGTGGCTGGCTGCGGCGACGTCCTACAGCAATCATGGCGTGCCGATGGTGCCGTTTTTCATCTACTACTCCATGTTCGGCTTCCAGCGTATCGGCGATTTCATCTGGGCTGGCGGCGATATGCGAGCCAGGGGCTTTCTGATCGGCGGTACCGCCGGGCGCACGACCCTGGCTGGCGAGGGCCTGCAGCACCAGGATGGCCACAGCCACGTGCTGGCCTCGACGGTGCCGAACTGTCGCGCCTACGACCCGACCTACGCCTACGAGCTCGCAGTCATCGTGCATGACGGTCTGAAGCGCATGTACGCCGAGGAAGAGAGCATCTTCTACTACCTGACCTGCATGAACGAAAACTACCTGCAGCCGGAGATGCCCGAAGGTGTCGAGGAGGGCATCCTGCGCGGCATGTATCGCCTGCGCGAGGGTGGGCGAGGCAAAGTCCGCGTACAGCTCCTGGGCAGTGGGACCATCCTGCGCGAGGTGCTGGCGGCGGCCGAGCTGCTCGAGCGTGATTTCGAGATCCCCGCCGATGTGTGGAGTGTCACGAGCTTCAATGAGCTGCGTCGCGATGCTCTGGCCACGGAGCGCTGGAATACCCGCCACCCGGATGCCAAGCGGCGGGCCAGCTATGTCGAGCAGTCACTGGCAGGTGCCGAAGGGCCGTTTATTGCCGCCACGGACTACATGAAGATCGTGCCCGATCAGGTGCGCCAGTGGGTGCCCGGTCGATTCGTGACGCTGGGCACGGATGGGTTTGGCCGAAGTGATTCACGTGCGGCCCTGCGCAACTTCTTCGAAGTCGACCGTCACCACGTCGTACTCGAGGCACTCAAGGCGCTGGCCGATGATGGCGCACTGGATGTATCGGTGGTCGTCGATGCGATGCGCCGTCTCGAGGTGGATCCCGACAAGGACGATCCGGTCACTCTATAGCCCTGCATGATTTGCGCGTGTGGGCGCGCCGTATAAGGAAAACATGGTGGAGATTCGCGTTCCCGATCTCGGCGACTTTGACGAAGTCGAGGTCATTGAGGTGATGGTCAAGCCGGGCGATACCGTCGCTGTGGATGATCCGCTGATCACGCTGGAGACCGACAAGGCCGCGATGGATGTGCCGTCCACGGCCGCCGGTCGCGTCAAGACGCTGCGCGTCAGCGCGGGGGATAAAATCTCCAAAGGCTCGGTAATTCTCGAACTCGAGGATTCCGAGGACGGTGATGCTGATGGCGGCGCGGACGCTGACGCCGGTGGAGACGCCGACGGCGGTGCCGGGAAATCCGCAGACACCGCACAGTCCGACGGCCCGGCCAGGACGGCAAAGACCGCCCGGGACGCGCGTAACGAACAGCCGGAGGGTGCCGGCGAGGCAGACGAACAGGCTGCCCAGCGCGAAGAGCCACCTGATGCCGAAACTTCTTCGTCGCAACGAAAGCGCGCGGCGGCACCGCTGTTGTCGCCGGTTGACGAGGCGGGCTTTGCCAGCGCACATGCCAGCCCGTCGGTGCGCAGGCTCGCCCGTGAGCTCGGGGTGGATCTGGCCGCGGTCAAGGGCAGTGGTCGCAAGGGCCGCGTCACCGACGAGGATGTCAAGGGCTGGGTCAAGGCCACCATTGCCGATGCGCGCAATGCAGGGGGCGCTTCGCTGCCCGAGCTGCCGAAGGTGGATTTCGGGAAATTCGGCGAGGTGCGTCGTGAACCGCTGTCGCGCGTACAGAAGATCTCGGGGCCACGCCTGCATGCAAGCTGGGTCAATCTGCCGCACGTCACCCAGCATGACGAGGCGGACATCACGGAGCTCGAGGCGCGCCGGCAGGCGTTGAAGCAACGCGCCGAGTCGCGCGGTATCAAGCTCACGCCGCTGGCGTTCATCATGCGCGCCTGTGCGCTGACCTTGCACGAGTTCCCGCAGTTCAATGCCAGCCTCGACGGTGAGGACCTGGTGCTCAAGCAATATATGCACCTTGGGTTCGCTGCCGATACGCCCAACGGGTTGATGGTGCCGGTGATACGGGATGCCGATCAGAAGGATGTCTTCGAGATCGCCGACCAGCTTGCGAAACTCTCGCGCCGGGCGCGTGAGGGTCGGCTGACGGGCGCGGAGATGCAGGGCGGCTGTTTCACCGTCAGCAGCCTCGGCGGCATCGGCGGTACGGCGTTCACGCCGATCATCAATGCCCCCGAAGTGGCAATTCTCGGCGTCTCCAGATCGCGCATGCAACCGGTGTGGGACACCGAAGAGGAGCGCTTCACCCCGCGGCTGATATTGCCACTGTCGCTGTCCTATGATCACCGGGTGATCGACGGGGCGGATGGCGCGCGCTTCACTACAGCCCTCGCCGCGGCGCTGGCCAATGTCTCGCGCCTGATGGAGGCCATCCCTTGAGCGGGCAGACCCGCGTGAGCGTGCCGGACCTCGGCGATTTCGATGAGGTCGAGATCATCGATGTGCTGGTCTCGGTGGGCGACGAAGTCAGCATCGAGCAGGGGCTGATCACGCTGGAAACCGACAAGGCCGCCATGGACGTGCCGGCACCGGTGGCAGGCACGATCAGCGAAGTGCTGGTCAGCGTGGGGGATCGTGTCGGCAAGGGCAGCGAGATCGTCGTTATCGAGGCTTCGGCCAGCCAGCCTGGTGCAGACGCGCGGGACAATGGCGACGCGCGTTCCGCCGATTCGGTTGTCACCGATTCCGCTGCCCCCGATCCCGATGCCGCCGATTCGCGTCCGGCACAGGAGGGTGCCGGGACCTCACCGGCCAGCGCGGCCAAAACGCCAGAACCAGCAGAATCGGCAGAATCGGCAAAATCGGCAAAATCGGCAGTCTCTTCAGATGCCAGGGAAGCGCTCCCGGCGGCTGACCGGCAAACGGCATTGCTGGTGTTGGGCGCAGGTCCCGGTGGCTACAGCGCTGCGTTTCGGGCCGCGGATCTGGGGATGGAGGTCACACTGGTCGAGCGCTGGCCGGTGCTCGGTGGGGTGTGTCTGAACGTGGGCTGCATTCCTTCCAAGGCCTTGCTGCATGCCGCGCGTGTCATGGACGAGGCCGCCGCATTTGCCGATCACGGTATCCGCTTTGGCAAGCCGGAGATCGATGCAGACGCGCTGCGTGGCTGGAAGGACGGCGTGGTCAAGCGCCTGGTCGATGGTCTCGCGGTATTGGCAAAAAAGCGCAAGGTGCAAGTCCTGCAGGGTGTTGGCAGATTTCTTGGACCGCAGCTGCTGGAAGTCGACGGCCCGGAGGGCAAGTCCACGGTCGCCTTCGAACAGTGCATCATCGCCGCCGGCTCCGAAGCCGTGCGTCTGCCGGGCTGGCCCGACGATCCGCGCATCATCGACTCGACCGGGGCGCTCGAACTCAGGGACCTGCCTGAGCGGATGCTGGTGGTGGGTGGCGGCATCATCGGTCTGGAAATGGGCACGGTGTATGCAGCCCTTGGTGTGAAAGTCGATATCGTCGAGATGACCGACGCGTTGATGCCAGGCACTGACCGCGACCTCGTCCGGCCCTTGCAGAAACGCCTGGACAGGCTTTTCGACCGGATCATGGTGGGCACAAAAGTCGCAGGTGTCGAAGTTCAGGATGACGCCATCGAGGTGCGCTTCGAGGGCGACAAGGCCCCGGCGCCACAGCGCTACTCTCAGGTGCTGGTGGCGGTCGGTCGCAGACCCAACGGTGGCGAAATCAACGCCGCACAAGCCGGTGTGGAGGTGGATGACCGGGGTTTCATTACGGTGGATCGCCAGCGCCGCAGCAACGTTGCGCACATCTTCGCGATCGGCGATATCGCAGGCGGGCCGATGCTGGCCCACAAGGCGGTGCATGAAGGCAAGGTGGCAGCCGAGGTCGCCGCCGGAGAGAAGAGCAGTTTCGATGCGCGGGTGATTCCGTCGGTGGCCTACACCGATCCCGAGGTGGCGTGGGTGGGGATTACCGAGACCCAGGCGAAGGCTGAGGGTATCCGCTACGAGAAGGGGCAGTTTCCTTGGGCTGCCAGCGGGCGCTCACTGGCCATGGGGCGCGACGAGGGTATGACGAAACTGCTGTTCGATCCGCAGACCCATCGCGTGATCGGCGCCGGCATCGTCGGCCTCAATGCGGGAGATCTGATCTCGGAAGTCTGCCTGGCGATCGAGATGGGCGCGGATGCTGCCGACATCGCACTGACCATCCATCCTCATCCGACGCTCTCGGAAACGGTCGCCATGGCCGCCGAAGCCTTCGAGGGTACGCTGACCGATCTGATGCCGCAGGTTCGCAAGCGCTAGTCCACCCCGTGGCCTCTCGCGCGCCACAGCCAGCGTGCCACGAGAGGATCGAGGCGGGCCATCAGGTAGTAGGCAAAGCGCTGGCGTAGCCGCTGCCACAGGCTGCGATCCTGCCGCCAGCCCTGTGGGGTGATCTCTCGCGCATGGCGCAGATCGCCGTCGAACAGGGCGCGCGCTTCGGCAGCAAGTGCCGCATCCTCGATGCGCAGCAGCAGTTCATAGTCGATGTGCAGGCTGCGCGTATTGAAGTTTGCCGAGCCTACGTAGACGATGTCATCTGCGATGATGAGCTTGGCGTGCAGAACCTGTGGCTGGTATTCGAAGATGGCGATGCCAGCGCGCAGGAGTCGACGATACAGGCTTCTGGCGGCGTCACGGGCCAGCGCGACGTCCGTGGGGTCGGGCAGCAACAGACGCACCTGCCCGCCACGCCGCGCGCAATGCATGAGCCGGCGGCGCAAGGCCCAGGTGGGCAGAAAGTATGCCGTGGTGATCTCGATCTGCCGTGCGCGTGCCAGATCGCGCATCAAGGCAGCCTTGAGCGGATTGGCGCCGGTGCCCGGGCCGCCAAGCAGCAAGTCGCCGGGCGCTGCATGGATGCGCTTTCGCTGCGTTGCGCGACGCAGCCGAGCCAGCCGTCCGGGTGACATGTCGGCAAGCGCGTAAAGTGACTCGAAGGCGTGTACCAGCTTGCGCACGACCGCGCCCTCGACCACCACGCCCAGATCACGCCAGCCCCGCGTGATGCCATCTCCGGCATATTCGTCGGCGATATTGAAGCCGCCGATGATGGCCAGCCTGTCATCGCATGTCACGGACTTGCGATGATTGCGATAGACAATGCGTCGGGCGTGCAGTGGATTGAACACCCGACACTCGCCGCCGTTGCTCCTCAACGTGTCCCAGAAGTCAGCGTCGAGCGCCATCGAGCCGAAGGCATCGACAAGGACGCGCACCCGCACCCCGCGAGCGGCGGCCTCACTGAGCGCATCACGAATGCTGCGCGCCGTGGCGTCGTCGCGCAGGATATAGGTCTCCAGCTGCACGCTGTCGCGGGCGTTCGAGATCGCCTCGCGGATAGCCGCAAACGCCGTCTCGCCGGTAGGCAGCCAGCGTACGGCAACACCTTTACTCATGTCATTCGCGTTTGGCGTGCGCCAGTGCCTCGATGCGCGCATGCAGAGCCTGCGGATCCTGCGTGCGCGCGGCCAGCGCTTCGAGGCGCTCGTTGGTGTAGCGCCGTGCCGCTGTGCGCCAGGCGGTGC
>JBGTIC010000225.1:0-3885 GCA_041745895.1 Gammaproteobacteria bacterium
AAGTCGGCATGGCCCGGCGTGTCGACGATGTTGATGCGGTAGTCCTCCCACTGCACCGCGGTGGTCTTGGCAAGGATCGTGATGCCACGTTCCTTTTCCAGATCGTTGCGGTCCATCGCCCGCTCCGAGATGGTGGCGCGCTCGGCCAGCGTATCGGACTGGCGCAGCAGGGCATCCACCAGTGTGGTCTTGCCGTGATCGACGTGAGCCACAATGGCGACATTGCGCAGCTTGTCAGCGGGCGCGGAAGCAGGGGTATTCATCGGTGTTCGCCCGGAACGGGCGCCTCGGCAGGGTGAAAGCTCCGGCCGTGGGGCCGGTAGGGGCGCGTATCTTAAGGGTTTTTGCGGCGCAACGCACGCCTTGCTGTGGCGTGCGCCCCATACGATGATCCCTTCAGGCAACTTCGATCATGAGCAGCGCTGCGATCCTCGCCAGCACCTGCGCCAGGGTGGTGTCGTCGACGCGTCCGCGAGACACCGCGCCGCGCGCCCGCCAATCCATACTTCTGAGCTGATCCGCCAGCACCACGCCTTGGACGCCGGCTTTTTCATCCAGAGTTACCTCGAACGGGTAGCCCCGTGCCCGGCTTGTGATCGGGCAGCATGCCATGAGTCCGCTGCGCTCGTTATACGCGCGGGAACTGAGCACCAGCGCGGGGCGATGGCCGGCCTGCTCATGGCCTGCCTGCGGCGTAAAGTTCATCCAGACCACATCGCCCCGATCGGGTACGCGCGCTCGACGGGGCATTCGGCTACCACTCTCGGCCAATCGGCGGTTCGGATTCCCACGCGATGTCGGTGTGCCGGTTTTCAGCCGTAATGCCCGCCACAAGTTCATCAATTTCATAGCGCGGCGTCTGCGACACGGCCTTGATCACGACATTGCCCTCGCTGACCTGAATCTCGACAGACTGATCCAGTGTCAGGCCCGCCGCTTCAAGCACTGCCACCGGCAGGCGCACGGCTGCGCTGTTGCCCCACTTTTGAACCTTCGCCCGCATATGGATCACTCAAAGGTTGTATCTACAATGTAGATACTACTGCGAGGCACCCTCTCCCGTCGAGAGCTGGACCCATGAGCTCCCTGCGGATTGACGATCGCACAGCTGCACGCTACTCGATCCCCAGCACCCTGCCCAGCTGCTCCTTGAGCGCCAGCACGTGTTCCTCCCAGTACCGCGACTCGCCGAACCATGGGAACGCGCGCGGGAACGCCGGATCATGCCAGCGGCGGGCCAGCCACCCGGCGTAATGGATCATGCGCAGCGCGCGCAGTGACTCGACCAGCGCAAGCTCACTGCGATCGAACGGCACGAAGGTCTCGTAGCCCTCCAGCAACGCCTCCCACTGCGCGTCCTGCTCATCGGGGCTGCCATCGACGAACATCCACAGGTCCTGCACGGCCGGACCGCTCATGCAGTCGTCGAAGTCCACCATCAGCAGCAATTCCTCGCGCGCCAGCAGGTTGCTGCGGTGCAGGTCGCCGTGCAGGCGCTGGGTGGCAGGCATGACCGCATCGATCCTGGCCTCGGCCGCCTCCAGCAGCTGTTCGCTGACGGCTTCATACGCGGGCTCTACCGACAGCGGCAGCCAGCCGTATTCCAGCAGGTACTCACGTGGGCCGTCGCCGAAGGTCTCCAGATCGAGCCGAGGGCGAGAGAGGAAGCGGCCGCCGCGCGCCACGGCATGCAGTCGTCCGACCAGACGACCGGCGCGCACGCGATCCTCGCGGGTGTCGAGATCCGGCCACTGACCGCCGCGCAGCGGAAACACCGCGTAGCGATAGCCGTCGATTTCGTGCAGCGAGGTGCCGGCCACGACCTCGGGGGCCACCACCGGGACCTCGGCGGCCGCCAGGGCCAGCGTGAAGGCATGCTCCTCGAGGATCGCCGCATCGCTCCAGCGGCCCGGGCGGTAGAACTTCAACACCCGCGCCGGTGCATCTTCCAGGCCGAGGCGGTAGACGCGGTTTTCATAGCTGTTCAGCGCCAGCAGCGTGCCATCGGCAGGCCAGCCCAGCTGCTCTACGGCACCGAGCACCGTATCAGGCAGCAGGGCTGCGAACGGCGGGTCGGCCTCGGCGGCTTCCGCGCCCGCCTCCTTGGCATCTCCTTCGCCGGGATTTAGGTCCACGCCGGTCATGAGCGGCTTGCTAGAATCGCCGGATGAGCAAAGCAAACATCCTCGTGACAGGCGGTGCCGGCTACATCGGCAGCCACGTCGTACGTCAGCTCGGCGAGGCCGGCGAACGCGTCGTCACACTGGACAACCTGTGCACCGGGTTCGAATCGGCGGTGCTGCTCGGCGAGCTGGTCATAGGCGACACCGGCGATGCCGCCCTGCTCGACCGGCTGTTTGCCGCCCACGACATCGATACGGTGATGCATTTTGCCGCCCATACCATTGTCCCGGAGTCGGTGGCGAACCCCCTGAAGTACTACCTCAACAACACCGCCAATACGCGCACGTTGCTGGAACGCGCATTGGCCGCCGGCGTGGCGCACATGGTGTTCTCTTCCACGGCGGCAGTGTACGGCATACCCGAGGGTGGCCGCGCGAACGAGGACTCGCCGACGCAGCCGATCAATGCCTATGGCACCTCGAAGCTGATGAGCGAGTGGATGCTGCGTGACGTGGCCGCGGTGAATCCGTTCAGCTACGTGGTGCTGCGTTATTTCAACGTTGCCGGCAGCGACCCGCAGGGGCGGATCGGTCAATCCACGCCCAAGGCCACGCTGCTGACCAAGGTGGCCTGCGAGGCGGCGGTGGGCAAGCGTGAGCACGTATCCATTTACGGCTGCGACTACGACACCCCGGACGGCACCGGGGTGCGCGACTACATTCATGTCGAGGACCTGGCTGACGCGCACCTGAAGGCACTGGCGTACCTGCGGGCCGGGGGCGACTCCGAGGTTCTCAACTGCGGCTACGGCCACGGCTACAGCGTGCGCGAAGTGCTGGCGGCCGTCGAAGCGGCTGCGGGCAGCCCGCTGACAATCCTCGAGGAGCCCCGCCGCGCGGGCGATCCGCCCATGCTGATCGCACAGGCCACACGGATCCGCGAGGTGCTGGGGTGGCAGCCGCGCTTCGATGATCTGCAGGCCATCGTGAGCAGTGCGCTGCGCTGGGAGCGACGGCTGGCGGGGCAGAACACCTGACATGACCACGTCGCGTTTCGTCAATGCCCTGCCCGTGCCGCGCACGCTGCGCGGCCTGACGCTGTTCGGCATGCTGCTGCTGGTGGTGCCGATGCTCGGCGCGGTGGGCTATGCAAGCGTCAAGCTCGACCAGCTTGCCCGCCTGGGTCAGGCCGTGGTGGAGGACAGCGTGCAGGCCACGCAGAGCAGCCAGCGGGTGCTCAATCTGCTCACCCAGCTGGAACGTCATGCCCGGCAGTACCTGGTGCTCAACGATCCAGCACTGCTCGAGCTCTACGAGCAGACCCTTGAGGAGCTGGTGGTCACCCTTGCCGGACTGTCCCGGCTGCCGCAGGACGACACCACGCGGGCTACACGCGCGGCACTGACCGAGCAGTCGCGCGCGCTGGGTGAGGCACTGGCGCCGCCCGCGACGGTTGAACTGGTTGAACCGGTCGACCCGTTGGACCCGGAAACGCTCGATGCCCGGACGCCTGCGGCCAACGAAACGGTTGCCGCCCCTGGACCCGGCAACGCCGAGGCCGCGGAAGGTGGCAACGACGCGCCCATGCCGGCCGAACCTGCCGAAGCGGGCACCAGCCCGGACAGTGTCTCACCAGGGGTGTCATCGCCGGCAGCAACGCTGACCACCTTTCCCCTGGCGGACGTCCCGGCGTCGGCTGCCGAGGCCACCATGGTCGAGGAGACGGTAGCGCCGGAGGCGTTGACGCCGGAGCGGCTCAACG
>JBGTIC010000226.1:0-15030 GCA_041745895.1 Gammaproteobacteria bacterium
GCGCAGGCGCAGCCGTCTCCCGCGGCGCCTGCTCGCTGTCTGGCGTCTCAGTCTGCACACTTGCCACTGGACGGGCCGCGAAGCGCGCCGCGCAGTCCTCGAGCGTCATTTTCGGGGCCGCACCGGTTGCCGGTCTGGTCAGGCCCAGCACCGCAGCACGCTGCTGAATCGATCCCCGCGTGCGTCCGGGCAGGTGATCACGCACCGCTTCATACCCGCCGTTCTCCGTATAGCAGGCTCAGGATCGCGTCTTCCTTCTTCGTCCAGGTCGGCCCCCTACCCATGTGCGAGCATCTCGATCATGCGGCCCCACATCACCGGCCATGGCTTGCTGACACCTTTGCGCACCGCACCCTGGGTGATGTTGTTCTGCCCTTCCCACAGTTCGACCCGGCAGCCAGGCTTGCCTGAGTTCAGCCACTCCAGAAACTGCCTGGCAGCCTCGTCGTAGTCGTCGGTCGAATACTGGACCTCGGTGCCCTCGTCATCGCCGTAGGGCAACACCCGCACCCGATACAGATGCTCGGTCATGGATTCCATCGCTCCCAGTCAAGATCGCCGGACAGGTATTGGCTGATCACCAGATCGGCTTCGGCCGCGCCATAGCACAGGGCGGTGGCAAACCCGCCCTCGCCTGCATCCCGGTGGAACAGGCGCTGGTCGTCGGAGAACGCACGCTCGGCAGCCCGCGGGCTCGGGAAATGGCCGCGCTGCTTCTTCATTTCGATGAACAGTCCGGCATACGGGCCGTGCTGGAGTGCGAGCAGCAGATCCGACGCACCAGGGCGAAGCCCCAGGGCCTTGAGCCTGGCCATCTTGATGGCGCGATGCTTGGTGTCGCCGGCCAGATGGCTGCCGTTGGGGATCGCCAGGAGGAACCGCGACAGCGGCCCGCCAGACACCGGTGTCATCTTCGCCCTGCTGACCACGGCCTGCTGCTCGAGGTCCTCGTACTGTCGGATCTTCGCCGGCATCAGATCTCGTACCTGTAACTGATGATCTTCCGGGCATGGTTGCTCGCCACCTTCGAGGTCTGCCGGCCCACAGGGACCCAGCCACGCCCCCGCAGCACGTTGCCCCATGCGTTGGGTGACTCCGGGTGCATTTCGAACTGGTCGGCGTACCGGCGCAGATCATCGGTGCTCACCTCGCCGTGCTTCTCGGCGATCTGGCGGGCAATGTCGCGCATGTGGGCCAGCCACTCGGTGTGATTGGACTCGAGCAGCGCCATGCCTTCGGCCTGCAGCAGCTGGCCGTTGCGCTCACTGAACTGGAGCTGTCGCATCAGATCCTCCCCCTGGTCACGAATAGGCTTGCCCAGGCGCGGCGCAGACGCTCCCAGGCGCTTGACGTCTGTGGTGGTGGCACCGGCATAGGCCGGCGCTGGGACATCGGCACGTAGACCCCGGCAAGCCGGTAGAGCTCGTCGGCGAACTCGCGACACATGCCGGCCTTGATCGAGTGCACAGCGCCGTCGACGAGATCTTCGGGCCCGCCCCGATCGTTGATGCAGTCGCCATACGCGAATGCCAGGTCCCGGTAGTAGTCGGCTGCCGCCAGGACATCTGCCTTCGGCACGCCGGTGTGCTGCTCTGTGGTCATCGATCCTGCCCCGCTGCCTCGCCGCATAGCGCGAAGTACGCCGCACCGTCCACGAAGTCATCCATCCTGAAAGCCCCGCCCTGAGCCCGTGAGGCCTTGAGCAGGACCATGAACATCCAGCCGTCGCGCTCGGCGAGCGGGTGCCCGGTGATCGCGTTGAAGGCCTCGACCGCTGCCCGCATCGATCTCTCGCCCTGGGGGCGGTCTCGCTCGTTCGCCCGATCGGCGATCGCCTCAATGCCCAGGTGCAGAATCTTCTCCGCGCTCATCGGCCCTCCCTCGTTGCGATGTGCTCGACACAGTCACGCAGCGCTGCGTCGAATCCGCTCAACGGCCCGATCCGCCGCATATTCGCCAGCCAGTGGGTCTGCTTTTTCGGCAGCATCCGGTAGTGATCCAGGCAGAAGAACCGGCCCTCGCCGACCGCTCGCTGACAGCCACGGGCGCGGCAGGTACCACCCCCCGTAGGCATCCCGTCGTGGTTGCAGGCGCGCAGCACGGTCACTGGGAGACCTCGACGCGCTCGGTCGTCAGGAGATCTCGGAGCCGAGACCGCGCATCACGCTGCTCTGCCATGCGCTCCTCGAAGTCGTCAGGGCGTGGCAGGTTTAGCCGCCGGCGCAGCTCGGCGATGCGTTTGCGGTTGAGCTCGACGTTCTTGCTCGGCGGCGGCAGGGGCGGAGTCCAGCGCTCGGCCCTGGTGCGCTGGTCGTAGATCGAGCCCTTGCACATCTTCGCGAACTTCGGCCCCGATGGCGGATAGTCGCTGTCCTGCCGCTGCAGTGCCTTGCAGACCCGTCGCAGGTCCGACACGGCGTATGCCTTGAGCTGCTCGTGCCAGGCCCGCAGGTTCTCGGGTATCGGCTCGATCGTCCACGCGGCCCCGTACTGGCTTTTCAGCCAGGCGAACAGCACCGCGACGTCCTCGATCGTGACCGGGCCCTCACGCCGTGGCTTGCCCTGGGCTGGCTGTGTGAGCTGCTCACCCATTGGCCATCCCCTGATCACGCAACGTGTCCAGGCTCCTGCGCAGCTGGTCGGTGTAGCCACTGCTCCGGCTGCCCCGCTCGTACTCGTCGTCCCAGCCCTCTCGGTTGAGCCACGTTTGCGGGTTGGGGATCAGCCGTAACGACTCGAGCCACTGCGCATCGCTGCGCACCCGCTCGACCAGGTGCTCGATGATGCGGTCAGCCTTGCCGTCCAGCCTCTTTCGGGACCAGACCCGCTTTGCAGCGGCTTTGCCGACCTTCTTCGGGTACACCTGCCAGAAATCGTCGAACCGCCTCGCCCCCCCTTGGGGGGTAGGGGGGTTCTTCTCTGTTTCTGTATCTGTATCTGTATCTGGACGCTGTGACTCACGCGTGACGTCACGCGTGACATCTCCGTTACGCATCCGCTCCCTGCGCCTGCGCTGCCTTTCGGCAGCCGTGGGATCCTGATCAGACTGGAACTGGCGCTTGTCCCACCCGCCTGGTTGCCAATACTCATCGATGAGCCCGGTCTCACGCAGGCGACGGTGGACCTCACCAGCGGCCAGCGCATCGAGGCCGAGGCCTCTGCGGATCACTCGCTCACGGTGTTCGGCAGTCGGGTAGTCCTTGTCCAGGACACCGCTGCCTTTCAGGCATAGCAGAATCGTGTAGTGACGCTGGTCCTCGAAGGCCAGGCACTGCACATCGGGATCGGTGGCGAACTCCGTGTACATCCGGAACCAGGGCAGCTTCTGGGTCATGCGCTGAGCAGATCCTGCTTGAACTTGTCCGCCATGAAGCGCTCGAGCTCGTCGGCGTGCTGATAGCAGCCGCGGCCCATGGCGAGCAGTTCGTTCACCTTCGCCATCAGCTGAGCTTTGGTCAGGTCCTGAATGCGCACGAAGCGCTCGACACCGTGTTCCTCAACCGCATAGCGTTGCTGCAGTCGCTCGAACCCTTCCATCACGATCTGGCGATCTGCCTCGACCTCGGGAGTCAGCTTGTAACGGTTCAGGTGTTTTCTGACGGCCGTGTGCACCTGGTTCCTCGCCATGCACACGTAGAAGTCGGCATCGCTGCCAGCGATCTCCTGGTGCAGCCCCAGAACGGCCTGAGTGATCCACTCGGCCTCCCATGCCCGCGTGTCCTCCATGCCCTCGAGCACGTCCTGAATTTCTTTCGTCAAATCCGCTTGCGTGTACATGCCTTCACTCCGGCAGGTGGGTGATGAAGCGATCGAGCCACGCATCGACAGTCGATACGTAACCGCGCAGGGCACCGATCTCATGTGGCTTGTAGGCCCGCGCAATCTTGGTGGGCTCGTTGTGCTCGCAGAACTCGGCAAACCTACGCAGCGTCGCCCTGGCTTCGGTGGCTCGCGCGTAATCGGCGGGCGGGATATTTCCCAGATCGACCAGGCGAGATTTCTTGCCCTGCTCAGCCAGTCGGGTGATGGTCGGTGGATCCGCGCTGTCGACGGCGGCCGTGAACTCTGGTTCCGGGATCGTCGCTACCCGCAGCGCCGTCTTGCGCTGACGCTCCGAGAGTCCTGCTTCGGTGGCGGCTTGACTTCGGGTCGGCGGCGACCCGAGGTCTGTACGGGCGCCTTGCGCCGGCTCTACCTGCTTCAGCAGCTCGCCACATCTCCGGATCGCACGCGCCTGAATGCGATCGGCCATCTTGCGCAGGCTCTCGTCGCCGGCCTGCTTCGCGTAGCTCGCCAGAGCCTCGGCCTTGTTCGCCCACTCCTGGCACTCATCGATGCGACTGCATTCAGCGAGCGCGGATTTCGCTGCTTCGTAGGTCGCCGGCAGACGGGCGCTGTGCGTCGATGGCAGGTTGTCCGGAAGCGCCTGAATCATGACTGGCTGCCTCTGGCCACCGACGCCAGCAGCCTTTTGAGCCATGGCCGCATCGATGCCTGGTGATCCAGGATGATCTGCGCCGGTGGATGCGCCTGCCTTCAGCCGGCGGGCCCTGAGCTCCTTCCGTGTCATGGGGCGGGCGTCGGTCATGGCGCACCCCCTGCCCCGTCTCTCAGCGCGGCTGCATCGTCCAGGCGGTCGAGCTCCTCGGAGCGCTTCCGGACCTCCTCCATCAGCTGGTTGTATTCCTCCAGCAGCCGGGTGCGCTTGCTGGGGCGCGCCTTGGGCTTGAACTCGTAACCCGCCTTGTCGGCAAACCAGTCGATGAAGTCGTGAACGCCATGCTCGCGCCCGATCTTCGCGGCGCGCAGGTAGTGGCTGCCGTGGAACGCCTGGCGGCGGTCAGGATTGACGCACTCGAGATACCAGCGGTGAGCGGCTTCCGGATCGTCGGCCAGCTCAGGGCGCAACGCACAGGCCAGCACTTTCTTGCCGCCTACCTGCGCTGCCAATGCGTCGAATGCGTCTTGCTCGCTCTCGATGAAGAGCCGTTTCTGCGGTGACATTTCAGGTCCCCCGACCCTGTCCGAATCGATTCGGACACCTACGGACACCCTCCCCGAGTCAAATAAAAACCCGACTCAGGAAGAACAGGATTCAGTCATGCGTGTACAGCCCCGCTATGTGAGGCCTCAGTTGCCGGCCAGATGTCCGGTCGGCAGTGATGGAGTTCGAGATGGCGCTCGGCATCGTCCGGCCAAAGCCGACGGCTGGCTTCAACCAGAGAGCGTGAAAGCTCGGTGCTGGGGCGACGATGCCCACCCATGAGGTGAGGCATGTAGCTCTCCGTGGTGCCCGCGGCGTCAGCAAGCTGCCGGCGTTCGTCCGGGCTGAGAGCCTTCAGGTAGTCGCCGAGGTCCATGGCGGCGAGATTAGCAATGCGCTAATGCCATGACAAGGGGTGAATTAGCAATTTGCGCATTTAGCAGCGCGCGAACAAAACAGACAATTGCACCGATGGACATCAGCGACATCCGTCGCGAGCACCTGCGCCGGCTGTGCGATCTTCACGGCGGCCAGCGCCAGCTCGCCGACAAGACGGACAGCAACCCCAACTACTTCAGCCAGATCCTCACAGGCATCAGAAACCTGGGCCCTGGAGTCGCGCGCCGCATCGAACGCCGGCTCGGCCTGCCGAGCGGTTCTATGGATACGCCCCTGAAACTCGGATCAGACGTCGAGTCGATTGCGGCTAGCCTCACGCTCGTGCCAGAGATCCCCTGGGACGAAGTGGGGAGGTTGAAAGTAGTGTCCAAGAAAAACGAAGAAACGAGGGCGTCATACCCGTCTGCGAAGGCCAGTGCATCGAGCTTCGCATTGCGGGTCACAGGCGACGTTATGGAGAACCATGCCGGCGGACGCACCTACCAGGACGGTTGCATCATCATCGTAGACCCGGAGGTCAGCGCGCTTCCCAGTGATCGCGTAGTGGTAAGGATGCCGGACCAGAGAGTGATGTTTCGACAGCTTGTCGAGGACGGTGGCGAACGCTATCTGAAACCACTTAATCCGAGATATCCAGTGCAGCCGCTGCCCGCGGACGCCGAGATCATCGGCGTAGTTGTCCAGACAATCATCGACGGTTGAAATCGCCGGAATCGAGACGTGCACACTCCACGTGCGCGTGCCGGTGCGGCATTGTTCATCAGTTCCAAACCCTACGGAGAGCAACATGCTAAGAAAAACACTGATCGCGGCGGCGCTCATCGCGTTCGCCACTCCGAGCCTGGCCGACGGCAACTGGCACGCAAGCCTCGACTGGCTCTACGGCGAGCGCAAGGAGGCTGATCTGCCGGGGATCGTGGATATCCCGCGGATTCGCAGCCAGGGTATCGCGGTCACCGGCGGCTATCGGTTCATGGAGTACATCGGGGTCGAGGGCCGTGTAGGCACCGCCTTTAGCAAAACCTCGACCATCGCGGTATTCGGCGAGCCCATCGAGGTGAAGACCAGCCTCGACTACTTCGTGAGCGCGTTCGTCAAGCCCATCCTGCCCATACAGCGCAATCGCATCAACGCCTACGCCCTGCTCGGCGTGACGAGTTTCCGTGGCCGCTCGACGTTCATCGGATTCGAGGAGCTCACAGACACGGAGACGAACACCGGCTTCAGCTACGGTGTCGGCCTCGAGCTCATGGCGACGCAGCGCTGGGGGGCGAAGATCGAGGCGCTGCGCTACTACGACAAGGACGACGTTTCGCTGGATGCGGTCCAGCTGGGAGTGCTCTGGCGCTTCTGACTCGTCACCGCCCGACGGCCCGGCCGGATCATCCGTGCCGGGCTTTTTTTTATCCGTTCCGAGATGGAATTAGCATTTTGCTATTGCAGCGTAGATAGCATATTGCTAATCTCTCCCCATTGGTTGAGGGAGGGAGATCATGGAACAGGCACTTGTCCGCGACCTGCGGGTCGTGAAGCTGAACAACTTCCTGCTGGAGAACACGCCGCTGCCCACGGGCCCGGCTATCGAGCAGTGGCCGATCGAATGCACCTTCGAGGGCATCCGCGAACGCGCTCGCCGGATCGGAGGTATCCCGCACTACTGCAACCAGCGAGCCTGCTGGATCATCGCCACCGGTCCGAGGGCGGTGGCATGAGCATACGAGCAGCAATCCTGAGAGCGGCGGATCGCATTGAGCGTGAGCCGGGGATTTATGACTTCGATGCCATGAGAACCCCAAATGAGGACGGAGACTGCCCAGCGTGCATGTGGGGATGGATCGGCTATGAGCTCGGCATGTACGAAGAAAACAATGCCCGCGTAGCAGCGAGCATTGGAGTCAATAGAACAATGGATTTGTACGAATTTGCGATTGCTAACGAACCTTGCGGATTCACCGAGTCCGCAGCAAGTGCAGCAAAGCTGATGCGCGCCTTCGCAGACCGCTACTTCCCCGAGACCAGCATCCCCGAAAGCGTGCGGGCGATCTTCAACACGGCACAGACAGACGTGGATGCTCCGGCAAGGGAGCGTGCGGCATGAATCTCGCCGATAAGTATCTGCCCAGCGTGATGACGTGGGAGGAACTCAACACCGAGATCCTCGAGCTGTGTGATGCGCGCCTGGCAATACTGAACGACGCCGGCGGCATGCCCGACGACGAGGCAGACAGACGTCTGGACGCGCTGTTCAGGCGGGAAGCGTCCCTGCGCAGCGCACGGGCCACGATGGCGATCGACCTGGGGCGCATGGTCCCGATGTCCGAGCGCCTGCAGCGCATCGCCGAGAGGAACCGCAATCGTGCGGCGTAGGCTCAGCTATGGCACGCGGGAGTTCGCCGAGGCCCTGGTGCTGGGTGCCTCGGTGTTCGCGCTGCTGCTGGCGCTCTCGAAGGTCATGGGCTGGTTCCCGCTGTGACCGCTGCGCGCTGGAGCATCAACATGACTGACCACGCACAGATGATCGCCGACTGCGAGGCGCACGAGTCGGAGCTGACACGTCATGAGCGTCAAGCCCTCAATTGCTACAGCGAGCGGATCTCACTGATGCCGCTGACGCAGAACCAGGCGCGGCGGCTCAAGGAGATATGGGAGCGGCTGCGGGAGTGCGAGTGATGTTCAAGGACCTTAGCTGCAAGGCATGCGGGCACCAGATGGAGTGCATGAGCAGTACCTCCACGCACTATGCGCACTGGTACTGCCCTCGGTGCTATGAGGCGAAGTTTCAGGCGCGCGCGACTACCGTGGTTCGCGTCCTGGCGGTGGCCTGCTTGGTCATTCTGGTCATGTGGGTGGCGGGGCGATGAGTGACTACCAATATCAGCGGTGCGGACGCAAGGCTCGATGCGAAGTCGAGGCGGAGACGTGGCAGGCCCGCATTGCCGAGCTGGAGGTGGAGAACAGACAGCTTCGCTATGCGCTGATCGACTTCGTTTCGCTCGGCGAGTCGGTAGGCTGGGACTCCGAGACGGAGTATCGCGAGACATTGATGCGAGCCGGGCGCGCCGCGCTGGAGGGCAAACCGTGAGCGCTCCCGCGGGCCAAGTACACGACTGGGTTCTGGGCGAGCAAATCACCGAGTTTCTGCGTCCGTGGTCCGAGGGTGGTCAGGCAGAGGGGTCGAACGACTTCATCAGCCGCTGCCTCGGGGTCTCGCTTCTGCGTGTCGACGCGGCGCTGGTGTACCTCAAGGAGCGCGGCCGGATTTACCAGACAAGCGCAGGCACCTACCGACTCACTCCGAAGACTATTGCGATGCCGGGGGACGCATGAGCAGAAGCGGCTATACCGACGATTGCGAGACCTGGGACCTGATTCGCTGGCGCGGAGCGGTTACCTCGGCGTTGCGGGGCAAGCGTGGACAGCAGGCCCTACGGGAAATCCTGGCCGCACTGGACGCGCTGCCGGAGAAGAAGCTGGCAGCGGAGTCGCTCGTCACCGCGGACGGTGCGTATTGCACCCTCGGTGCGCTCGGTGCGTCACGCGGATTGAACATGGCCGATATCGACCCAGAGGATCGAAAACTCGTTGCTGATGTATTCGGCGTCGCCGAGGCGATGGCCGCAGAGATCATGTTCCTGAACGACGAGGCCGTGAACGAGACGCGGCTCGTGGTTGTGGAAATATGCGGCCCGATGCGTCCCCACTATCCGGACTGGGGCGATCATAAACGGCGCATATGTGTTCCGAATGAGCGAGCGGCTGAGCAGCGCTGGCAGTACATGCGCGACTGGGTAGCGAAGCATATCGAGGGGACGCCATGAGCCGTTCCGGACGCAAACAAGCACCGCTGCCGCACCCTCGGTCATGCGAGCAGTGCGCCACCGTCTTCCAGCCGCGCCGAGATTCGGCCATTTACTGTTGCGAGGCATGCCGGCGAGATGCGTGGCGAGAGTCAGCACAGACCGGACGTGTGGCCAGCGTGCGCCGTCTTCGCTCCGGGCAGATGTCCGTGGTACTGCACATGCCCCGTGATCTGGGGCTTTCACCTGGTAGCGAGGTCAGGCTCGGCGAGCCGCCAGGGCAGGAGAAGTTGCTGTGAGAGTCACAATATTGTGGGGTGTCGCCGGGTACTTCATCGGCGCGGTGGTTATCTGGGCGCTCGCCGGATTCGTCGCGCTGGACTGGAATGTTACCCGCTGGGACGCACACTCACGCGCAGGCCTGGTGATGTTCTCGGTCGTCGGGTCTGCGATCACCGTCGGGCTTGGTTTGTGGACGCAGGAGATGCGCGCCGGCGGTCAGATGTCGCGCCTTCCCGTTGGCGGCTATCAGCCACGGGCGTTGAGTGAGGCGCAGCGCAGCAATGTGAATCCGCCGCCCACGTCTCAGAAGCCACCGCCGCCCCCGCCGCCGCCAACACGGTTGCTTAAGGAGGATGCGCCACGCCCCTGGAAACCTTTTGGATCCAGTCAACAACGGGAAAGCACGACCGGGGCGCGCCATGAGTGAATCAGTCATCGAATCCGCACTGCGCGCCACGCTCAAGGAACTGATCAGCGTGCGTGACGATACCTACGACGCCTGCACCAACGCCCAGGGCGAGTATTGCGACGACTTCGACCGGGAAGAGATCGCCAGGCTGGATCTGATCATTGACCAGGCGCAGGCAGCGCTGAATTCACACGCCCACCACCCACAAAGGAACACTCAATGAGCCAGAACCCCCACTTCGGACTGCCAGTGAAAGGCTACCAGCCGCAAAGCGATGAGGCCGTCGAGCTCGTGAACAGGAGCAAGGACATCGAAGAGCGGGCGCTGCGCCACCTCGACGAGCTCGCCGACGTGCCTGGCATCGACAGGCGGTGGCTGGCGATCGCCCGCACGTTCATCGAGCAGGGCTTCATGGCCGCGAACAGAGCGGTGTTCCGGCCTGCCAGATTGGCGAAGCTCGAGGGAGAGTGACCCTGTTCCTCACACCCACAGATCTCCAGGATCTGACCGGCTTCAAGCGGCCGACGGCGCAGCGACGCTGGCTGACGCGCAACGGCTACCGGTTCGATGTGCGTGGCGATGGCCGGCCGGCTGTCCTCGTCGAGGAGGTCCGATCGAAGGTCGGCCGCGGCACCAGAACGTCTGGGCCGGATTTGAGCGCGCTCGAGAGGCTGGGCTAGCGTATGGGCATGGGGAGGAAACGGGTACACGACAAGCATTTGCCGCGGCGGGTGTATCTGCGCTGCGGCAGCTACTACTTCGTGGATCACCTGGGCAAGTGGCAGCGCCTGGGGCGCGACTACGGCGGGGCCATGCGCCGCTGGGCGGAGCTGATGTCAGATCACCCGCTCTACACCCTGGCCGACGTCTTCGATCGCTACCAGCGCGAGGTCATCCCCACGAAGGCCCCGCGCACCCGGCGCGACAACATCCACCAGATGAAGCGCCTGCGCGCCGTGTTCGGCCGGATGCGGCCGGCTGAGCTGAAGACCATCCACGTCTACCAGTACCGCGACGCCCGCGGCGTCCAGTCAAAGACTGCTGCCAATCGCGAGCTCGAGCTGCTCAGCCACGTCTGCACGAAGGCCAGGCAGTGGGGCGTGATGACCGACCAACCCGCCCGAGGGGTCGAGAAATTCAGGACACCGCCCAGGCAGCGCTACGTGACCGATGCGGAGCTCGCGCTCGTCTACGCGCTGGCCCCGCCCATGATCCAGTGTGCAATCGACCTGGCGGTGCTCACAGGCCTGCGCCGCGGTGACATCCTGGCATTGACCCGGGACCACCTGACCGACGAGGGCATAGTGATCCGCACAGCGAAGACCGGCAAAAGCATGGTGATCTCGTGGACGCCGGAGCTCACGGAGGTCGTGAAGCTTGCCCAGGATCAGGCGCCCCAGGTGCGCCGGCACATCATCTGCACCCGCAGGGGCAAGCCCTATACAGGCGAGGGGTTCAATTCTGTTTGGCAGCGGATCATGGCCAAAGCGCTGAAGGCTGGGCTCAAGGAGCGGTTCCGGTGGCATGACCTGCGTGCGAAGAGCGCGAGTGACGACACGCTGGAGGCCGCGGCCGGCAGGCTGGGGCATGCGGATCCACGGCTCACGCAGCGGGTGTATCGAAGGAAGCCGGAGGTGGTGACGCCTTTACGGAGGAAGCGATGAGCAACGAGCTGCATCAGAAAATGCTTTCTCACAGCCGGGAAGACGCAGACCGAGGCGAATTGATGCGGCGCGTCTGGAGCCCCACCCCTTTCATGGTGGACGCATTCACAGGGTCGATTGGCAACCACAACCGCTATCGGGAAATGATGGAGTGGTGCCGCGAACAGTTCGGATCACAGTGCTGGCCTATCCATGGTGACGACGGCGTATGGCAGTGCGGCGGGGCGACGATTCACGGATGGACCTGGATGGGGTTCTCGACCCTGGATCAGCTGAACGAGTTCGTCGAGCGGTGGTTTGACGATGACTGGCGGCAGGCTCAAAAAGCGCTCCGGATGCCCGAATGACCACTTCAGTCAGATTCAGCCTTCATCGGAATATGTGCGAGCGCGAATGCGACCTTTGCGGTGGCACGATCCCGGTTCGGCCAGCGCCAGACGAGGCGTGGTACTGGCGCGTCAAGGGCGGCTGCGCCGGCTGCGAGCCCAGGACGATCTGCTGCGCGTGCCACGCTATCTGGGGCTTCCCTTCAGACGGCTGGGAGGTGCCCGCTGATGGTCGATCTATATTCGCGGCGCTTGACCCACAGATACGATAGTTAGGCTCAGCGCATATGCAGACGCAGTATCGTTTTCAGCACCTGGTACTTGTCGCCGCGGGCCCGGAAGGACAGCAGATCGGGGCGTCGGCTCTGGAGGTCGCCGTGGAATTCCAGGACATGCCCTTCGCCGCGGCGGTCAGCCGGTCGCTTCAACCACTCGTGGATTATCTCTGGTTCAAGCTCCGATCGCTTGACCATGTATGCCCCTCATCACTGGTGTCCTTATTGGAAGAAGCCCCTGTTATTGGAAACGCCTCCAAAAAAACCCCTCGCAAAGTGCCTAAAATGGCGGGCCCGGAGAGATTCGAACTCCCGACCTTCTGGTTCGTAGCCAGACACTCTATCCAACTGAGCTACGGGCCCGCGAGACCGCGCATTATACTTACCGGGTGGGCCTTTTCACAGCCCCGATTAAGCTCGACCGCGCTTCGCCGAGGCCGCCAGCGCCCTCGTCCATCAGCTTGATTCTTCAGATTTTTTCTCGCCACTCCACCGCGTAGAGATCGTGCCGGCGGTCCTTGAGATTCTGCACCGTCCCCGAATTCCTGGCCATGAACAGCGACTCCAGGCGCAGGTCGGCGAAGGCCACAGTCTCGACGTTCGGCGTGGTGTCGGCGGCGATGCCGTCGCGCGCAAACGGGAAATCGCAGGGGGTCAGAATGCAGCTCTGCGCGTATTGAATATCCATATTTGCGACGCCAGGCAGATTGCCGCAGTTGCCTGACATCACCACATAGCACTGATTCTCCACGGCGCGCGCCTGGCAGCAGTAGCGCACCCGCAGATAACTCTGGCGCTCATCGGTGCAGAACGGCACGAAGATGATGTTCACGCCCTGATCGACCAGGTGGCGTGCAAGTTCGGGAAACTCCGCGTCGTAGCAGATCAGCACGCCGATCGGCCCGCAGTCGGTGGGGATCGCCGCCACCTCGGAGCCCCCCTCGATATTCCACCAGTACGCCTCGTTGGGCGTCGGGTGAATTTTTTCCTGCTGACTGATATGCCCGTCACGGTGGAACACATAGCAGACGTTGTGCACGTCGCCATCGTCCATGCGCGCCGGGTGCGAGCCGCCGATGATGTTGATGTTGTAGCGGATGGCCATCTCGCGCAGCGCCTTCTTGTAAGGCTCGGTGAACTCGGTCAGCGCCTCGATGGCCTCCGATGGCGAGAGTTCCTGATCGGTGATGGACAACAGCTGCAGCGGAAACAGTTCGGGAAACACCACGAAGTCCGAGCGATAGTCGGCAACGACGTCGACAAAGTACTCGATGTATTCGATGAACTGATCGAAGCTTTTCACACGCCGCTGCATGTACTGCACCGTGGCCACGCGCACCGCATCGGGCAGGCGCTGGCCGAAGGTCTTCTCCGGAGACTGCGTATCCACCGGTGGAATCGCAGGATTGCGCCAGATCATGTGCACCGCGTATCCCATCGACTCCTCGTCGGCCGGCAGATAGCCATCGATGACACCCAGCACCTCGAAGCCGTTGCGCATCTGGAACGACAGCACGGGATCGCGTGCCTTCTTGCTGCGCACCGCCTCGATGTAGGCCTGCACGGTCGCGTACTGCTTGCTGCGGCGTCGCCAGCTGGGCAGCCGGCCGGCGAACACGATCCCGGAGAGCCCCTCCTCCTTGCACAGCCACTTGCGTGCGTCGTAGAGGCGCTGGCCGATGCGATAGCCGCGCAGGTCGGGATCGACGAAGACTTCCATGCCGTACAGGTACTCGCCCTTGGGATCGTGGCGCGACGCGTACCCCCCGCCGGTGATCTCCTTCCAGGTGTGCGCCCTGAGCGCGACTTTGCCGTCGATGCGGAAGGTCGCGCAGTAGCCGACCACCTTGCCCTCGTAGGTGGCAACGAACTGACCCTCCGGGAAAGCATGAATCTGCCCGCGCAGCATGGCGGCGGAGTACGGCTTCTGGCCAGGATAGACGCGCCGAAACAGCGCGCGGATCGGCGCGATGTCCTCCAGCGTCGCATTTCGCACCTCGAGCCTGTTACTGCTGGTGCGCTCGGCGTTCTTTTTGACCATCGCGATGGTGTCCCGGAAATGAATGCAAAAAGGCGCCCGAGCGCACGGCGCCGGAACCTTCCAAAGGGGGTGGCGGAGAGAGAGGGATTCGAACCCTCGAAGGGCGTTTTATGCCCTTACTCCCTTAGCAGGGGAGCGCTTTCGACCACTCAGCCATCTCTCCGCATATGACGCTACAGCCTCGGCGGTCAGGGCCAAGGGGTTGCGATTCTAGCAAGATGCCGCGTGCGGCGTCCAAACGCGGGTCACCGCGCCTCGCTTTAATCGGCTTCGCGCCGACGGACATCGTGGCCGCCCTCGGCGTCGCCGGAAACTTCACGTTCACGCTGAATGCGCTGGAAGATCTCCTCGCGATGCACGGCGATCTCCTTGGGCGCGTTGACCCCGAGGCGTACCTGGTTGCCCTTTACCCCCAGGACGGTGACAGTCACCTCGTCACCAATCATGACCGTCTCGCCGACCCTTCGCGTCAGAATCAGCATACCCAAACTCCTTGTCGGTCTGCCGCGGGGACGCAGTGTTGCCGGCACCCCACAGGTGCGAGCGGCACTGGGTCACGCATATTGCCTTATGGTTCTGTTTCGGCGTTCTCCCCGTCGTCCTACCCGGGGGAGGGTCCGCGCTCCCCGAGAGACGGACCTTCTTCAGGAAGTATGCCAGCACCAGCGCAATTCACAAGCACAGACGCTCCAAAGCCTTGTTTTGGAACGGGTCTAAACTGGTGACTGGGCTGGCAGCCAGACAAGGCCGGCTCACCCTTCAAGCCGCTGGCGTACCTCATCTGCCACACCAGCCAGCGCGGCCGGCAGCGCCTCGGGCTGCGTGCCACCCGCCTGGGCGAAATCAGCGCGCC
>JBGTIC010000227.1:0-21847 GCA_041745895.1 Gammaproteobacteria bacterium
CAGCACGCGCGCATGATGATCCTGACCGCGGACGTGCATCTCGGCACCGCGCGCACCGGCACCGCGCCGCGCCCCGGCCGCTCGACGCGCAAACAGCTCCTCGAAGAAATCGCTGAAGCCCCCGCCGGACCCGGATCCCTCGGTGTATTCGAAGCCGCCATCCCAGTCCGGGGGAGGACGAAACTCCTGGCCCGGGCGGTAACCTTTGCCCAGCTGGTCGTAGGCGGTGCGCTTTTCCGGGTCCTTCAACACCTCGTAGGCTTCGCCAAGGTCCTTGAAACGGACCTCCGCGTCGGCCTCTTTACTCACGTCAGGGTGAAACTTGCGCGCAAGCTTCCGGTAGGCTCTCTTGATGTCGTCCTGGCTGGCGTCGCGCGCCACACCCATGATCGCGTAGTAGTCCTTGAACTGCATGTACACTCCGCGAAAGCCGGAAATCCTCGGGGATAATAGCGCCCGAGTGCCGGGACGATCCAGTGCGGTCCCGGGACGGTGCCGCAAGTCTCGTCCTTCGGAAAATACGGATGCGCCTGGTGACTCACCGGGTATCACGATGGATACTGCGATGAACTGAACCAGGGAGCAGTCAGATGAAATTAGTCAAGACGATGCTGAGTACCGCCGCCCTGCTGCTGTCGGCAGGTGCGCTCGCCGATCGCAATCTGGCCGAGCCCGGCGACCCGGGCCCGCTGGAGGGTTACATGACGACAGGCGAGTCCGAGAGCTGCATTTTTACGCCGCGTATCAGTCGCACCGATGTCATCGACGGGCAGACCATCCTGTTTCATATGGGCCGTCGCGATGTGTACATGAACCGCCTGCCGCGCAATTGCCCGGGGCTGGCACGCGAGCGCGCGTTTACCTACACCATCAGCGGCAGTCAGTTGTGCAGCCTCGACATCATCCGCGTGCTGGAGACGCCGGCGATGCGCATGCTCGGCGCCTCCTGCGGACTTGGCAAGTTCGAACGCCTGGAAGTGCGGGCGGATTCGGAAGTCGATGAGTACGAGTACGAATTTGAGGATGAGGAGGCAACCGATACCGAGTCAGACCCGGACGCGCCAATCCGTTAGTCACCGCGCGCCGCGGTTCGAAGAGCCGCAGGCTCAGGTCATTTAATTCGTCGGGTCCAGTCGTAACAGCGGCGACGCACCCGATCCCAGCGAGACCGGAATCGCGAACGCAACTCGTCGTCATACGCCGGACCCAGTCCTGCCCCGTCCGTAGCACGCGATGTATAATAATTGGGCACCAGCCGCCGATCCCGCATACGCAAATGAAACACCCGCAGGGATGCAGCGGCTTCGGGCGGGACAACCCATGCCCAATCTGCGGAAGGACTGCGGCCGCTTGCCTCCTCGCGCTGAACAAACTGCATGTACTGTTCGCTCGCTGAATGATGATCAATTATCGTGACACCATCCCGACGAAATGAGTAGAGAACCGCCGCATTGAGCTCTGTCAGCGCTCGATCCTTCCAGAGCGGCTCTTCGATGGGATCGCGGTCAATGCCCAAAACCTCCGCGACCGCGGGCAACAAATCGTATCTGCGCTCGTCACCCAGGTTACGACTGGCAATTTCAGTTCCCATGTAGTAGCCATTGAACGGCGCGCAGGGGTAATCAAGCCCGCCGATGGTCAGAATCATCGAAGACACGCAGGGTACGGTATACCAACGCAAGCCGAGCAGATCGAGGCATGTACTGCGCGGATGACTGATCTCAACTTCCTGCATCGCGGAGTTAGGCAATTCATACACAATACGCCGACCGTGCTTATCCCGCACGATCAATGGCAAGAGATCGAAATGGCCAACGTCGCTCGGCGGGTGCCACCCCAGCGCTATCGCATTTCGAGTCATCTCGACGTTTAGGGGATCGCCCACCACTCGCCCACCCGGCGTTGCGTACCCAGCATACTGAACCAGCTGACTGCTCTCGATATATGGCGGCAATTCATCGTGAAAGCGACCACTCCTAACCGGCGGGAAAACTGAAATGATCGACCGTATCGCTCCCGAGCCGGTAGCCTCGCGCAGATGTTCAACCGCGCGTGCTGCCACATCATCAGGACTTGTGTGATCCCGGCAATCCACAACATCAAGCGATTGCCACAGTAACCGGCCGATACAGCGAGCGTGATTTCTCCAGGCGACTCGCGCGCCGTAAGCCAGTTCTTCCGGAAGGTGTTCGTAGAATCCATACCGGAGGACTTCGCGCACAACTTGGCGGCGTCGCTGCTGCCGCTGCTTGTCCGCGAGCCCGTTCTCGCGATGGAAAATATCAACGAAGGCGGCGGCTTCTTCAGATCTCTCAAACCGGCCGAGGCGTCGCAGCCTCCTGCGTAGAGGATTAGATCGGACTGTAGTATCCACGGGACAGTCGCGCCGAGTCTACATCAGTCCGTCAAAAATTCTGGCCGTCCTTTGCACTGGCCGTCTATTGATCGCATACACTGCCGCAAGTACTCTGTTCAGAGCCCTTCGATACGCTCCGCCCCCGGCGTGGACATTCACCTGCCGCAGCTTCGCATTACGGTAATCTGCACGCGTCACGCGAAGTTCAGGGACCGCTCCTGGCGTGCTCCGGAGTGCGTCATGAATTGGAGTACCTTCGAGAACCGAGAATTCATTAAATCGGATGCGATCGATGTAGCTGAAATGGGCCTCCAGAAATGCTGCGGTAGCGTTCAGATCGTCAGCCGACTCGCTTGGATAGCCCTTGAACATGGTGCATCGCACGCTAAGTCCTGCCTCGCTCGCCTGACGGATGAATTGAGAATTGAGTTCTACAGTTGCGCCCTTGGACATCGCATCGAGCATGCGCTGACTGCCAGACTCCAAACCGAAGCTGATTCGCCGCATTCCTGCAGCCGATGCAGCGCGAAGATCACGCCGGGACAGACCGTTATCCCGCCGCTGATCAACGTGCACCGTGCCAATCCATTGGGCGCCTGGCGCATTGCGCTGAATGTTCTCGATAATCCCTCTGAAAACCGCTGGACTGGAATTCAGCTTGAGGTCGAGGAATACAAAGTTTGCGCACCCATGCCGACGCGACAGTTCTCTGACTTCGTGCATGATCGATTCCACGCTGCGGGTGCGGAAACTGCGGCCATTGACGCTCACCACGTCGCTACAAAAGCTGCACTTGCTCCACTGACACCCCCTCCCTGTCATGATCGGAAGGACACGCAGCCGGTAGCGATCCCAAGGGAAATCTGAGAAATCCGGGACTGGAATTCTGTCAAGGTTCCGAAGTGGTGGGGCAGGAGGGCTGCATCGTCCATCTGGCAACATGACGCCACCAAAACGCAGCAGGTCCTCGCCGGCAATCACAGCCGCGACAAGGTCAGGCAAAGACAGGTCGACCTCCGCGCCGACAATCGCTTTCAACCCGGGAATAGATCGCCAGGCGGCAGCCGTCTCGGCATGGTTGAACACCGGGCCACCGAGGATCACGGGCACGCTGTGTCGTTCAGCGAGTCGGCCGAGTTCCCTGACGGTGTGAAAATGCTCAAGGTAAGCTGACAGCAGGAGGACAGCCGGCTTCGCCTGAAGACTCCGTGCGGTCTCCCTAATCACTCGGGGGTGGGGCCTGCCGCGCCACCGCTCCCGCCCTCGTCGGCTCAGCTCGCGCGCAAAGGCAACCACCGGATGGGTCGACAGCCGCAGACGCCGGGACCAGTGGTCCAGTATCCATTCCTGCCGCTCGCGTTCCACTGCCGGAACATCGTGCGCGAGCGGCGAAATGACTTCAGCGTCAAATCCAGCGCCACGGAGGCTGGCGACGAGGTAGCCGACGGCCAAGGTAGGGAACGTGGCGAAATTATTTAAATCCACCAACAACGCGCGATGTCGCACCTCAGAGATGCGCTTTACCGCATTGCGGCATTCCGTTGCGGTAGCGTCCACGGCCCGAAATCGCAACGGACGCGCCACACGGGATGCCTTATTCACTTCCACTGTCACGAGATATCCGCCTCTAGTCCATGCGGACGAGTGTCGCCCGCTGCCTCCTCGCGGTACGAGACGGCACCTCTGCCGGACCCGCCGCGAAACTTCCAATCCATTTTTTCGGACCGGTCATAGCGTCCGAAACAGGAATACGATGGCTTAAGTCGCGATAGTACTTGCTGGACGCACGCGACCCTTGTTGGCTCTTGCTGGCTCTTGGGCATTTGCCATTCAGCAGGTACGCTCAATATCAAAACCTTCTGCTTGGTTCGTGTCAACGCCAAACCGAACATCCGCGCTTATGTCAAAAATATCGTCACCGCCGAAAAATGGAGCCGCAGCGGCTCCGTCCAGGCGGTCCGCCATGCCCACACTCTTTTGCCCGGCATGACGGGCTGCACTGCAGCAAGCATTTCGCAGCATCGCTGCATCAACAACGTCTGAGACAGGCGATTCCCCATTGTCGAGGGTCACACAGCGCCCGCATAAGTGCGCAAGCGCACAGAACCCTTATGTCAATTTAAACCATCATTGGAATCCGGGGCAATTTCCACGTCAGCGCGCCAGACCGTCAAGACGGCCGCTATCGTTCCCCTGACGATATCCGTACATCTGCAAACGCTCCGGGCAGCGTAATCAAAATTAAATGTTATAACACCACAAATGTAACCTTGGGGAGGCACCATTTTCGAACAGCTTGAATAGCGGGAGAAAGTGAAATGCCTGTTAAGCCTTTGCCCGAGCAGAATCATCTCCTGGCGGCGTTGTCACCGGAGGTCCAAAGACGTTGGGACCCGCACTTGAAACTCGTAGCGCTGTCGCTGTGCGATGTGGTGTACGCCGCCGATCAACGCATGCGTTACGTCTATTTCCCGGCCGACGCCATAATCTCCGTGCAGTACGTACTTAGATGCGGCGGCTCCGGTGCACCCATGCTGGTCGGCAATGAGGGATTGCTGGGCTTTAATGTGTGTTTGTCGGAAGACAGCACGCCGAGTCGTTCGTTGGTGCAGAGTGCCGGATACGCCTACCGGCTCCCCGGTCGACTCGTCCGGGAGGAGTTCAGTCGCCACGAGGAATTTCTGGAGTTGATGCTGCGCTACACGCAGGTGCTCATCACGCAGATAGCTCAGACTGCGGCGTGCAATCGGCACCATTCGATCGACCAGCAGTTCTGCCGCTGGCTGCTGATGTCGCTGGATCGCCTGCCCCACAACCGCCTGACCATGACCCAGGAATTCATCAGCAACATGCTCGGTGTCCGGCGCGAGGGTGTCACACAATCAGCGACGAAATTGAGGGATTTGGGCGTCATTGACTATGCTCGCGGGTCGATCATTGTGCTGGACCGGCCCCGGCTGGAAGCGCTCACTTGCGAGTGTTACGACGTGGTCAAGAAAGAAACAATGCGCCTGCTTGGTTACCTGCCGCAGCGCCAGACCCTCAAAGCGGACTCCGTCCCCATGGCGCCGCCGGAATGTGCGCAGGCGCCAGTACCCCGTGTAGCGCGGCGTATCGCACGACACCAGTGCACCGAGCCCTCGCGACTCGTCGGCAAATCTCAGGGAGATTCGGGATGGGAAACGTCTCTGCGATAGGTGTTCAATCAATCTGCAGCTGGCGTTTGCGGATTTTTTGTTCATTGGTGCCCCGGGCAGGATTCGAACCTGCGACCCTCCGCTTAGGAGGCGAATCGGACTGCTCCTAGGGAACTGATTTTGCGCAACTTCTGGCGCGCCCGGTGGCGGTCAAACACCGGTCAAACATTTTTCACCGACAGTTAAGGCCGCCCCAGTCGCCCAGGGCGGCCCCTGTGTCATCAGCCCTCGCTCTTTTCCAGCCCCTCGGCCACAGCTTCCAATCGCTCGACCGCCAGCCTCAGTGCGTGCTGAAGGTCTACGTCATCGGGTCGTGCTTCGGATGCCAGGGTAATGACGGCGGTGGCGCCGTGGATCTCGCCTAGCAGTTGGTTGGTCGTCATGTTCGTACCTCCGTTTTAGTGGAGGCTTCAGCGTGGCAGATTCAATATCGAGCATGGTGGATGTTGCTCACCGCAACTTGCTGATTCATCGTTGCAGGGCGTCCAGCATGCTGGAGATCAGGCGAATTGTGGCCTGGTCAGGGTGTTGATAGTGCCTGCGAGCATCCTCGGCGCAAATTCGCCTTCCAGGAACCTGCGCAAGTTCGTCTCTACAATTGCAGGATCAGTCCCGCGACCGTCAATGTACCAATTGTTTGTGACGCCAGCGCCGCCGTTGGGCACGATCTGACCGGACGCTCCGGGCACAAACATCTCGGGGCCACGCTCACCGACGAGGTAGGACTTACCGGCACTGACAGGACCACCCATTGCACGGGCACCGCCGAACGCAGCGCCGATCCCTGAAAGGAACGAATTGGAGCTGCCTGCAAGCCCTCCAAACAGATTTTTAAGAATCTGCTGTGCAGCCACCTCGGCGACCATCTGTCGAAGCATGCGACTGAAGTTCTTCAGCATGCCATCAAGCCCATCCTTGAACGGGTCGTAAAGGAACTGCGCAAAGGCGGACTGGATATTGCGCGCAGCCTGCTTCCCAAACTCGGACATACGATCTGCTTTCTGCTGGGTCTCGTCTGCAACCTGCTGCATGCCCTCCGCGTGCTGCGATACCCAACGGTCGAACGTGTCCTGGTCGATAAGACCACGGTTCAGCAGCTTGATAGCGTCCTGGATGTTCCGAGAGTAATTCTCAACGTCTGTGCGAGTGCGGGCAAAGATGCTGGCAGCTTGGCTTCGGGCGTTGTCGAGTTCCTTGATGGCGTCCTGCGTGTTCACCGACAGCGTGATGGTCCGCAGCTTGTCCTCGGTGCCCACGTCGAAGGTCAGCGCCTTGCGGGCCTTCTCGCCGGCGTCCTGCGCGTTGCGGGCCAGTTCGGCAGACTTCTCGGACCACACGCTGACGATCTGCTCGATCTGATCCACAGCGCGCGTGCGAAGATCCTCGAACGCCTGCCCTATGATCTTGAAGTCGCGCTGAGCAACGGCAGCAGCAGTGGCGCCGAGAATGGTGCCAACCGCGTTGAACGCAGCCGCCACACCGAGGGCAACCGTGACCAGAGACTTGAAGGCATTCTCAAGCCCGCCTAGAGCGGTCTCGAGTACGTTCGAGTTCCTGACGGCCTCAACGAAGCTCTCTGTGATCGCCTCAAGCGTCGGCAGCAGCCTCGCGGTGGCCTGATTGACGATGCCCCTGACCGAGGACTGTAGACGGGAAAGGTTGTCATTGAATCGCTCAGCCGCAGCCGCAGCTTTGGTGTCGATCGTCAGCCCGAGCGCATCTGCTTCGATCTTCAGCGCCTCGATGCCATCCTTGCCCTGATTCAGTAGCGGAAGGAGTTGCGCACCAGAGCGTCCGAACAGTTCCTGCGCCAATGCAGCCTTGCCGGCGCCGTCCTCGTACTGCGAGAACTGCTCCGCGACCTCCAGCAACAGTTGCTCGGTGGCCTTCAGACTGCCATCGGTGTTGGCGGCAGATACGCCGATACGGGCAAACGCTCTCGATGCGGCTTGAGATCCGTTCGCAGCATCCGATGCCGAGCGGGAAAGCCGTTGGAGCCCGGTATTCAGGCTCTCTAGTGACGTGCCGGAGAGCTGCGCGGCAAACTGAAGCTGCGACAGCGACTCGGTGGAGACGCCGGCCTGCTGCGCCAGTTTGGCGATGTTGTCCGACGCGTTGATGCTCTGGCGCACCAGCACTGCGAACGCACTGCCGGCAGCCGCAGCCAGGGCGCCGAACTGAGCGCCCATCTTCGCAAGCTTCGCCGACTGGCTCTTTTCAAAGCTGCCGAGTTTCTTGCGCGCGCCCTCAAGCTCACGCTGGTACTTGGCAGTTTCAGCCTCAAGCCTTACGACGTATCGCGCCAGATTGTTTGCACTCATCGGTCGAGCCTCGCATATGGGTTATCTGTGAACTGCTTGGGCACCTCAACGCGGGATCGATCAGCAGGCGCGAGTCCGAATCGGCACAGCAGAATATCCAGGCGTGAGATCAATCCGGCCTTCATCTCGCCGGCCTCACGTCGAAACTGATCGAGCAGCACAGCCAGCACCTCCAGCGACAGCCGGTCAGAACTGGTCGCCACTCCATCAGGACACGCCGTTACAACGTCATCCCAGCACTGGCGCTGTGAGTCGGTGAACCAGTCGGGCGCAGGGCCTATGCCACCTCGCGGAACTGGCTCATGCGTGCGGCGCCTCTGGGGATTCTTCTTGAACGCACCGGATAGCTCGTGCACCACGGTCGGCTTTCTGTTTGGCATCTCAATACCTCCGAATTAATTGCCCCGTATCGGCGTACCGCCGGGGCCACGCGGTGGGATTTATTGCAACGCCTCGCCGGATGCTCACGCACCGCTCCGGCAAACGGCTTCCAGGGTCTCCCCTTGCGCTTGCCCGTCTGTCTGCGCACCGGGACGGGCACCGGCTGAAGCGGGGGATGGAAGAGCCCCTGCGCATCCTTACAGCGTGAGATCACCGGACACCAACGCCGCCGGGACGTTGACAGTCAGTGCAGCACGCAACTCACAGAGCATCCGAACCCGGTTGCGGATGAAGTCGTCCGAAATGTAGCCAATCTCCAGAGTCAGCTGCTCGCGGTCCCAGAAGATCGCCGCCGCCTGGAAATCACCCAGCAGGAACTGGCCCGCAGGCATGGCGTTGCTCGGAATCACCGGCAGGCCCCACAGCTGAGCATCCATTCCCGCACCGACGAACCGCGATGCACCACCTTCCGCCAGGATGTAGCGGTCTCCGTCGCTGTCCTTCAACAGCTCGATGTTCCGCCAATCCGCCGGATTGAGGATGATTGCCTCGGGGGCGTAGTCGGCGAGCTGCACGGCTGCAATAGCGTTGCGCAGGCTGTCCAGCTGCGTGTCGCCACTGGTCGGGACGTAGGGCGTGAAATTGCCGGCATGCATCATGCCAGACAGCTGGCCCGCGCCACCGTTACCCGTCAGCAGCTGCTGATCGAGCGACCGACGAACAAAGTGCATCAGGCGCTGTTCGATATACACCCGCAATACCGGCGCATCCGACAACACCTGACGGCTCGCACCGATGTGTGTTGCGAGCGTGATCACCGGACGTTCCTCCAGGTCGAAGTCCAACGATGACTCGCCCTTGAGGGCGCCCTCGGCGGTCTGGCCTGTCGCCCCATTGGTGAAGCTCGACTCAACAGTGCAGCCGACGCTGTTGCTGGATGCAGACTCGACCGGCAACAGATCCAGAATCCGCAGGCTCCGGGTGCGCCCCGGAATAATGCGACCCAGACGGTCCGGCTGAGAGAACGTATCGCCCGGTGAGGGCGGGCTACCAACGTCACCGACGATGACGTTCTTTACCGCGAACGGAAGCGTCACAGTTGCGCTGCGGGCCTTGCCTTCCAGCAGGGCACGCATTCCTGCGTCCTCGACCACGGTGGCACCCAGGGTCTTGCGCTGGGGGCGCTGGCCGAAACCACCTGGGACGGGCGCGTACTTCTGCGCCAATTCCTGGATGGCAGCGTCGTGCTCCTCAAGCTTGCCGACCACATTGGCCTGCAACTCGGCGAGTGCCTTCTCAACGATCTGTGTTTCTGTACTCATCTCGGAAAATCCTTGTTCAGGCGCGCGTCTGCGTCGCCGTAGAATCTAATGCCGACCGGAAGCGGCCAGCGGGGAAGATGTCATCGTGCGTGCTCGATGCGCTCGGTTGCGGCGCCCAAGGATCTCCCAGGAGCCCGCTTCGTGGCGGTATCTCGCCCGATGACCCAAGGATCTCCCAGGGGCCTCCGGTTGCCCTGTTCGCAAGAATCGCTCAGGCGGAACAGGTCGATAGACAAACGTGTGTTCAAATTCAGTTTTAATGCGCAGTCTCGCCCGACCCGGCACGCTCGCGCTTGATCGACTCAGCAGCGACGCGGATAGCAGCATGCGCTTCCTGGTGGCGCTTAGGATCGTCCAGCAGCTGATCCAACATGATGGTTACGTCCTCATAGCGCCGCATAGCGAACTCGCTGCGCTGGCGTATTTCCAGCGCCCAGGCTTCCGCCGCATGGGCTCGCTCGGCCAGCGAAGCAACCACTTCGCGCCAGGCGTCCGACAGCGGGTCGCTCGGCAATCGATCAGGCGGCTTGTCGCTCATGACTACTCCTTGGAATTTCTCAGTTGTGGATGTGAAAAAACGGCTATGGAGGGGGGTTCCGGTTGCATCCGGTTCCGACTTTTCCAGGCGCCCCATGCGCTATCGAGCATCGTCGTGCCCCTTCAATCGCCCCAGCGCATCGACGATCAGCACCCAGCCGACAGCTACCAGAGCGATCAGCAGCGGCATAGCGGCCAGTACCATTGCGGAGATCATGCCGAGCCCTGCGGTGGCTGACGAAGCATTGCGATGTAGGCGTCAGTCGGATCGCTACGCAGTGCGACCGCGTGAGCAGCCGACAGCATGGCCGCGACCGTCTCGTTATCCGGTGCGCCGCTCTCGCGCTTCGCCAACAGTGCGGCCTCGATGAATCGTGCGCGCAGTTCCGCGTGTAGGTCTCGCATCGGTAGTCCTCGGTAGAAACGAAAAAGCCCGCAACGGCGCATGAGCGTCGGCGGGCGATATATCTTGATTGTAGCATTCGGGGTACACATCGCGGACCACGCCACGCGCCTGCATGACCTCGCGCAGAACGTCGTGTGCATCAGTCAGCCAGGCGTTCAGGAACGCCATGATGCCGTGCCCGTATTGCGGGCGTCCCTGACGCCAACGTCGCAGCGTGCGCGCACTGACGCCGTGCCGCTCGGCTGCTTCATCATCGTTAAGAGACTGAAGACCACACCAGTCGCAAACCACTTCCAAAACGTACGCGGACGGCGGCGGTCCGTAAGCGCCAGACTCCGCGATGTAGTGCGCCAGAACGTAGGCAGCGCGTACCTTTCTGGTCATCAGCACCGCGTCGCTGGCGTCGGAATACATCGCGTCTAGCAGCACGATCAGATGCGGCGGCATTGTTTCCCGGATTAGCCTCATGGTGATGTGAGCCTCGCCGATGGCCTCGAACTGGCACTGGTAGGCACTGGCAGGGCGCCGAACTGCGGGTGCATTGGCGCCACCATCACTGTTATCCCAGCGTGCGCGGCCCCAGACTGCGGCGGTCTCGGAGCCGTAGGCGGCAGCGATGGCGTGCTGCACGTTTCGATACGGCGCCGTCACGATGCATCCTCGATGCGCACCAGGTCGGAAAGCTTCGCCCTGATCCGAACTCCCCCGGCAGCCACCAGCTCCGCAGCGCCTGAAGCATGGTCAACGTCAACGACACAAAGCCGCGATGGCCAGCCGGCAGCGTTGCAGACGATATCGCCTGCCTGGATCGGTCTGCGGGCGGTTGGGTGGGGATCGCCTACGCGGTATGGCTCAGTGGTCATGCTGGTGTCCTCGTTTCGTTGGAAAGATGTCGCCGCCGTATCTGATCCAGTACGCGTTCATCCAGGTAGGCACGGCGGGCCACTTCGCCCTCGGCTACAGCCTGGTCCTGGACGTCGAGCCGGTACTGTCCGCACCGCCCGCATGTTGTGCAGGCGATGTAGTGCAGCGTCGCATTGCCTCGCCGCTCGTATCTCCGGGCCGTCTGGCCTCCACAGGGGCAGTTCATGCCGCCACCTCCAATTCGGTCGGCCAGTGAGCCGCCAGAAGCAAAATCAAAAACGCCGCCCGCCCTCTAGAGCCTGTTTCGCATGCAAGAGCAGCCTCGAGAAAATTCAGGCAGTGCCTGGCAGATATATCTGTGTAGTCGTCCTGACTACCTGAGTGGGGTGGTTTTGAGCCATTCAGGTATTCACTACGGCTACCTAAACGGGCTTTTTTGCCCTTCTCGGAACCCTTCAGGTAGTCGCCACGGCTACCTGTAGGTAGTCGTCCTGCATACCGTGTTTTTTTGGAAGCGTCGCCATTCGGTGCCGGTGGCCGCCATGCCATGTACGGTTTCTCGGCCTTGTGCTCGTTACCGATGCACTCGCTCAGCAGCGCATACTCGGCAGCGTGGCGAACCTTCCGGGTGAACGCGCCGGGTGACAGCATCCGGATGAAGCCACGGTCCAGCAGTTCATCGCGTGCGGCCTGTGCTCTGCGCTGGGCGACACCCAGGCTCGCCATCATGTCGCGCACAGCGAAGAACACGCGGTTTTCCTGCCCGGTGTAGAGCGCGCGGAATTCGACCAGCAGAGCGCGTGCGTCGGTTGACAGGGATCTGTAGGCGGCACATTCGAGCTCGTGACGGTACAGGCGCACATGCGCCTCGCCCTTGCGCTTGGTGGCGCGCTTGCTCACGCGGCGGCCTCACGCAGTGCTTTGCCGTGAGCGTTGATGCGCTCCAGCAGCTCAGGCTCGAAACAGTCCGGGAAAGCCAGGGAGAGCGCGGTCACGAGGCTTTCGAGGTCTGCCCTAAGCTCGGCTATGCCGGTGGCGTTGGACAGCCTCAGCCCGCGCTGCAGAAACTCGGTTGCAGCCTGACCTATGGTCCCGTGGAAACTCAGCGGCTCCCAGGCGCTCCCGAGCTCTCCCGTGCCTTTGTCGCGCCGGGTGCGGCGGCGCTCCAACCTCCAGCAAAGTTCATCGCTGGCGATGCGGTAATGATCGTTGAGTGGTATGGTTGCCATCGCGTCGTCTCCTTGGTCGTAGACGCAATAAAGAGCGCTCCGGCCCGGCCAGGCTGGAGCGTTCGCTTTTGGGTGTATAGAAACTCACGCCGCATCGACCTTGACGGTCCGGCGGCGCAACAGGGCGTCTAGGTCAGCGCGGCGATACCACGCCACACCGCCCATGACGACGTAAGGGATATTCTTCTTCGCCCAGGCCCATTGGTTGAGCGTGGACATCTTCACCCCGAGATAATCGGCAGCCTGCCGACGGGTGAGATCGAATCCTTCTGGTGCCTTCATGTCCTACTACCTCCAAGTCGGTTTAACCGCTTGAAGGGAAGTAGAACAGGCTAGACTAGCGTCCGGAAGGACAGAGTTCGGCCGGATTGCCGGGTTTTTGTCCGCTATCGATTCAAGCGAGACGCATCACGGTTAACAGTCTCGATATTCGACTTATTGCGCTGAATCTGCTTGCGCACAGTCGCTTCGTCAAGAGGAGGATTCAACTCCAAGGTGACGTTAGCGAGGTCCGCTAACACACCAAACGGAATGGCGAAATTGAAACGGCGCAAGGTTGCGTAGACGGTCCGAGTAAAAAAGGCCGCTAGGTTGTAATGCTTGATCAGCCGCGACGACTTAACACGCCAACGGTCGAAGTAATCATCCTGATTCGTCCACTCGATCAGGTCTGCAAGGGTGTCAGTCAAATGCGAGTTCGGGTAGTCCAGTGGCAGCCGATTGACACCATTCTTCGTTGCCAAATAGGCGATCACGTACTCGGTGTCATGTTTCTCCGAAAGATTTACGGCGATCGAAAATTCATCCTCGGGTCGAGTCGGATCGTCTGAGAGTGCGTAGCCCTGATCATCGCCGTGGCTCCACATGGTGCCCTCCAGGAGCGCGATCAAGGCTCCCGCTTGATCGCGGACTTTCTTCATGTACACAGCCCGCTGTCCGGGCGTCAGATTGCCTGGATATCCTGGCATCTGAGTCGCATCAATGACAATGTTGTACAGAGATCTCGGAGAGATTCCGTCTCGCTGCAACCTCACGTCCAATGGCTCTGTATCCGAGATGGAAGGCTTCGCGGCGCCCGCCCACTCCCATACTGTGCGCATTCTCAAATCGCTGGTCAGCCGCTGCAATAGCGCACACTCGAAATCATCTGTTAGGTGCTCAACTAATCCGTCATGCCACTTGCAGACATTCTCCGGCAACCAGCGAGGCAGGCCGCTCATAGCATCGTCTCCGTGGCCAGCCGGTCGCGGACCCGCCTCTCAGCCAAGTGGCCACATTGACGTTCGCTCATGGCTTCACCCCCGCAGCCTTCAATATCGCTTTCGCGGTCGCATTCATCGCCTTGCGATGCTCGGGCGTGCCGACATTGGTGTAGTGCCTGAGCGTGGTCTCCGCATCTGTATGGCCCAACTGAGCAGCCACCACGGAGACCCCTGCCCCGGCCTCCTGGGCGAAACTGGAGAGCGTGCGCCGCAGGTCATGCACCCGCAGGTCAGAGACACCAGCAGCGTCGCATACCGAGCGCCACGCCTTCTTGTACTCCACCAGATGCCCACGCTTGGAATCAGTGGCGAATACGTAAGGCGACTGATGATGTTCCTCGTCGGGCTTCTCCCGGCGCAGGCGTTCAACCGCCTTGCGTGCGGCCTTGAGCCGTGCCTGCAGCAACGCCACCACCGGCGCGGATAGCACCACCTCCACCGGTTCCCCGCTCTTGGTCGCCGGGATCGTCCAGATGCCACCCTCCAAGTCCAGATCGACCCAGCGCATCGCCTTGATGTTTCCTGACCGCGCACCGATGAGCAGACAGCACAGCAGGAAGTCGCGCATCAGTGGCGTGACGCTCCCGAGCGCAGCCAGGAAGGCAGGCATATCCGCAGCCTTGAGCCGGCGCCGACGTATGCGGCCCTTCTCGGTGAACTTGTCGATGGTCGCGGTCGGGTTGCCGCCGTCGTAGTCCAAAGTCCTGGATGCGAAGTTGAACATCGCCCGGAGCATGGTCAGCACCCGATTGGACTGCGCGACGCTCGCCCGGTCGGCGATGTCGTTGCGCATCTTCAACACCATCGCCTTGGAGATGTCCGGCAGAGCCCTTTTCTCCCACTTCGCCAGAGCAGTGCGCCATTGGCTGTCAAGCGTTGGGAGCGCCTTGCCAGAGCGTCGCACGTAGTCTGCCCGGTACGACTTCCACACGTCGCCCAATGTCAGCGTGGCGCGCCCCTCCCGGCGTTCCTCGGCAGGGTTGCGGCCAAGGCTGAACTCACTGGCAGCACGCTCGGCGGCACGACGGGCTGCGTTGATCTTCATCTCTGGATAGCGGCCCAGCTTCAGCCACTCCACCCGTCGCCCGAGGCGCGTGACGTAGTAGTAGGTTTTCGTGCCCGCCGGCGTGACGCGGCAATAGAGCTTCGACACCACCGTGTCGCGGTAGTCCATACGCTTGGCGTGAGGCTCGATGTCCCTCACGGCGGCCTCGGTAAACTTGAACTGCTCTGCCATCTCAGACCCTCCGCCTGGTTAGCCGGTCTAACACCGGTCTAACAAAGTATGCAGAATTCGGCAGAAAACACCAAAACCGGATAGAACAGGTTAGGCGGTGGGTCTGGTCAGTAAGTGATTGGCTGAATAGGTATTTTTGTTTGTTTTCAGCGTGTTAGATTGGTGCCCCGGGCAGGAATCGAACCTGCGACCCTCCGCTTAGGAGGCGGATGCTCTATCCCCTGAGCTACCGGGGCTCGATCGTTTCGGGGAGGGCGCAGGGTACCGCAATGGGCCCCCGAACGGAAAGAATTCGACCTCAGCGGCCGGTAGCTTCGGGCTCGATCTCCAGCGTCTTGTCTACCACACGACACACAGCACGTCGCTCGTCAGGCTGCCGTGGCGAGGTCGTCAGGAAACCGCGCACCCAGCGCGCGCACCCGCGGATTCATCAGCGCAAACCACGCAGGCGGCACCAGTGCGAGCAGCATCATGCCCGAGTAGCCGGTCGGCAGCTGAGGCGCATCACGGTAACTGCGCAGCAGCTGGTAGGGACGGCTGGCCAGATAGTGATGATCACTGTGGCGCGAAAGTTCGAAGAGCAGCGCGCGACCCAGTACGTGATCTGAGTTCCAGCTGTGAATGGGCTTGATGCGCGCCGGGCGGTTGCCCGCTTGCGGGCGCACCAAACCATAGTGCTCGACGTAGTTGACCGTCTCCAGCAGCAGAATTCCGATCAAAGCGGCTGCAAGCGTTGCCATCATCACACCCGGGCCGAACAGCGCCACCAGCAGCGCCAGGAACCCACCTTGCGCAACGGCAAAACGGATCATCTCGTTGGCCGGATGCCATCGCGGCAATCCCAGTCGATCCATGCGCTGAAACTCCAGGCGCCAGGCGGAGCGATAGCCCATGACGATGGACCTCAGCCAGAAAGCATAGAGTGACTCTCCGAAGCGCGCCGTGGCGGGGTCCTCGGCGGTACCCACGCGCACGTGGTGACCGCGGTTGTGCTCGATCGCAAAATGCAGGTACTGAGCGCTTAGCAGCAACGCACGCGCCAGCCACTGCTCTGCCCGCCCGGTGCGATGTCCGAGTTCGTGGGCAACATTGATGCCCAGCACACCGCAGGCGATACCCATCGTGAACACCATGCCGGCATACTCCCAGACGGCCAACCCGCCGGTGTGAATTGCCAGGACGAACACGCTCAGCAGAACCCACTGCACGGGCACAACCATATACAGCATCCAGTCGTAGACGCGCGCATGACTGGCGGCCTGTGCCTCGGCAGGCGACAGGTTGACGGGATCGGGCTTCAGCGCCAACTCGAGCAGCGGCACCAGCAGGTACGCGTAGAGCGGCAACGCCCAGGTCCAGAGGCCCTGCAGCACGAATCCGGTGGCCGCGAGCAGCCCAACAGTGAGCACCGGCAGGTATCGCAGCGGCCTCAAGGTCATGCAGTGACCCTCCCCGCGTGGAGCCCGCGGCAGAACGGCAACGAACATGCCGCCCGGCGGGTCAGGCGCATGGCACTGAAAGTGGTGGAGCGGAGGAGGATCGAACTCCCGACCTTCGCATTGCGAACGCGACGCTCTCCCAGCTGAGCTACCGCCCCACGCGAGCGCGCAATACTACCACCGGGCCCGCGCCAAGAGGAACACCCGTCAGGCACCCACGGCCACAGGCCTGCCCTGGGGCTCGGCGCAGCGTCCGGCAAGCCACACCAACGCGGGCAACACGATGGCCCACATCAGGGATTGGGCGCCAAGGGCCATGACCGGATCGACGAGGGTCACCGCGCCAAGGCGAGAGCCCGCGAAAAACGACAGTGGACTGCCGATGGCACCGAACAGCAATGCCAGCAGATAGCGCTCACGCAGCCACTTCATGCTCATGTTCAGCGTGCCCGCAAACAGCATCCACAAAGCGATGATCCATACCGGTGCCATCATCGGATGCAATTGGCCGGAGGGGTAAACAACCCATCCGGCTGCCGGCAGCAGACTGTCCACCAAAGTACCGATGGCCACTGCCACCGCCAGCAAAACAGCTTCGCTGCGTGCATTGACCACGACCCGCAAGTGCCACAAGGTTGCCAGCGCGACGAATGCCACCCCGACCCATGGCCAGCCCCATGCCCCGCCAAGCACACAGGCCAGCCAGCCGATCTGAAACAGCGCGAAATTGATCAGCGTCAAACGGTTCAAGCGTTGTGCTCCTGTTGAGGTACTGCGGCCTGGTAGCCAGCGCAATGCTGTTCCGACTGAGTTCGCAGTGCGTTTGCCGGCGGATTCACCCGGCGCACGCTACCATGGCAACCCCCGTCCACGTGACCTGCCGGAGCCACCGATGCCAGAACCCTACGCCGAGCTGCACATCCGCCCCGCGCGCAGCGACGACCTCGACATCATCGTCGAATTCAACCAGCGGCTGGCCATGGAAAGCGAAGGCCGCGCACTGGATCCGCAACGCCTGGTCCCGGGCGTACGCCGCGTGCTCGAAGATCCCGCGCTTGGCGTGTACTACGTTGCCAGCCTGAAAGATCGGATCGTGGGGCAGCTCATGCTCACGCGAGAATGGAGCGACTGGCGATGCGGCGACTTCTGGTGGATTCAGAGCGTTTATGTACGTAAGGATCACCGCCGTGGCGGCGTATTCTCAGCCCTGTATGCCCACGTGCTCGGGCAGGCGCGCAGCCGCGAGGACGTATGCGGCCTGCGTCTGTATGTGGAGCTCGACAATGCACGCGCCCAGGCTACCTACGAACGTCAGGGGATGCAGATGACCGGCTACCGCGTGATGGAGATCGACTTTCGCGGCGGCCACTGACATGACACGACACACTACAATAGGGCCAAACCGTACGCCGGAGACTCGATGACGCCTCAGCGCCACCGCCGAATCAGGACCATGCTCGCCAGCCGACAGCCCGATCTGACGGTGCTTCTCGATCAGGTGCACAAGCCGCACAACATCCACGCAATCCTTCGCACCTGCGATGCCGTGGGTATCGGCGAGATGCACGTGACGGCGCGGGAGGGCAGAATCAATCCTCATGACGGCATCGCCGGTGGCAGTCGCAAATGGGTGGATCTGCATCTCCACGCCGAATTACCCGCGATGCTGCATGTGGCTCGATGCGCAGGAATGCAGATAATTGCCGCGCACCCGGAAGGGGGATGCGTGGATTTTCGCAACGTGGACTATACGCAGCCCACGGCGCTGTTGATGGGAGCAGAACTCTGGGGCGTCAGCCGATCCGGGCTTGCCCAAGCCGATCAGCACATTTCCATCCCGATGGCAGGCATGGTGGCTTCGCTGAACGTCTCCGTTGCCGCCGCGGTGATTCTTTACGAAGCCCAGCGCCAGCGGCAGGTCGCGGGGATGTACAACCGCGCCGCGGACAGCGCGCAGTTGCGTGCAGACTAGCTCGAGGGTCCACCCGCGAGACCATCTTGTACCGCGAGCTCGAGGCCGTAGTGGATACGCAGGGTTTTGGTCTTGCCGAACCAGGGAATGCTCAACACGTAGATATTGCTGTACTCATCGGCGGCCACGTCAGGTGCGCTCTTGTGGCCGCCCAATTCGGCACTCATTGCCGGCAGCTGCTCACCGCGCGCCACTACCAGTACGATCCTGCCCTTGTGGTCGTCGACCACCCGGTCCATCAACGCTTCAAGATCGCGGTCATCTGCGGGTATGACGGGCAGCTCGAGCATCGTGGCCAGTGGCAATGCGGTCTGCTCGGCCGCCGTCAGCGGTATTGCGTAGATCGCATCGAGGCCACGGATCACATCCACGTCACGCAAGGTGCGCGCCAGCAGCTCCGCGCGCCGCTGCCCCAGCATCGACAAGGGACCATCGGCCGACACTGGCCCGGCAGCTTCGGCGTGGCGTACCAGGATGATGGTCGTCGTGGCCTGAGAGTCGAAGAACCAGGCCGCGCCCGCCGCCACCAGTGTAAACAGCACGATCGGCAGCAGCAGTGGCGCGAATATCGGCTTGCGTCGCAAGCTGCGATGGCGCTTTCTCATGATGTCAGTGACGCTCCCCGCCGTTGCGCTCATGATCCTTGATGATCACATATTCGCCCTCGATGACGCCGCCGCCGGATGGACCATCGTCATCGCCCCCGCCGCGCCGCTGGTGCTCGCGAAACTGCCGCCGCAGCCACCAGATGCGGATCATCACGCCGATGATGACCAGTACCATCAGCCCCAGTGCCATGAGAAACACCACGGCCCCGAGAAAAAAAGACACGACGAGCGCCGCGGCCGCGGCGATGCTTGCCAGCACCCTGGTAAGCAGATTCTTGGGACCGGAAGGCCCCCGGGGCAGTTGGTATGCGCTCACTCACGCTCCAGATCAGGTTCTCGGCCCATTTTAGCTCAATTGACCTGGGACCGCCGATACTGGCGCACGCTCAGCCGCTCACCACGTCGGTTCGGGCAATTGGTCTAGAATGGAAGCATGACGCCCGCGACCGAACATGTTTCAGGCGGCCTGACTCCGCTGGTGGGGCTGGGTCTTGCGCTCGCCATCGTCACGGCGGCCGCCCTTGGTCTGCCGCCGGACGCCAGCCGCGCGGAGCCGCCCGCGCCCGACCTCGCGAGCGTCGAGGATCCCGAGGTGCTCAAGCAACGCTTCATCGAATACCTTCATCCGTTCGTCCAGAATGCCAACAGTGCCGTCGAACGTCAGCGGGTGCGACTCCTGGCGATTGCCGCACGTCACGACACACACGGGGCAATCACCAGGATGAATCGCTGGTGGCTGGCCAAGCAGGCCGTAACATACGGCATCGATGTCGAGGATCCAGTCGGGCAGTTGCAGGAACTGCTGCTACGCACGGACATCGTGCCGCCATCGCTGGCGATCTCGCAGGCCGCCATCGAATCCGGCTGGGGCACCTCGCGCTTCGCGATCGAGGGCAACAACCTGTTCGGGCAATGGTGCTTCGTGGAGGGCTGCGGGATGGTGCCGGACAGACGTCCGGCTGGCGCCCGGCATGAAGTCGCCACATTCAGCGGCACAGGCAGCGCCGTGGAGCGCTACCTCCATAATCTCAATACCCATGAAGCCTACGCGCCGTTGCGTGAGCTGCGGGCTGCCGCACGGCGTGATGACAGGCCTTTGTCCGGCCCGGAACTGGCCGCAGGGCTGTCACGATACTCCGAACGCGGCGAGCCCTACGTGCGTGACGTGCGGATCGTCATCAGCACCAATGATCTTGAGGCGCTCGATGCGTCACAGTAAGGCAGTTGGCATGGTACTGGGGTCCGGCCTGCTGGCGCTCGGCGCGTGCGGCCGCGATGTCCCAACCGCCCAGCAGGCGAGCTGGGATGACGCCACCAGTGCGGTGGGGCTGGTCTATCACCATGTCAGCCAGGAAACACCACGCTCCACCAGCGTCACGCCCGAGCGCTTCGTCGAGCATCTGGAGTACCTGGCCGACAACGATTTCACGGTGTGGGCCCTTCCCCGGGTGATCGATGCGCTGCGAGGTGGGGAGACGATGCCGCCGCGCACGGTAGCGTTGAGTTTCGATGACGCCTACCTTTCGGTGTACGAAACCGCGCTGCCGCAACTGCAGGCACGCGGCTGGCCCTTCACGATATTCGTCAGCACCCAGTACATCGATGATGGCCTGCGCGACTATATGACGTGGGATCAGCTTCGCGCCGCCGAGCAGGCTGGCGCCACGATCGCCAATCATTCGCGCACCCATCCGTCCATGGCACATCCGCGCGCCGATGAGTCCATGGTGGAGTGGCTGGCGGGCATTCGCGCCGAGATCGAGTCAGCGCAGCAGCGCCTGGACGCGGAGCTCGACGCGCCGGCCCGCATCTTCGCCTGGCCTTACGGCGAATATTCGCCGCCCGTGCAGTCGCTGCTGCGCGAACTGGGGTTCACCGGCATCGCACAGCGCTCGGGAGCGATGGGTGCAGGCAGCGACTTCACCGCCCTGCCCCGCTTTCCGATGGCCACCGGGTTCGATGACATGGAGCAGTTCGCGCTGAAGGCGCGCTCACGCCCACTGCCGGTCAGCGCCGTCGATCCGGAGTCCGCCGTCCTGCCACCTGAGAAGGACAGCGCCAGCGTGAGTTTTTCGTTGCAGCCAGGCGACTATCGCGCTGATGCGATCAGCTGCTACTCGCGGGGACAAGCGCTGAACATCGAGCAGCTTGACGAGGCGCCGCTGCGGTTGCGTGTGAGCGGCGCGGGCCCGCTCCCGGTCGGGCGGACCATCTTCAACTGCACCGCACCGGCCAGCGATGGCGGCGGCTGGTTCTGGCACAGTTTCCTGTGGATGCGACCGCGCGCAGATGGGAGCTGGTACGAGGGCTGAGGCTGTTGTGTGGTCTAGCGCGTGGCGCCAGCATCACAGCCGGCGAGAAACTGCACCGTCAGTGCTGTGGGGGTGCGCAGCAGCCACGTCACGGCATCACTGCTGCCCGACTCAGGACCTCCGTGCACGATGCCGGCCGGCCGGTAGAAGTAGCCGCCAGGAAGGTAGTTGCCTGACACCGGCCCCTCGGGCAGACATTCCACCAGCCGATAATCGCCGGTCACGAGAAAGCCTTCCTCGACCGTCTCGTGGCGCTCCCAGGGCACAACCAGGTCGGGCCGCGCGCGCAGCAGCCAGGTACGCTGCCCAGTGCTCTCGACCCACAACAGATCGCGCACTTCCAGTGCCAGGCGGACACCGGCATCACGCTCGGCGACGATGCCAGGACGCCAGCCGCCATCATC
>JBGTIC010000228.1:0-11249 GCA_041745895.1 Gammaproteobacteria bacterium
CGAGGCGCTGGACGAGGCGGCGCTGCAGGCGCGTTTGTATCGGCGCGAAGTGCCGCTGTCGCAGCGACCGCTGCCGGATTTTTCCACTGTGCATGCGGAGCTCCGTCGGCCGGGGGTGACGCGCTGGCTGTTATGGCAGGAGTACAAGGGCGCGCATCCGGAGGGCTGGCAGTACAGCGTCTTCTGCGAGCAGTACCGGCGCTGGCTGGCGACCCAGGACCCGGTGCTGCGACAAAGCCACGCGCCGGGTGAGAAGCTGTTTGTCGATTATGCAGGACAGACGGTGCCGGTCACGGATCGCTATACCGGCGAGGAACGTGCGGCGCAGATCTTCATCGGCGTGCTCGGTTGCTCGAACTATACGTTTGCCGAGGCGACCTTCAGCCAGCAGCTCCCCGACTGGCTCGGCTCGCACGTACGGATGCTTGCCTACGTTGGCGGCGTGCCGGCGGCGATCGTGCCGGATAATTTGAAGACCGGCATCCACCGAGCGCACCGCTACGAGCCCGAGCTCAACCCGAGCTACCAGGACTTTGCGGAGCATTATGAGGTAGCGATCCTGCCGGCCCGGGTGAGGAAGCCGCGCGACAAGGCCAAGGTCGAAGCCGGTGTGCTGATCGTCGAACGCTGGATCCTCGCACGACTGCGCAACCGCACGTTCTTCTCGCTCGGCGAACTCAACGCCGCGATCGCCGAGTTACTGGAGGTCCTCAACACGCGGCCGTTCAAAAAGCTGGAAGGCTGCCGGCGCTCGCGTTTTGTGGAACTCGATGCACCGGCCTTACGCGCGCTGCCATTGCGCGCCTACGAGTTCGGCGAGTGGCGTCGCGCCAAGGTGCATCCCGATTATCACGTCGAGGTCAAACGGGCTTACTACTCCGTGCCGTACCGGCTGATCGGCCGGCAGGTCGAGGTGCGGCTGACGGCGCACGCCGTCGAGATTTTCCACGCCGGTAAGCTCATCGCCGCGCACGCGCGAGCCGCAACGCGTGGACGGCGTTCGACGCACGACAGTCACCGGCCCGCAAGCCACGTCGCCGTCATTGAGCAGAGCCTCGCGCGCGTCCTCGAGCGCGCCGCTCAAGTGGGACCGGCGGCCGTCGAGGTGCTGCAGCGACAAGCCGCGCACCGCAGGCATCCCGAAGAAACGCTGCGCAGCGCCCAGGGCATCCTGCGCTTGAGTCACGACTTCACGCCCGAGTTGCTCGAGAACGCCTGCGAACGGGCGCTTTCTCTGCAAAGTTACAGCTACCGTGCCGTGCGCACCCTCATCGAGATACCGGCGGCGCCGGCCGCAGCACCGGCACCCGACCTCGCGCACGACAACCTGCGCGGTCCCGAGTACTTCCAGTAACCCGCGACATCCATAATAAGGAGCACCTTGCATGTTGACCGAACCGCTGATCCAGCAACTCACCGAACTCCGCCTGCGTGGCATGGCGGCCTCGCTCGAGCAACAGCTCGCGTCCCCCGATGTCGGGAGACAGAGCTTCGAGAATCGCTTAGGGCTGATGCTGCAGCAGGAGATCATCGAGCGCGGCAACGCGCGCCTCGCGCAACGACTGCGCTGGGCGAAGCTGCCGATCCCGGCGTGCCTCGAAGATCTCGACACCCGCAGCGCCCGCGGCATCGATCCCGGTCAGCTCGGCCAACTCACCGACCTCGGCTGGCTGCGCGAGCATCTGAACCTGCTGATCACCGGGCCGACCGGTGTCGGCAAAAGCTTCATCGCGGCCGCGTTCGCCCACGCCGCCTGTCGCGCCGACTTCTCGGTGCGTTGCTTCCGTCTGCCCAGACTGGTCGAAGAACTCGCCCGTTATGCCGCCATGCAAAAGCGCTCGGCGCTGTACCGGCAACTCGCCAAGGCCGATCTGATCGTCATCGATGACTTCGGGCTGACGCCGCTCGCCGACGCCACCGTGCGCGACCTGCTGGAAATCCTCGACGACCGCTACGATCGAAAATCAACCCTCATCACCAGTCAGCTGCCCGTCGACCAATGGCATGCGTACCTCGGCGATCGCACCGTCGCCGATGCCATCCTCGATCGGCTCGTGCACAACAGTTACCGACTGGTGCTCAAAGGGGAATCGATGCGAAAACGACGCACCGTTGCCGCCGTCAATGCATCACCGAAAGCGAAACAACGTTGACGACAACCTCGTCATCTCCGATAGTCCGACTACCGCGTCACACCGGCCCGGCATCGTTCGGAATCGGTGGCCGGCTTCAGCCGGAATCAGTGGCCTGCTTGGCCGGAATACGCAGATTTGTTGGCCGAGCTGACCGGAACCTTAAGTCGGCAAGTCGGAATCATCCTGGGTGACGAGAGTCGCCGGAGTTTCGTGACGGAAGAGTATTTCGACTACTACCGATGGATAAAAGGGAACTTCGTCAACTTCATCGCCAAATTTCCAGGCGATGGACCCCCACTTCCTGTCCCGGGGGCTGATCACGGCGTCTGGGCGTCGCATGCCGCGGCGCATCTGGAAGCCGTGGACCACCTGTCGCGCGTCGCAAATATCACCAGGAGCCAGATTGTCAAGCTGGAGCGGGGCGGTATTGCGACCATGACCGATTTGGTCAGGTCAACAACAGACTGTGTTTTGGGAATATCGCCCGAGGTGTTCGGGCGAATGAAGGAACAAGCTGTTCTCCAAAGCGAGTCCAAATGCAAGCAAAGCCCCAGCTACAAGGTGCTCGAACCCCCGGCAGACAACCTGGCGTTGGGTATGGCCGCTCTCCCACCGCCTTCTCCGATGGATGTCTACTTCGACATGGAAGGATTCCCGGGGGAGGATCAATGGCTCGAGTACCTCTTCGGCGCGGTAGTTCTCGAACAAGGTAAGCCCGTCTTCCTGGATTGGTGGGCGCACGACGAAAGGTCAGAAAAGCGTGCATTTGAGGCGTTCGTGGATTGGGTTTACAAACGCTGGCAGAACGACCCGTCCATGCACATTTATCACTACGCGGCCTACGAAGTGACCGCGATGAAGCGGCTGATGACGACTTATGCCACCAGGGAGAATGAGGTGGATCAGTTGCTCCGGAACCGTGTTTTTGTCGACCTTTACGCAATCGTTCGCCACGGCGTCAGGGTCGGCGAACCCGCTTACTCGCTTAAGAATCTCGAGCACCTGTATATGCAGCGGTCGGGTGATGTGACCGATGCTGGTGCGTCCGTGGTCTATTACGAGCGCTGGAGGGGAAGCGGCGAGCCGATGGATTGGAATCGGTCGCCCATCCTTCGCGCCATCAGGGACTACAACAAAGACGACTGCGTTTCCACGTGGAAGCTAGCGCAGTGGCTTTGTGAGCAGCAGAGTCGGCACGGCATTAAATTCCTGTCACACGATCAGTCAGGTAGAAAAGAAACTGAACAGGTAGCAGTGCCTCCGAAGATCCGGAAGCGAGAAGAACTTAGCGAGGCGTTGCTGGCCGGTATACCTGATGATGCCCAGGAACGTTCCAAGCACGCGGATGCTTGGCGCGTCCAGGAGTTGCTGGCGTGGTTGGTCGGTTTTCACCGCCGCGAAGACAAGCCTATGTGGTGGCGGTTATTCGAGCGGCTTTCGTCAACTGCGGAGGAGCTTTCGGCGGACCTGGACTGTCTTGGGCAACTTAGGCGGGTGGGAGACGGGGAAAAGATACAACGGTCTAAGAGGTTCGAGTACGCCTTTGATCCAACACAAGATACCAAGCTGCACGAAGGTTCTAGCGTCAAAATGGTCCCGGATGAGTACGGAGTCCTCAAAATCGGATCGTTCGATCCAAATGGGCGTTTGTCCCTAACAATCAGCGACGCGAAGATGGTTGCCGGCGGAAACCCACCGACATTCGCGTCATTGATACCGTACGAACACATCAACGCCGGAGCGATAGAAGAAGCGATATACGGAATTGCAAATGAATGGGCCGAGCGACGCGAGCTGCCACAATGCTTGCATGACTACCTTTTTAGAGCGCGCCCGCGCCTCAAGAATGCGCCGTCCAGCGGCCCATTGATCGAGAAAAACGAGTCGACGTTGCAGGCTGCGACACGCATTGCTAATGCAATGGACTCGACCTGTCTGTGCATCCAGGGACCACCGGGCACCGGCAAAACATATACCGCTGCACGGATGATTCGATCCTTGTTGCGCGCCGGAAAAAAGGTGGGCGTAACGTCCAACAGCCACAAGGCGATCTGCAACCTGATGGCTGCGGTGTGCGAGATTACGGGACCAGAACATGAGGTGATCAAAGTTGGCGGGGAGCCAGCCGAACCGCTCCTCGAGCCCTATCCTTGGATTGACTTTGAGAAATCATCTACCAGCCTTGAGGCGGCTGGCATCAAAGGCTTGGTCGGCGGGACAGCGTGGTTGTTCTCCCGCGAGGAGATGATCGGGCTCGACTATCTTTTCGTCGACGAGGCGGGCCAGGTTAGTGTAGCCAATCTTGTTGGGGTATCACGATCGTCCGAAAACCTGGTTCTCATGGGCGACCAGATGCAGCTTGGTCAGCCAATCCAGGGTGCGCACCCAGGTGAAAGTGGCTTGTCAGCTCTCGACTACTATCTGCATGGTCATGCAACGATTCCGGATGACATGGGCCTGTTTCTGGGGACCACCTATCGAATGCATCCCGCTGTCTGTCGGTTCATCTCGGATGCGGTCTATGAGTCGCGATTGGCACCAGCGCCCGAAACTGCTCATCGAATCGTCAAGGTACCGAGATCAGGTGGCGACGTTATCTGCCAGGACGCTGGAATCGTGGCCGTTCCGGTTGCCCACGAAGGCAATACGCAGGGTAGCGACGAAGAAGTCGCAATGATCTGCCGGATCACCCACGAACTACTGGGCCGCGAGCATACCGGCAAAGATGGACACGTAATTGGCAGGCTGACCGTTGAGGACATTCTCTATGTCGCGCCCTACAACCTCCAAGTCAGAAGATTGATAGAGAATCTGCCCGCCGGTGCCCGCGTGGGATCAGTGGACAAGTTTCAAGGGCAAGAGGCGCCGGTAGTTATCATCTCGATGTGCGCCAGTCCCGGAGAATTTGGGCAGCGTGGCATGGAGTTTGTCCTGGACAAAAATCGATTAAACGTGGCGATTTCTCGAGCGCAGTCCATTTCGATCATTGTCGGTGACCCCCGTTTGATCAATTCTCCGGTCAATTCCGTTGAGAATATGCAAAGAGTCAGTTTGCTTGCGAGGGCTCACCGAAGCGTCAGCTCGCGTGAAGCTGGCACAGGTGACCGATGGCAATAGATGCGAAATATGCGGGAACTTCGTTAAAAGCGACTTAGTTCGCTGCAGAGATGCGCTGATTGATAGGAAACTCTATCGGGACAGATCCAGCGATGCTCGGCTGAAAAGTAGCTGAAATCGTTGCAATGGTGCGGATGCGGTCGAGGTAGTTCCGGAACACAGGTGCCTCGTAAACACGCTGTGTACATTATTAAATAAGGAAAACTTGAATGTGGGAGAAGTTCGAGGCGCGCATCGACGAGAATGAACGGGAACGTCCCGTGCCGCTGCGACGCGCGCTTTTCGACGAAATCCGCAGCTCGGGTTTTCGGCCTGGAGAGAGGGCCACGAAGAAAATGCTGGCCTTCCAATTTGCGCAGGGCGAGCGGCTCCTCTGGGAGATCACCCATCCGGCGCGGAACGTCTTTCTCCACAGCAAGTGGCAGGCGCTTCTGGAGGCGAACGGCTTTGCCTGCGAACCGCGACCTTATGGAAGCGGCAAGAAGGATGGTGGACGGCACTCCGCGCTCAGCCGCGACTGGTCCTTTGGAGACGCCGATTGCCTTGTCGTGCGCGTCGACGACGTCGATGCGTTGCGCCGGCTGACAGGGGCTTTGCCACTTTCGGACGCCACGTTGAACCTCGACCCCTCGGCAGTCGCCCGCTGGATCGACCGGTTGCGTCAGTTCTTTCCCGCACTCGACCGTTTCGATCGACCCGATCCGGATTTCGATGAGCGGGAGCGGACCTACAAGCTGGACATTGCGCGCGAGCTGAAGGTTGCAATAGAACAGGCCGGCTCCGATCAGGAACTGGCGGATGCCGTCAATTCGGCGCTTGCCAAAAGCAATCTGCTGCAATGGCGCAACTATTGGCCGATGACGCCCAAGGGAGACGCTGACCGCGAGCGGCTCTGGCCGGCATTGCGAAGTCTCGTCGACGCAGCGCGCGGCGCGTCGGAGGGCCATGCCGAGGCCCTGGAGGCTTTTGTCACTGTGTGGATCGAGGTGGTTCCAAAAGGCAGGCCCGATTCGGCGCGACAGATCGCCGAGTTCCTGTTTCTGCATCTGGCCCCGGATGACGGTATCTATATCCGTCACTCCGTGCGTCAGGACTTCTGGCAGGCAGCCTTGGGGCACCCGTTTCCCAAGCATGCGTCAATGGCGGAAACCTATCGCGACGAGTTGCGCTTCATGCAGGCGGTGCGCCGCGCTTTCGAAGCCCATGGTCTCGCGCCCCGCGACATGATCGACGTGCAGAGCGCGCTCTGGGTCGCCTACAACTACAAAGAAGGGGACGCGTCATCCGTTTCCCGTGAAGCGATCGAGGCGGCGATGGATGCCTTCGACCGCTATCGCCAATCGGGCGAGCACAGCGCCATATTCGGTGCATTCGGTGAGCCACGTGATTACTGGGTCCGCTCAACCCGAGAGCGGCCCAATCGTATCTACCCCTCCAAACCGATCGTCGGTTTCGTGCGTGGCCGGACGAAACTGAATGGCGGATGGGGGCAGAAAGACGATGCTGCAGCGCTGCTGCACAACGCAGGCTATATCATAGTCGACAGCAACGGCACGCCCGTCACAGCTCCAGAGCCCTATGAACATCTGGTCCGCAATGCCGAACATATCCGGCTTTGCGCTCGCAACTATTATGTAGAGCTGGCCCGCGAGAACGGCGCGGCAGAGGTCTCGATCCGATCCGGCGACCTGAGTCGCGACATGGGACTGCGCGATGCATTCCCGACCATTTGCAGCGCACTCGGCGGTAAGAAATTCCAGCAATGCGCCAACGTCCCCGCGCCCACACATACCATGCCGAATCCGAGCAGTTCTACAGTATTCACATATCGGCTCGCCGTACAGAAAGGGCAAACAACCATGACATCCGAACCCGCGGCCGGGATGCCCGCCACCACCAACCTGATCCTTTACGGTCCGCCTGGAACCGGCAAGACCTACGCTACGGCGTGGGAAGCTGTACAGCTGTGTCTCGGGGCCAGCGCGGCGGCGCCTTTGCGTCATGACCGTGATGCTCTGATGTCCGAATATCGCCGTCTTGCCAGTGAGGGACGGATCGAGTTCGTCACCTTTCACCAGTCCTTTTCCTACGAGGATTTCGTCGAGGGTCTACGGCCGACGACCCGGAGCGAACAGGAAGGCGATAAAGAAAGGGAAGCTGGCGTGCCAGGAGGCTTCAGCCTCAAGCCGCATGCCGGCGCCTTCAAGAAAATCAGCGAAAAAGCTCGGTTAGACACCGGCGATGCGCCTACAAAACGACTCGATCGTTCGAAACCGATCTACAAAATCGCACTCGGGCAGCGCGGCAGCGGGGAGGATCGGATCCGTGAATGCCTTGACCGCTCGATGATCCATCTGGGTTGGGGCGGCGATATCGATTGGTCTGACGAACGCTTCGACGATTTCGAAGAGATCCGGAAGGAGTGGAATGAGAAAAAGGATCCCGAAGCATCTGGAAAGGATCCCAATATCGAGATGACCTACGCCTTCCGGTCCGGGCTTCAGGTCGGCGACTATGTCGTCATCTCGGATGGCAGGGATCGGTATCGTGCCTTCGGGCAGGTGACCGGCGAGTATTTTTTCGATCCTGACTCCAGCTTCCATCCGCATAGGCGCAATGTTGAATGGATCTGGCGCGACGACAACGGGGTGGAGCGGGGGGACTTCTATCTCAGAAATTTTCGGCGTCATTCGGTCTACCGACTGGATTCAGACAGCGTCGACTGGGACGCCCTGGAGTCGGTCGTGGTCGACCCAGATGCCGAACGTCCTGTCGCGGGTGCACGGCCGCACGTCCTCATCATCGATGAGATCAACCGGGCCAATATTTCCAGAGTTTTCGGCGAGTTGATCACCTTGCTCGAGGTGGACAAGCGGATTGGTTGCCAGAATGAGGTCAAGGTGCGCCTACCATATTCCGGGACAAGTTTCGGCGTCCCTTCGAACCTGCACATCATTGCAACAATGAACACTGCAGACCGCTCGATTGCCTTGCTCGACACCGCGCTGCGCCGCCGCTTCACCTTCCGTGAATTGATGCCGGACACAGGGGCGCTTCGTCGGGCCCTGGCCGCAAACAAGCTCGACGCCGAAAATCTAGACGGGATCGATCTGTGCAAACTGATGCGCACCATAAATGAACGAATCGAATTTCTCTTCGATCGCGAGCACCAGATCGGTCACGCCTATTTCACCACATGCCGGAGCCGCGCAGATGTCGGGGCTGTCATGCGCCACAAAGTCATCCCGCTTCTGGCCGAGTATTTCTATGAGGACTGGTCGAAGGTAGCTGCGGTGCTCGGCGATGGTGAAAGAGCGAACGGCTCGCATTTCCTCGAAGCCAAAAGATTGTCGGCGCCGGCGGGTTTTGCCGACGATGAACTGGGCGAGGACAAGCTGCGCTGGAGCGTCAAGGACGAACTCGATTTCTCAGAATTCGAAGTCTGATGCCGTCCTATACGGTTCGTGAATGGGACAAACTCGCCTATGGTGATGGCGAGGGTCAGATCCCGCGCCAACATGCCGACATGTTGGCGAGCCTGGCAGGCCGCTCGGCTTTTGCCGGCCGGGGCGGAAGCGGCGTGCTCGAACATGGCCGGCACGCATTGCGCGCTCGCGGCGTGGTCGGGATACTTGCTACCAAAGGGTCCACCCTGGAGATCCTGCCCAAGATTGACGCAGCCCCGGGCGAAGCACTCAATCATCAAAATGCCGCAATCCGCAAGCGCCTGATCCATATGCTGGCCGTTGCGCTCGATCTCAAGATCGATCTTGGGGCCGTCACCGATTTAGCCTGGCAACGCGAAACTTTGCTGGAAATCCTGATCCGTATTTTTTGCGATAAGTTAACCGAGGCCCTGCGCAAGGGGATGCCACGCCGCTATGTCGATCAGGAAGACGACCTGCCGACTTTGCGCGGCAGGCTTGACATCGTCCGCCAGTTCACCCGTCATGCGGTCAATCCATCCCGCCTGTCCTGTCGGTTCGACCTTCTGTCCGAAGATATCGCGCTCAACCGGATCATGAAGGCCGTGATTTCCCACGTGTTCCACATTTCGCGCCGTGCTGCCAATCAGCAGCGATTGCGCGAACTAGCCTTCGTTTACGCGGACATCGCGGACGTGCCGGTACCTGCGCTGCGCTGGGATGAGGTCGTGATCGACCGCACCAATCGGTCCTGGCATGAGCTGCTTACCATGGCCCGCCTCTTTCTGCAGGACCGTTATCAGACGACAACGGGCGGGCTGGGTCAGGGCACCGCCATGCTCTTCGCGATGAACGATTTGTTCGAAGAATATGTCGGGCGTTTGATCGCCCGTGCGTTGGCGGGCACTCGCCTCACTGTCTCAAGGCAGGGCGGGCGGCTGTACTGCCTCTCCGCTCACAACAGCGATCGCGGTCTGTTCCAGACGAAGCCAGACATCCTAATCCGAAGCTCAGGCGTGGTGACGCATGTGATCGATACCAAATGGAAACGGATCTCGTCGCGGATCGACGATCCGAAGCAAGGTGTCTCACAAGCCGATGTTTATCAGATGATGGCCTATGCGCAGCTGTATTGTGCACCGCGCCTGACGCTCCTCTATCCGCATCATGCAGGCCTGGGAGCAAGCGATGATGTGCACGCGCGACACAGGATAACCGGACACGCCACAATTTTGGAGACTGCGAGCATCGATGTGTCAAACAACGTCGACATCCTGGGGCGGCTCCGCCGCCTGCTTTTGATCGAGGAGCCGATGCCCGTCCAACTGGCGGGTTGACGCACTGCAAATTTGGGGTGGAGTGGGGATGTTCACCACTAGCGCGTAGCCATCTTCAGTAGCGGTGTGCCGGGCGGCGGTGTTCCGGTACACCCACCATGCGGCGGCTGGTCAATGCCATTGCTCACTCGCGAATGCCTCGCACGTTGGGTGCAACATCCTGCTCGGCTAAGCGGTCGCGTACCAGGAAATGACCCTCTTGAGAGCTTCCAGATTCTCGACTTCCAAGTACCAAACCTTGTTGCCAACCTTCAGTTGAGGTGCGTTCTTGTCATTCAAATTCGAGTTGCGAGGCTGCTTCCAGCCATAAGGCTGCCCGGGAAACTTCTCGTTCTTGATTTTCACTCCGTCGATTGAGGCGTCGTACTTCTGAAGCCATACGAAGAACGCTTCCGTGCGTTCCCTCTCAAGAGAAATCTCCTTTCCTGAACTAGATTTGTACGTGGCGATGTATTGCGTGCACACCTCCGTAAATGGAAATACGGCTTTTAACTCCCTTCTCGCCGCCTCCGTATCAACCATTACTTACTCCTCTTCGTGCTCGTAGTATAAGAAACGGACAAGGTAGATTCGTCGTTGGCCTGCACGAATCCTCCTTCTGGGCATGTAAGGACGACGAAAACCACACCGGATTTTACTGCCTATACCAGCCTAGCAATTCATGATGCGGCTGGATAGCAGCCGTACTACGATTGGTGAACCAAATAACCCAAGTCATCTATGCGGATCTGCCAGTGACTCCTGTCAACTCCGTACTTAGCAACTGCTTCGTCATCTACCGAGTCGATGACTGCGCGAACACTTACGGCAACTGGGGCCACGGTTCATTGCGCAATCGATTGAGGCTAAAACTTGCGTCGGAGACAGACTTTCTGGAGTGCCCCCCGAACCTTGGACCATAGGTATGTTAGGTTTTCCTTCACCTGAGGAGAACCGAGATGAAGGGAACACGATTTACAGACGAGAAGATTGTTGCAGAGTCTCGTCAAAAAAGAGTTCGAGACGTTCGTTTGTTCCACGACACCCGTTGATCACCTTGCTCGCCCACTCCAAGTAATCCTTTCGTCGTTTCAGGTCCCAGTCCTCGGGCGGTGAGTGCGCTACATCCCTAACATTGCACGTCTTGTCGGCGAGCTTGATGACCTTCGCTCGATTCGTCATCGTCAATGTGTGTTCGATCTGGTCCTTTTTGCGCTCCGCCTTCGAAAGGGATTTATCGTCAGTGACCTCCGCAA
>JBGTIC010000229.1:0-3764 GCA_041745895.1 Gammaproteobacteria bacterium
CCGCGCGGTGCGGCTTTTCTCCTCCTCGTCGGTCACGCCTGGCAAGCTGCCAAATCTGACTCTGACCTAACAGGAATTGTCTGCGATCGATTCATATTTTCGTCAATTTCGTCCAAATCCGACAGGCTAGAGAAAATGTCCGTCCAAAGGTGACGAGGCCGAGGCGAAGCGTTTGCGCGGTATGCGCCCGGCCAGAAAGGCCTCGCGTCCGGCTTCGATGGCTTTGCGCATCGCGCTGGCCATCAGCACCGGATCCTTGGCGCCGGCAATAGCGGTATTCATCAACACGCCGTCGCAGCCCAGCTCCATGGCGATGGCGGCATCCGATGCGGTACCGACGCCGGCGTCGACCAGCACTGGTACCCTGGCCTGCTCGACGATGGTCAGGATGTTCCAGCGATTCTGGATGCCCAGGCCGGAACCTATCGGTGCCGCCAGCGGCATCACGGCAATGCAACCAGCTTCCTCCAGCTGACGGGCAACGACGGGGTCATCATTGGTGTAGACCATCACCTGAAATCCCTCCGCAACCAGCCTTTCAGCCGCCTTCAGTGTCTGAATCACGTCCGGAAAAAGGGTCTTCTGATCGGCAAGCACCTCGAGCTTTACCAGGGTGTGACCATCCAGCAGTTCGCGCGCCAGACGACAGGTACGCACCGCGTCGTCAGCGTTAAAGCAGCCGGCAGTGTTGGGAAGAATGGTGTAGCGCTCTGGCGGCAACACGTCGAGCAGATTGGGCTCACCCGGATTCTGGCCAATATTGCTGCGACGGATCGCGACCGTGACTATTTGCGCGCCAGCGGCTTCAGTGGCCAGCCGGGTTTGTTCAAGATCGCGAAACTTGCCGGTACCGGTCAACAATCTCGACTGGTAGCTGCGACCGGCAAGGGTGAAGGTATCAGCGGTTTGTGGAGCGTTGGACATGGTCGAACCTGTGCATCGAATCAGCCGCACAGGATAGCTGATTCAGCGCGCCAGGTAGACCGCGCCATCCTCGACCGTGAGCGGCATTGCCATCAAGCCTTGACCGCGACATGGCCCGCCCAGACAGGCGCCGCTATCGCGTGAGAACGCGGCACCATGCGCGGCGCAGATCAGTTGATCGCCCTGAATCAGGAACTTGCCCGGCGCCCAGTCCAGCGGGCGCCCGGCGTGAGGGCATTCGTTATGAAATGCCCGCACCACACCGTCGCTGCCGCGGATCACGATCAGCGTGAAGCCGCCGCTGCTGGAGTCGACATCGACGGCAAGTGCACCGTCCTCAGGTACATCATCGACCCGACACAAGGGGGTTGGGCTGATCATCGTTATCTCCCGTTAAGGCGATTGGTCTATTCTGAGGTCATTGGTTCGCGATCTTCGCTTGCAGATCGAGCTCAAGTTCGCACTTACAGGTCTGACACTGGTCCCAGCAGCCGTCACCAAGGAGCCGCAAATGAAAATCTACCTGCCCGGCCGCAATGGACCGGCGACACTGTCGGAACGCCTGATGACCGGTGTCGCCGTCATCGCGGGCCTCGGCCTGTTTGCACTGCTGCTGACGGTCGGACTGTTCGTCGGCATCATCGCGCTGGGCGTGGGCCTGCTCGCCTTCGGGATTGCCATGCTACGCCAACGCTGGGGCACAGGAAGTACGCCTGGTCAGCACAGCAGGCACCAGGCTGGCCCCTCAAGCAGGGAAGCCAGCGATTCCAAGCAAGGACCACGAGCCGTCATTGAGGGTGAATTTGTCGTCGTCGACCGCGATCGGCAAGGCTAGTCGAGTAGCTCTGATCATCACTGATCGTCGCCCTCACAGAACCGGACGTGCGGCTTTCCCGCATCCGGCTCTTCCAAGCAGGTAACCCGGTGAAACCGGGAGCCAATCATCGGGGTGAGTGATGCGGGGGTCGGGCAGGCGAAAGCGTGTTTGAAGCAACGTAACCAGCCGGCCGATGCGGGAGGTCTGACTACGGCGCCGGAGCGCACGCAGCCAGATCCACCACACCTGCGTACGCATTCGTTGCAGGGCCCGCATGTTGCCGCGGATACCGTAGTACTGGTAATGCCCTTGCAGTTTCGTGCTCAGCGTGCGCCATTGCCACTCGACCGGTGCGTGCATGTGTTTCCGGCACCAGTCGCGAACCTTGTTCAGGCTGCGAGCCATGCGCTTGCGCGCCGTTTTGCGCTTGACCAGGTAACGGCCTTGCCTGTCCTTCCCCGCCATGTGGGTGAAGCCGAGGAAATCGAACGTCCCGGATCGACCGCCCGGGGGCGTTCTACCGAAGGGCACCAGTTTGGTCTTGGCCTGGTTCATTTCCAGGCCGTAGCGCGCCAACTGGTCGCTCAACTCCTCCCAGATCGCTCGGGCATCGGTCTCGTGTTCGAACATCAACACCGCATCATCGGCGTATCGAACCATGTACACCTCGCCCTGCGCCTGCCGGCGCCGCTTGATCAGCCATTGGTCCATCGCCTCGTGTAGCACGATGTTGGCCAGCACCGGGGAAATCGGCGCCCCTTGCGGGACACCTCGATCCTGCCGGCTGCGGCGTCCGTCTGCGTCCACCACTCCGACCGTCAGCCATTTTCCTATCAACTTCAGCAGACTGCGGTCGGCCACTCGCCGGTCCAGCGCCTGTCTCAGTGCCTCGTGCTCAATGCGGTCGAAGCACTTCGTCAGGTCCAGATCCAATATCCAGTTCACTCGACCCTTCTGAAGGGCCGTCTGCACAGCTTGCAGGGCTTGGTGGGGACTGCGCTGGGGTCGAAACCCGTAGCTCAGCGGTAGGAAGTCAGTCTCGAAGATGCTGTTGAGCACCTCGATCACCGCACCCTGAACCACCTTGTCTTCCACACACCACACGCTGAGCTGGCGATCACTGCCGTCAGCCTTGCGGGTCGTCGCTCTGATCGCCGGTTGGGAACGGTATTTCCCCGTCCTCAGCCGTTCGTGCAGTTCGCTCAGTCGCGCATCCAGACCTTGGCCATAGCTGGCCTTGGTATACCCATCCACCCCCGGCTTGGCGTCGGCTCTCAGTCGGCCATGCGCGCGCCGCAGGACGTCGAGTGTGATCAGATGCGCTAACGATGTGAACCGTTCCTCCCGATGGGCTCGCGCCCTCTCCTGCACCTGTTGAAGTTTTGGGCAGATGGGAACCCACTTCGGGGCGTGGCTCATCTCTCCCTCCAACAAGATCCCTGCTCGGTGTCGCCCTTGGCTCCAGCCGCTCGCCTTGTCTGGGCTTCGCCGCCTTCATCGCTACTATGGCGACATCCGACTCCCCAGCAACCTTCACTCCGCCTCGCTTCGGTTGTCCCTCGCTTAGCGGCGCCCACTTCCCAGTGGTTTTGCCGGGGCCTCCTCTGTTCCACACCGATCCTGTGCGACTCGATACGTGCCCATGCCCCCGGAAAGCCGACAGGCATAAGGCCTTTGCTCCTGTCGTGTGACCTGCAGACGCGGGCGACGTCTTCGGCGCTTTCAACGATGAAGATTTCGGGGTGTATCCACATACCTCGTTCGCATTCCTGTCTACGCTTCGTACCCCGCGTTACCACGACGCACGCAAGACTCGGTTACCACTGCCATGCCATTGGCTTGGTGGGCCAGCTCCCCTGCTGGCTTGGATCGCGTGCAGCTTGCAGAGCGCACGCCCGGATGTTTCATGAACGTGCGTAGCGAGGCCGTCGAGGGCGCGTCGTGGTGCGGTCCGCGGACTGTTTGGCAGTGAAGGCGTAGTTTGCTCTACGTTGAGCTGACAAACGGGAGCAGACCGCGCCAC
>JBGTIC010000230.1:0-9679 GCA_041745895.1 Gammaproteobacteria bacterium
GCTGCCACGCCAGCTTCGCACCACTGGACCCGCGGCTGTTTTCATACAACTCGCGCCAGGGGTGGTGCCCGAGCTGCTTTGGGACCGGGCTGGATAGCGCGGAATTCGACGCCGAGCAGACCGGCGAGGAAGCCCGCTGGCAGGAAGCCGATGGCGCAGGCAGCTGCCGCAGCTGCGACGGACGCAGGCTGCGGCCGGAAGCACTCGCGGTGCGCTTTGCCGACCGGAACATCGCCGAGTTCGCGGCCATGCCGGTGCGCACGGCGCGCCAGTGGTTCGAGGCTGCGAGCTTCACCGGACGCGACGCCGAGGTCTCGCGCGATGTGCTCGCCGAGCTCAAGTCGCGACTGGGCTTTCTCGACGAAGTCGGGCTGTCCTACCTGAGTCTGGACCGTGCAGCACCGACGCTCTCCGGCGGCGAGGCACAACGTATCCGTCTGGCCGCGCAGCTGGGCTCCAACCTGCGTGGCGTGTGCTACATCCTCGATGAACCGACGATCGGTCTGCACGCGCGCGACAACCGTATGCTGCTCGACACATTGGCCTCGCTGAAGTCCAAGGGCAACACCGTGGTGGTCGTCGAGCACGACGAGGACACGATCCGGCGCGCAGGCTACATCGTGGATCTCGGTCCGGGTGCCGGCACGCGCGGCGGGCATGTCGTCATGCAGGGCAGTTTCAAGCAGCTGCTCGCCACGAAGGATTCGCTGACCGGGCGCATGCTCGCCACTCCGCTGGCCCATCCCCTGCTCACCACGCGCCGACCAGCCGGGCGGGACGCACCGGCGATCCGCATCGAGGGCGCGAGGCTTCACAACCTGGGCGGCGTGGACGTGCAGCTGCCGCTGCAGCGCCTCGTCTGCGTCACCGGGGTCTCCGGCAGCGGCAAAAGCACGCTGGTGCGCGACATCCTGCGCGAAAACCTGGCACGGCAGATTCAGGTGCGCCGTGGTCGTCGGCCACCGTTGTTCGGCTGCACCGGCTTTGACGGCTGGCAGGGCATCGACCGCGTGCTGGAAGTCGACCAGACGCCTATCGGCAAGACACCGCGTTCGTGTCCGGCCACCTATGTGGGCTTCTGGGACGACATCCGGCGCCTGTTTGCGCAGACGCCGGAAGCACGTTTGCGCGGCTGGAGTGCCTCGAGGTTTTCTTTCAATACGGCCGGCGGACGCTGCGAGACCTGTCAGGGGCAGGGCATGCAGCGAATCGAAATGAGCTTCCTGCCCGACGTGCGGGTGCTCTGCGATGTCTGTGGCGGCTCACGTTTCGACGTCGAGACGCGCAGCGTGGCGTGGCGCGGTGCCAGCATCGCCGAGGTGCTGGCGATGAGCGTGGATGACGCGGTGACGTTCTTCAATGTGCACCGCAAGATACACCATGCGCTGGTACTGCTGCAGGACGTGGGCCTGGGCTACCTGACGCTAGGTCAGCAGAGCCCGACCCTCTCCGGCGGTGAGGCGCAGCGTATCAAGCTTGTCACCGAGCTGGCGCGCGGTGAGCCACAGGCTGCGCGGCGCACCCAGCAGCCTGCGCATACGCTCTACGTGCTCGACGAGCCGACCATTGGGCTGCACATGGCCGACGTCGAGAAGCTGATCCGCGTGCTGCACCGCCTGGTCGACGCAGGCAACAGCGTGGTGATCATCGAGCACAATCTCGATGTCATCGCCGAGGCCGACTGGGTGATCGATATGGGGCCTGAGGGCGGCGACGGTGGCGGGCGCGTCATCGCGCGCGGCACGCCCGAACAGCTGCAGAAGCGGCAGCGCTCACATACCGCCCAGGCACTGCGGGAGTTCCTGAGCCGCGACTGATGCGAGCCTGCCTGATCAGGCGCGCGTCACCGGCGAGACGAAGCCCTCGGGCTTGAGCGCCAGAACCGAACAATCGACGCGCGACAGGATCGCCTCGGCGGTGTTGCCCATGAACACGCCCGCCAGCCCCACCCGCCCGACGGTGCCCATGACCAACAGGTCCGCACGCAATTGGTCGGCCACCTCGGGAAGCACCTGGTCGGCATCGCCCTTGAGCACGTGCACATGCGGGCTGCGCAGCTCCATACCGTGAGGAGCGAGCATCTGATCCAGCGCCTCGAGGTGTTGCTGGCGTTCGCGACGCGCAAGCTCGCGCAGCTGGGTCTTGCTGATGCCGGTAATTCCGCCGCGCAGCAGGTCCTCGCCGACGATGTTCCAGGCGTGCGCTACGTCGAGCGTGCCGTCGCTGAGCTGACGCATCAACGCAGCAAAGGCCATGATCCGTGGATTGAGCGAATCGCGTACCGCATCCTCAGGGTCCGGATCCACCGCGGCAAGTACCCGGCGCAACTGGCCGCCACCGGGTTTGAGCAGCAGCAAAGGACATGGACATTTGCGCAACAGGCTCATATCCGTGCTGCCGAAGATCCCCGGACTGCCGCGCCGCTGCGTACTCTTTACCAGCAGATCGCAGCGATCCGTCAGGACGCTGCGAATCACCTCGACAAAGGGCACCCCCGTGCGCACCTCGATGCTGTGACCGATCTCCTGCTTCACCAGACTTGCGCACAAGGTCTCGAGCTGCTTCCGTCGCGCATCGGCAAGCAGCTTGCGATAGCTTCGGCCGCCAACCCGCGCCAGCCGGCGCGGTGGTTCCCTCACGACATCGATGATCCTGAGCCTGGCACCGCTGACCTGCGCCAGCGCTGCAGCCTGCGTCAAAGCAGCTGAGGCGCGGCGGCCACTGCCATCGAGATATACCAGGATGCGTTGGAGTTTCACTGCGGCCATGTCCCATCACTCCTGGAGCTGTGACTGTGTTCAAGCACGATCTGATTTGCCGCGCGTGGAGCCTCACTCTACAGCGTTGCGGGCGTGGTGTTGAGCGCCGGCGAAGCTATACTCGCGCGCATGGACTGGTCACAGCGCACAGTACTGATCACGGGAGCCTCATCAGGCATTGGCCGGGCGCTGGCGCTGGAACTCGACCGGCGCGGCGCCGCCCTGGTGCTGGCCGCGCGCAGACGCGAGACGCTGGAGGCGGTGCGAGCGGCATGCACGGCACCTGAGCGCCACCACGTCCTGGAGCTTGATGTCGAGGATGCGACGAGCCTGCCGGGCAAGGCCGGCGAAGCCGAACGCCTGGCAGGCCCCATCGATATCCTGGTGAACAATGCCGGCATCAGTCTGCGCGGCCTGGTCGTAGAGACCGACATTGCTGTCGACAGGCGCATCATGGAGGTCAATTACTTTGGCGCCGTCGCCCTGACCAAGGCGCTGCTGCCAGGAATGATCGCGCGCGGCGACGGCCAGATCGTCGTGGTCAGCAGCATCGTGGGGCACATCAGCACCCCGATGCGTTCGGCCTATGCCGCCTCCAAACATGCCGTCCATGGCTTTTTTGACGCTCTTCGCGCCGAGGTACACGACAAGGGAGTGCGCGTCACCCTTGTGCTGCCCGGCTATGTCGCCACGCAGATTTCCTTGAACGCGTTGGGTCCCGACGGCAAGCCCACTGGACAGATGGACGCCAACCAGGCGGGCGGCATGGCAGCTGAGCACTGCGCGCGGCGTATGGCTGATGCGATCGAGCAGGCCCGCGCCGAGGTGATCATCTCCGGGCCCTATGAACGCTTCGGCCGCTGGCTGGGACGCCACCTGCCCGGTGTGTTTCGCATCATCGTGCGCCGCGAACGCCCGAAATGAGCGGCCAAGAAAAAAGGCCCAGACTTACCGGCGGTGTCGGTCTGGGCCCTTCGTCAGGTGCCGGCGCGGGCGTGGGCGCCCGGCCTGCCTGATCGCAGCTAGTTGCTGCGGCGGCTGCGGGTCAGTTGCACCCGGCCCTTGCGCGGGAACCGACGCTCGTTGAGTCCGCGCACGATCTCTTCTGCGGCGCGCGTAACTTCCTTCATGGAGCCCTGGCGGTAACCGGTGATCGTGGCGGTGCCACGGGCGAGTTCATAGCGATGCCAGGTGCCACCATTGGCACCCTCGGGCGGCGTGCTCTTGGTTACGGAAGTCAGTCGGTAGTCGGCACTGGCGGGGGAAGGAGATTTGCGTACGGCGTCGGCGGGTGCTGCACTCATTTAGGTCGTCCTTGGTAGCTTGCTTCGAACCTGCTCGGCCAGGTCACCGGGTGGCGACTTCCCTGCCAGCCATCACGCGGTTTGCGTAACCCGTTTGCCGGCACGGGCGATAGGGATTTCCGCAGAATGCGGGGACATCGCTGCGAAATTGGCCGAATTAACGGCGAAGTATACACAATTTGTGCCATATCGGCCAGCCTCGCGGTGCCCGACCGCGCCGTCGTGGCACAATTCGAGGATGGAGCCGGCAGAAATGACGACCCCCCCGGCCACGCTACGGGCCCGGGCCTGGGCCCACTTCGAGGTCGCGCCGGACGCCGCGCGCGGCATCTCGGTGTTCAATCGCGTAGTCATATGGATGATTCTCGCAAGCTCGGCGATGGTGATCCTGGAGACCGAGAAGACGCTGGTGGCGAATCTGCCCCTGGTGTTCCTGGCCGGCGAAATCCTCTTCGCCGTCCTGTTTACAATCGAGTACCTGTTGCGTGCGTGGGCAGCAGGCGAACACCCCCAGGGCCGCTGGCACTACCTGACCCGCCCGGCCGCTCTGTTCGATCTGCTGGCGCTGGCCAGCTTCTACGCGCCGTTTCTGCCGGTGTCCGGTGCCCTGCTGCGACTGATCCGCCTGGCGCGCATCCTCCGTCTGGCGCGGCTGGGGCAGTTCTCGGTGGCGTTGCAGAACCTCACTTCGGCACTCACGGCAAGGCGATTCGAACTCCTGCTGAGCCTGATCATCGCCTTCACGCTGATGCTGTTTTCCTCGACGCTGCTCTACCTCGTCGAGGGTCGACATCAGCCCGATGCGTTCGGCAGCATCCCGCGTGCCCTGTGGTGGAGTGTCGCGACGCTGACCACGGTGGGCTACGGCGATGTCATCCCGAATTCGGGACTGGGAAAAATGCTGGCGGCCCTGACGGCGCTGTCAGGCATAGGCGTCATCGCCATGCCTGCCGGTATTGTCGCCTCGGCATTGACTGAGGTGCTTCGCACTCGCCGAACACTGCACGCAGAAGACAGCCGCGACTGAACGCCCGGTTGCCCCAGCCGCCCCGCGGCTAGAGCTGCTGGAAAAACTCCAGCCAGGCTCCATCCGGCGAGGTCACGACGAATGCCTCGACCTGACCGTAGGGCGCCATCACCAGACGCGTGCGCGGCCGCTCGAACGCCACTCCTCGCGCCTTGAGTTCGGCTTCGTAGGCGCCCAGGTCCGGGACATGAATCCGATACATCAGGATGCCGAGGTTCGGTGGTTTCGCACGCGCGGCGTAATCGCGACCAGTGATGCCTTCGAAGTGGAAAATCTCCACTGTGCCACCGTCGGCCTGCGGCGAGATGGCGAAACTCGCGGCGCGCTCCGAGACCCGCTGTTCGGTAATGAGGTTGTTGGGCACGCCCATGTTGTTCGCGCCATCCGCAGGCCAGGTGGGCGAGGCCTCCCAGCGCTGTTCCCAGCCCAGATCCTCGATGAAGAAGCGCTGCGCAGCTGCGAAATCCCGCACGATCTGAGTGGCGTTGAACACATGACTCATGGCGCCGAACGACGGCAGGTCGTCGTAATTGCCATCGACCCGATGCAACAGATTGATGACCACATCATCGTGACCGCGCAGCAGTGCGCCGCCGTAACGACGGCCGAAGAGCGTGTAGTAGGTGGGATCGGCGAAACCCTGGAAGCCTTGGTCACGCAGGTGCTCGAACACGCCCTCCAGGTCCCGCACCAGCGCATTGATGTTGAAGATCCCGCCCGTGTCGAAAGCGCGCGCACTGGAGCGGATGCGCTGCTGCTGCACGTCGTGAAAATGCACCAGGCGCACGAAGCCCTTGTCGGTGCCGGGCACGCCCATCAGCACCTCGTCGATGACCACCGCTTCGTCCAGTCCCCAGTGGCGGGCAAGACCATCACCGCTTCCGGTATGTCGCGCGAGTACCTGCCACTGCGCTACTTCCTCATACAGCGCGACCGCGCGATCGGGGAACTTGACGCTGATGATCATCTCCTGCACGCCGGCGCGGCCCTGCAGCGCGACCACCGGTGCGTGGACAGGGAGATCAGCAGGCGTGTCCGCACGGGCGTCTGCAGGCGGCCAGGCCGCCCACGCCAGCACGAACGCTGCCGTGAGTCCGACAAGCGTCGGTAATTTTGCTGCGCCGATTCTGAGTGTTTCGATCATGCGACAATCATCTCCGGTGCCCAGCCCCGGCGGCACCGGCCGCACTGTCACCCTGGGATGAGCACATTGTCCAGCAGCAATCGTATCGCACCCGTCACTGTCGCGATTATCGTGATCAACGTCGTCGTGTTCGCCGCCTGGTCCGTGCTGCCTGCCCAATGGATGATCGAGAACTTTCTCGTCAGTCTTGCCCACCTGGCAGACGGCCGCTACTGGGTGCTGATCACCTCGGTGTTCTCCCACCACCTGCCGATTCATATCATGATCAACATGCTGGTGCTGTGGAGCTTCGGCAGCGTGCTCGAGCGGCTGCTGGGATTCGGCCGGTTTCTGCGTTTCTACCTGGTCGCGGGCCTGGCCGCGAGTCTGGCCCATGTACTGACCTCGACATGGCTGCTGGACCGCCCACCGGAGAGCGCGGCGCTGGGCGCATCAGGCGCCGTGGCAGGGCTTCTGCTGCTGTTCTCGCTGACCTTTCCGAAGCACCGCATCCTGATATTCGGCGTACTTCCCGCCCCGGCGCTGGTCGCCGCGCTGGCCTTTATCGGCATCGACATCTGGGGCCTGTTCGCGCAGGCGGACGGCGGCGGACTGCCTATAGGGCATGGCGCACATCTGGGCGGGGCACTGGCCGGTATCATCTATTACTTCATGCTCAGGCGCCGTCCGCCCACGTGACCACACGGTGGTTCGCGGCTCTGTCACGATGCGCATGGTAAAATGACGAGTTGCACCTAATCAGACGTCCACGGACCGGAGACCGAAATCAGCATGTCAGCCATCCTCAGCGAGCACGAAGGCCCTGCCACGGCACCGCGCGAGTACTCTCGTGATCAGGTGGTCGAAGTGCAGAAAACCAGCCTCAAGCGGGTGCGCGAGTACATCCGCCCCGAGCGCTACCGGCGCTCCACCGCCAAGGCGCTGAGCTGGCTTGCGCTGGATCTGGGCGCCTACGTCGCCTTCATGGCCGGCATCTTCCTCGTGGAAGCGTGGTGGCTGAAGCTGCTGCTGGGCATTGGCGCCGGCTGCACCGTGGCCATGCTGTTCGTCTGGGCCCACGATGCCGCACATGGCGCTTTGTTCAAAAACCGGCGCGTCTCCGAGGTGCTGGGCACGATTGCGATGCTGCCGTCGCTGAACATGTATCGACTCTGGTCGCACGGCCACAATCGCGTCCACCATGGATTTACCTCATTCAGCCCGATGGACTGGATCTGGCGTCCGTGGACGCCCGAGGAGTACCAGGCCAGCAGTCGCGGTCAGCGCCTGCTCTATCGTCTGGAGCGCACACCTTATTTCTGCGCGCTGCACTATCTGGTTCGGGTGTGGTGGGATGGCATGATCCGCTACAGGCCCGAGCAGCCCGGAGAAGCTGCAACCCGCATGCGCAACAGCAAACTGATCACGCTTGCATTTGCACTGCTGATGGGCGCTGCGGCCTGGGTGTTTGCCGGCGGCGTGGTCGGTGTTCTGGCAGCACTTGTCCTGCCCTTCCTGGTGTTCAACTACTTCATTGCGCTGTTCGTATATCTGCATCACACGCACCCGGACATCCCGTTCTTCACTCAGCGCGAGGAATGGAGTCAGAGTCTTGGTCAGATCTACTGCAGCACGGTGATCCGCTGCTCACGTATCAGCGAGGCGCTGACGCACAACATCCTCATACACGTGCCACACCACGTCAGCCCGGTGATCCCCTTCTACCACGTCAAGGCCGCCTACGAAGACCTCAGGCGCGGCTACGCCCAGTACATCCACGAGTACCGCTTCAGCTGGCGCACGGTGTTCGGGATTTTCCGTCGCTGCAAGCTCTACGATTTCGAGCAGCATCGCTGGTACACCTTCGCCGAGGGTCGCGCCTTGGCGCCGGCGAGCACTTCGCGCGTCTGACGACGATGATCAGGCCTCACGCCGTACGCAGCGCCTTGCGATCGCGCTTGACCTGATACATGAGCCGGTCTGCCGAATCGAGAATTCCGGCAAGATCGCTGTGGCGGATAAAGTCGGCGCTGACCACGCCGGCACTGAAGCTGATCCGGTAGCCGCGGCGTTCGCGAAGCTCGAGTCTGTCCACTTCCTCGTCGAGGCGATCCAGTGACGGCCGGGCCTCATCGATTCCTGCGCCACTCATCACGACGGCGAATTCATCGCCACCGAGTCGACCGATAACGTCGGAATCACGAAAAGTCCTGCGCAGAATCTCACTGAAGTTCTGCAGTGCGCGGTCACCCTCGGCGTGGCCGAATCTATCGTTGACCTGCTTGAAGTCGTCGAGGTCGATGAACAGCACACTGAGCGCCTCCTTGCGTCTACGGCACAACGAGAACGCATGCTCACCCAGCGTCTCGAACCCGCGACGATTGGACAGCAGAGTAAGCTCATCCATGGTCGCAAGCTGGACAGCTGCCAGCTCCTGTTCGGCCATCTGCGCGAGGTCCCGCAGCACCCTTCGATCATCCTCATCGAAGCTGCGCGGTTCCCGATCGATCAGGCACAGGGTACCTAGCCGGCTGCCGTTGGCGACCTGCAATGGACATCCGGCATAGAAGCGGATGCCCGGGTCCCCGGTCACCAGCGGATTGTCGCAAAACCTCGGGTCGGAGAGCGTATCAGGCACCGTAAGAATGTCGTCATGCAGAATCGCGTGTCCGCAAAACGAAATGTTGCGGGGCGTCTCGGTCGCATCGAGCCCGACACAGGACTTGAACCACTGACGATCGGAGTCGACCAGACTGACCAGTGCGATCGGCACACCGAAAAGCCGCTTAGCCAGACGCGTCAGTCGATCAAAGCGCTCTTCCGGCGAAGTATCAAGCACGTTCAGTGAGCGCAAAGTCGCGATGCGCTGGGACTCGTCTGGCGGCAGTTCGGGGGCTTTCATTACAGAGATCTCCCGTGCGGCCGGCTGCACGCTGTGGCTACACCGGCACGATGCAATTTTTTCGCAGCCTACCGTAGGCATGGAGAATTCAGCTGTTAACTGCAGCGCAGTTTCTGGCCGTCAATCCGGAATGACCGGCCGGGCGGCCGGCGAGGATCGCCTAGGCATACATGAACGCTGCCGCGGCGATATTGGCTACAGCGCCAGCGACAGCGGCTCACCGAGGTGCTCGTGCAGCCAGCCCAGCAGGCGCGCGGCGTCAGCACCGTTGATAACGCGGTGATCGAAGCCCAGCGTCAGTGGCAGCAGTGAGACATTCACGAGCTGGCCTTCATGCAGTTGCGGTTGTTGGCGCGCAGCCCCCACACCGAGGATCGCAACCTCGGGCCAGTTGACCATCGGCATCAGCGTGTCGGCCCCCAGCCCGCCGAGGTTGGAGATCGTGATGCAGCCACCACGCAGCAGTGCCGGGTCCAGCCGCCCGCCTCGCGCCTGCTCGCCAAGCGTTGCCAGCTGCATCGCGGTCTCGCGCAGTGTCAGGCGATCGGCGTTGCGCAGCACGGG
>JBGTIC010000231.1:0-11161 GCA_041745895.1 Gammaproteobacteria bacterium
TCACCGCGGTGCGGCCCGACGGTGGCGGCGGCAGATTCGCCCGCAGCGCGTCGGCCGGATCAGCAGCAGCCAGCGCCGTGCGCCAGAGTGTGAGCAGCAGGCTGCGCGGCACCTGATCTGCGGCTTCGCCGGCGACTACGCTATCCATCATGCTGCGACAATGACGCGCCGGAACGCATGCTGGCAAGTGCCCGGTGAACAGGCACAATGGCGATCTGCCGACATACACATCCCGGATGCTCGATGCTCAGCTACCGTCACGCCTTCCATGCCGGCAATTTCGCCGACGTGTTCAAGCACGTGTTGCTGCGGGGCGCACTCGAGTGCCTGGTGCGAAAACCAGCAGCTCTGCTGTACCTGGACACGCATGCCGGTGCCGGGCGTTACGCACTCGGGGGACGCATGGCGAGCCGCACGCGCGAGGCCGACACAGGGGCCGCCCGGGTGCTTGCCGAAAGCGGCGCGCCGGCAGGAGTCGAGCGCTACCTGGCACAGATCCGTGGCATGAATCCGCCGGGCCGGCTGACGCATTATCCGGGATCACCGGAGATTGCGCGCGCCCTGCTGCGCGACGATGACCGCATGGTGCTGTGCGAGCTGCACCCGGCAGATTACGCCGCACTGGCAGCACTGTTCGAGCGACGCCCTCGCACCCAGGTCATGGCGCGTGACGGTCTGGCCGCGCTCAAGAGCCAGCTCCCACCGCTGGAGCGTCGCGGCCTGATATTGATCGACCCACCCTACGAGCAGGCACAGGAGTATCGACTGGTTGCCCAAGCCCTGCCCCAGGGTCTGAAACGTTTCGCTACGGGCACTTACCTGCTGTGGTACCCGCGGCTTGCAGGCGATCCCGCAGGGCCCATGCTCAAACGCCTCGCCGGCGGACTATCGGCGCCGACGCTGCAACTGGAGCTTGCGCTGGGACCGCCGGGCGATCGTCCAGGCATGGATGGCTGCGGCATGCTGGTTATCAATCCGCCGTGGGGTATGGAGGCGTCGATGCGCGAAGCCCTGCCATGGCTGGCCGCGCACCTCGGGCGGCGCGACGCCCGTACGCAGATCACGTGGCTGGTGCCCCCGCAGGTACAGTGATGCCGGCGTCAGTGCGGGTCAGGCCTGCCCGGCCACCAGCCAGGCGATGTAGCTGATGTAGATCGCCAGCAACAGGCCACCTTCCCGGCGGTCAACGCGTACGCCCCTGACGGTCATCAACCACAACAGCGCGGCCAGCAGCACCATGACGCCCATGTCGATGATGCCCACCTCGCCTGCCGCCACGGGCACCACCAGTGCAGTGATGCCAAGGACGCACAGCAGGTTGAAGATGTTCGACCCCACGACATTGCCCGCGGCGATGTCTCCTTGCCGGCGCCAGGATGCAACGGCTGAGGTCGCGAGCTCCGGCAGGCTGGTTCCCAGGGCCACGACAGTCAGCCCGATGACCTCGGCAGTGATCCCCAGCGACACCGCGATATCCACGGCACCGCGCACGAACAGATTCGCACCGAAGGCCAGGCCCGCCAGGCCCACGACAATGAACAACAGTTGCACAGCGACGCGAGGATCTGCTGCAGGCGCTGCCGAGGCGAACTCCTCCTGGATCTCCGGCCGTTCGCGGCGCACCTCCCAGATGCTGAATCCCAGGTAGCCAAGAAGCAGCAGCACCAGCAGGCCGCCGGCGAAGCGACCGATGCCGGCGTTCATCATCACGAGCAACGTGATCAGCAGCGAGCAGCCCAGCATGATCGGCATGTCAATGCGCACCAGCTTGGCCTCGACACTCAGCGGCCGGATCAATGCCGCCACGCCGAGGATGAGCGCGATGTTGGCAATGTTCGAGCCCACGACATTGCCCAGCGCAAGGCCACCGATGCCATCGAGCGCTGCCTTGAGACTGACTGCAAGCTCCGGGCTGCTGGTGCCGAAGGCCACGACCGTGAGTCCGACGAACAAAGGTGTCAGGCCCAGCCTCATTGCAAGCGCTGCCGCGCCGCGCACCAGCAGCTCACCGCCCACCAGCAGCACGATCAATCCGCAGGCGGCCAGCGCCAGCGACATCAGCAAGGACGCGGTCCTCCGGCTCGGCCGTGCACAATGGCATGCACCTGAGCGATTACGGACAACGCGATGGCTGCCGGGCCCTCGCCACCCAGATCCAGGCCGACCGGCGCATACAGCCGCCCGACCAGCTCTTCGGCGGCATCTCCGAGATCTGCCAGCAGTCGTTCACGTCGCGCAGACGGGCCGAGCAGACCCACATAAGGCACCTGGCTGTCGGCCACCTGGCGCAGGTAGTGCAGGTCGGTGGCAAGGTGATGACTCATGATCACCACCGCGTCAGCGCCCTCGAGCGCATCGGTGGGCAAAGATTCGCCACTGATGCGATCGCACACGTGAGTGTAGCCTTCGCGTCGCAGACGCTCGGTGTAGGCAGGACGATGATCGTACACCACACAGTCCCACCCAAGCTGGCCTGCGATGGCCATCACCGGCACCGCATCAGGCCCGCCACCCAGCAGTATCAGTCTCGGCGGCGGTCGCAGAGACAGGACGACAAGCTCCAGCGAGTCATGGGCGAAATGCACGCCGGCGGCACGCTCATCGACGTGCGTACGAGCGAGCTTGAGCAGATCATCATGCATCGATGCCGGGACACCGTGCGCCGTGCTGCCCACGGCATCCCAGAACACTGATGCGCCCGGCTTGATCCCGGAATCCACAGAGGCCACCACGATCAACTGACCGACAGGCATCCGGCTGGCCAGGCGCTTGGCCACCGCCGCGTACGGCTGATAGCCCTCACCAGGCAACAGCGCCTGCAACAGGATCTCGATCAGGCCATTGCAACCCAGTCCAAGGCCCCAGAGTTCATCGTGCCGGGCATCGCGCATGTCGTAGCGCACCACGCGGGCCTCACCCGATTGTATGACCTCGCGCGCGTGCTGGGCCAGATCGCCCTCCAGGCAACCGCCACTGAGCAGCCCGGCAAAGCGACCATCCCCGGTGAGCAGCATCTGCGCGCCGGTCTTGCGGTAGGTCGAGCCATCAGTACCGACAACCGTTGCCAGGACCAGGGGCTGGCCGTGGGCAGACCACTTCGCGAAGCTGTCGAGGAAGTGGCGGTCGCTCACTCGTCGATGAATCGTTGCGTCAACGGGGCGTAGGCATCGATGCGCCGGTCACGCAGAAATGGCCAGCCGTGACGCGAGCGCTCCAGCGCTGAAAGGTCCAGCGTCTCCACCAGCACGACTTCCTGGTCATCCGGAGCCATGCATACCAACGAGCCATCGGGTGCGACGATGAAACTGTGCCCCCAGAACTCGATACCGCCGTCGCTGGCCGGATCGGGTTCGAATCCGATCCGGTTGACCGACACGACGAAGCAGCCGTTGGCGATTGCGTGCGCACGCTGGCTGATCTCCCAGGCCTGCTGCTGCTGGGCACCGACCTGCGCCTTCTCCTCGGGCTGCCAGCCGATTGCAGTCGGATAGAACAGCACCTCGGCACCCCGCAGCGCGGTGAGCCGCGCCGCCTCCGGATACCACTGATCCCAGCACACCAGCACACCCAACTGCGCAGCGGGAGTGCTGAAGCTGCGAAAGCCCAGGTCGCCGGGCGTGAAGTAATACTTCTCGTAAAACCGCGGATCATCGGGGATGTGCATCTTGCGATACTTGCCCACGTATCCGCGTTCGCCATCGATGACTGCAGCGGTGTTGTGATAAAGACCAGGCGCACGCCGCTCGAACAGGCTGACCACGAGCGCCGTATCGTATTGCGCGGCCAGCGCCTCGAAGGCCCGCGTGGTGGGCCCGGGAATCTCCTCTGCCAATGCAAAATGCGCAGCATCCTCGGTCTGGCAGAAGTATCGCGAGCGAAACAGCTCGGGCAGGCAGATGACCTGCGCGCCACGCTCGGCAGCCTCGCGTGCACCCGCCAGGGCCTTGTCGGTATTCTCGATCGCGTCTTCACCCATGCGCATCTGCACGAGACCGACGCGAACTTCGCGCGCTGCGTTCATCTACTTCGCCCGCGTATCGAAATAGGTGGAATCATCGAAGCAGCGCATGTACTGCTCGAGCAGCTCGGTGCCGGCCTTGGGTCGGATCACGCCTGCTTCAACCTTCTGGCGGATCAGGTGGTTCATGCGTCGCTGCAGATCGTTGGGGAAATACTGCACCGAGGCAAGCATGTCGCGGATAGAGGTGGCCGGAATGATCTTCTCGATGTAGTAGTTGCCAGGCTCCTCGGCATCGGCATAGATATGCGCCTCGGCCACTCGACCGAACAGGTTGTGCGCATCCCCCATGATGTCCTGGTAGGCGCCCATCAGGAAGAAGCCCAGATCGTAGGGCACACCTTCGCGCAGCGCATGCACCGGCATGAAGCGCTTGTCGTCGTTCGCCGAAACATAGTGGCTGACTTTGCCGTCGGAATCGCAGGTCAGATCCACCAGCAGCGCACGGCGTGTGGGCTGCTCGTCCAGCCGATCGATGGGCATGATCGGAAAGCCCTGGCCGATGGCCCAGTGATCGAGAATCGACTGGAACACGGAGAAGTCGCACAGGTAGTGATCGACCAGCTGCTCCTCGAGCTCAAGGAGTTCTGCGGGTGCCTCTTCATCCTCCATCGCGTTGAGTCGATCCAGCACGGCATGACACACGCTCCAGTACAGACGCTCGGCCAGCGCCTTCTGCTCGAGTTCGAGGTAGCCGAGTGCGAACAGCGTATCGGCCTCGTTTCGGCCCTCCCAGACGTCGTGATAGGCCTCGGTCAGCTGAGCCGTGGTCGGCGCCTCGCCGCCGCGCTGGCGGACCCACTGCCAGGTCTCATACATGCGCTGCACCGTGGCATGATCATCGTCGGCCGGCGCAAAATCATCGTCGATACGATCCTTGGTATAGGCGCCGAGCACCTCGACGATGAGAATCGAGTGGTGGGCCACCAGCGCACGACCGCTCTCGGAGACCAGCGTCGGCTGGGGTACATCCTGCTGCTCGCAGACTTCCTGCACCGAGTACACCACCGCGTTGGCATACTCCTGCAGCGAGTAGCTGATGCCGGGTTCATCCGAGGAATAACCGACATCGTAATTGACCCCCAGCCCTCCGCCGACATCCAGATGGGTCACCGGTACACCGCGACGGCGCAGCTGCGCGTAGACCTGGGTGATCTCCTTGACCGCCTGCTTCAGGATCTGGATGTCGGCGATCTGGCTGCCCAGATGGAAATGCAGCAGCTCCAGGCTCTCGGGGTGACCGCGCGACTCCAGCATCTCGACAAGCTTGATGATCTCCGGGATCGACAGGCCGAACTTCGAGCGATCGCCGCCAGATTCGCGCCAGCGCCCGGAACCCGCGGTGGTCAGCCGTACGCGTACGCCGAAGCGCGGCACGACGGCGAGTTCGGCGGCCAGACGCATGAACTCGACGAACTCGGTGTATTTCTCGAGCACCGGAATCACCGGCTTGCCAAGCCGCTGGGCCGAGAGAATCAGGCGCAGCATCGTGGCGTCCTTGACGCCGTTGCAGATCAGCAGCGCCGAATCATCGTCCATGTGCGGCAGGGCTGCGATGAGTTCAGGCTTGGAGCCGCACTCCAGTCCCATCGAAAAAGGCTGCCCGGCTTCGAGCACCTCTTCGACAACCTCGTGCAGCTGGTTGACCTTGATCGGGTAGACGCCACGATAGACATTGTCGTACTCCGCCTCCTCGATGGCGGTGGCGAAGGCGCGATTGACTCGCTTCACACGTGCCTGCAGCACATCCTGGAAGCGGATCAGCACGGGGAACGGCACACCTCGCGCGCGAAGATCCGCGACCACCTCGGCGATGTCGATCGACAGCTCGTCGCTGCCGTTCGGCCACACCGCCGCGTGTCCGTGCTCGTTGACGTGGTAGTAGGCCGCACCCCAGGAATCCACGCGATAGAGTTCGGCGGCATCTTCCGGGGTCCAGGGGCTGTCCTGGTCACGGGTGGCAGTGGTTTGCGGTTGTGCGGACATGCTTGGCGGTCTCCTAGTGCCCGAGGACACAGGCAAAAATCAACGGCGCCACGATCGAGGCGTCGGATTCGATGATGAACTTCGGCGTGTCCGCCGCGAGTTTGCCCCAGGTGATCTTCTCGTTTGGCACGGCGCCGGAGTAGGAGCCGTAGCTGGTCGTCGAGTCGCTGATCTGGCAGAAGTAGCCCCAGCGCGGGATGTCTTTCATCTGCAGATCCTGCTCAAGCATCGGCACGACACAGATCGGGAAGTCGCCGGCGATACCGCCACCGATCTGGAAAAAACCGATGCCCTGGCCGGTGCAGTTCTCGCGATACCAGTCGGCCAGCATCATCATGTACTCGATACCCGTGCGCACCGTATGCACGCGCTTGATCTCGCCGGTGATGCAGTGACTGGCGAAGATATTGCCGAGTGTCGAGTCTTCCCATCCCGGCACGATGATCGGCAGGTTCTTCTGGCTCGCGGCAAGCAGCCAGCTGTTCTTCGGATCGATCTGGTAGTGGCGCTCGAGCTTGCCGCTTCTGAGGATGCGGTACATGAACTCGTGGGGAAAGTAAGCCTCGCCGGCTGCATCTGCCGCTGTCCACTCCTCCAGCACGACATGCTCGATGCGCCGGATCGCCTCCTCCTCGGGAATGCAGGTATCGGTGACGCGGTTCAAATGCCGCGCCAGCAGGGCTTCTTCATCGGCGGCAGTCAGATCACGGTAGTTCGGGATACGCACGTAATGATCGTGCGCGACCAGATTGAAGACGTCCTCTTCGAGGTTGGCGCCGGTGCAGCAGATCGCATGTACGCGGTCCTGGCGGATCATCTCGGCAAGCGACAGTCCCAGTTCGGCCGTACTCATTGCACCGGCCAGCGTCACCAGCATGCTGCCGCCCTGCTCCAGGTGGTGCCGATAGCCGTCAGCCGCATCCACCAGTGCCGCCGCATTGAAGTGGCGATAGTGATGGCGAATGAAGTCACTGATCGGGGAGTGGGCCATGAACGTGCGCCTCCGAAGAGAAAAATTATGCGGGAAAACACTCAACAGTAGGCAATCGTGCTCGGGTCTGCAAGCACTACCGTCGCAGGCGCTCTGCAGGCGTTACGAGTGCATTGCGCCCACGGCCGGCAGCTGCTGTGTCAGGCAGTGAAACGCACCCAGCCCGACGACGAGCTTGCGACAGTCGATGGGCACCACGCGGCGTCCCGGAAAGCAGCCGGCAAGCACTTCAGCGGCCAGTGCGTCGGCAGGATCGGCGAACGCAGGCATCAGCACGACTGAATTGGCGACATAGAAATTCGCATAACTAGCCGGAAGTCGCTCGCCTTCATGCAGCACCGGCCGCGGCATGGGCAGCGCCACGATCCTGATCGGCGACCCATCGGCAAGGTGCATCTCACGCAGACGCTCCAGGTTGCGCTGCAGGGGCTCGTGATTGTCATCTGCGCGATCATGCTCCACGGCGGTGACCACGGTGTCGCGGGACACGAAACGGGTGATGTCATCGATGTGCCCGTCGGTGTCGTCGCCGACGATGCCCTCGCCGAGCCACAATACCTGATCCACACCCAACAGCGCGCGCAGCGCCTGTTCGATCTGCGTGCGATCCAGCGTCGGGTTGCGGTTGGGATTGAGCAGGCAGTGCTCCGTGGTCAACACACTGCCTGCACCGTTGACCTCGATGGAGCCACCCTCGAGAATCAGACCGGCCTCGAAGCGCGGTACGCCGAGCACCTCGGCCATTTGCCGCGGAATCTGGTTGTCGAGATCCCAGGGTGGGTACTTGCCACCCCAGGCGTTGAAGCCGCAGTCCAGTGCCAGCAGCGGCGCGGCACCCGGGCGGGTCACGAAGATGGCGCCGTGGTCCCGACACCAGGCGTCGTTGGTCGGGAAATGGTGGAACACGACCTGACGCAGGTCGACTGCACCGTTCGCAAGCAGGCCGCGCACGTGTGCCTCGTGGCGGGCGTCCAGCACATTGATGCGCACGGTCTCGGAGCTGGCAAGCGCGGCGACAGCCTGCACCATCGCAGGTTCGACATGCTCGAAAGCGCCAGGCCAGGACTCGCGTTTGTGCGGCCAGGACAGCCAGGTCGCCTGGTGAGGCTCCCACTCTGCTGGCATCCGATACCCCAGCTGTGCCGGGGTTGGCTGTTGCATATCCACGGCGAAACTCAGAACAGCTTGCCCGGATTCATGATGCCGCGCGGATCCAGCGCCTGCTTGATTGCACGCATGGCGGCCAGATCTACCGGGTCTTTCAGGCGCTGAAGCTCGCCCTTCTTCAGTTTGCCAACGCCATGTTCCGCGCTGAAAGAACCGTCCATCTCTGCGGCAAGTCCATGCACCGCCTGTGACACAGGTACCGCCCACCTCTTTCGAAAATGCTCGGGATCGCTGCCGGCAGGTGGCAACAGATTGTAGTGCAGATTGCCGTCGCCGATGTGCCCGTACACCGACAGATGGCAATCGGTAATGGCAGCCACCCGCGCAGGCGCTGAGGCCAGGTATTCCGGGATGCGCGAGATCAGCACCGAGACATCGTGCTTGATCGCGCCCCCGTGTTTCTTCTCCGCCTCGGGAATCGACTCGCGCAGTTTCCACAGGCCGCTGCGCTGCGGACCTGATTCAGCAATCGCGCCGTCGAGCACATCGCCGCTGGCCATGCCGGCCTCGAGCGCGTGCTCCATGAGCTCGCGCAGGCTGCCCTGCGCAACGGCAGCCGACATCTCCAGCAGCACGTAATGATCGTAGACCCGGTCAAGAGGATCGACGACGCCCTCGACGTGGCCAAGCACCAGATCCAGCGAAGCTCGCGAGACATACTCGAACGAGGTAACACAATCCCCGCTGATGCGTCGCGCCTCACCCAGCAGCCTGCACGCAGCGGCCGAATCGGTAACCGCAAGCCAGGCGGTCTGACGCTCGGTGGGCTGAGGGTAGAGCTTGAGCACTGCGGCGGTGATCACACCCAGCGTGCCTTCGGCCCCCATGAACAGCTGCTTCAAGTCATAGCCGGTGTTGTCCTTGCGCAGCCCCTTGAGGCCGTGCAGCACCTGGCCGTCGGGTAGCACCACCTCCAGACCCAGCACCAGCTCGCGCGCCGTGCCGTATTTGAGCACGGCCAGTCCGCCAGCGTTGGTGGAGAGATTGCCGCCGATCTGGCAGGAGCCCTCCGAACCCATGCTCAATGGGAAAAACAGCTGATGCTCGGCGGCGGCAGCCTGGGCCCGCGCCAGCACGACACCGGCCTCCACCGTCATCGTGAACCCCACCAGGTCGACATCACGGATGCGATTCATGCGGGCAAGTGACATCAGCACCTGGCGGTTCGGATCATCAGGCGTGGCAGCGCCGCAATATCCCGTGTTGCCGCCCTGGGGCACGACCGCTAGCCCGGCCTCATGGCAGACGGTAAGGATGCGGGAAACCTCGTCAGTCGAGGCCGGACGCACGATGAGCGCCGCCTCACCACGGTAGAGACGCCGCTCGTCGATGAGGTAGGCGGCCTGCTGACCAGGGTCGTCAACCACTCCGGCCGCGCCGACGATCTCGCGAACATGCTCGAGTGCGGCCGCGCGCAGACCGGCCATCAGTGCAGCAGCCTCGCGCGCACCGTGCCGGTCACCTCCTTGAGTTCGTCAAGCAGCTCACGAGCCGCATCCTCTGCGGCTTCGACGTCCATGACCACGTAGCCGATACGCGGGCTGGTCTGCAGGTATTGTCCAGCGATGTTCAGACCGCGCGTGGAGAAGATGCGGTTGATCGATTCGAGTACACCGGGCACGTTCTGATGAATGTGCATGATGCGGCGCCATTGCCCATTGTCAGGGAGCGCGACCTGCGGGAAATTAACCGCCGACCCGGTCGAGCCATTGTCGCTGTAGCGCACGAGCTTCTGTGCCACCTCGATGGCGATGTTCTCCTGGGCTTCCTGGGTACTGCCACCCACATGCGGCGTCAGGATCACGTTATCGAAGCGGCGCAGCGGCGAGACGAACTCATCATCATTGGACTTCGGCTCCGCCGGGAACACATCGAGCGCAGCGCCAGCGATATGGCCTGATTCGAGCGCCTGCTCCAGCGCTGCAATGTCGACAACGTTGCCGCGCGACGCGTTGATGAGGAAGGCGCCCGCGCGCATCGCTGCAAGCTCCTGAGCGCCCATCATGTTGCGCGTCTGCGCGGTCTCCGGCACGTGCAGGGTCACGACATCGGAGCCGGCAAGCAGGCTGTGCAGGTCAGGGGCGCGCTGGGCATTGCCCAGCGGCAGCTTGTTGTCGATGTCGTGGTACCACACACGCATGCCCAGCGCCTCGGCAAGTACGCCGAGTTGGGTGCCGATATGGCCGTAGCCGATGATCCCCAGGCGCTTGCCGCGGATTTCGTAGCTGCGCGCTGCGGTCTTCATCCACTGGCCACGGTGTGCGGCCGCATTCTTTTCCGCCACGCCGCGCATCAGGAACACCACTTCGGCAAGCACCAGTTCTGCCACGCTGCGGGTATTGGAGAACGGTGCGTTGAACACCGGAATCCCCCGCGACTCGGAAGCCTCGAGATCCACCTGGTTGGTGCCGATGCAGAAGCAGCCGATCGCGTTGAGCCGCGACGCGGCATCGAGCACCTCGGCTGTGACCTGCGTGCGCGAGCGTATGCCCAGGAAATGCGCATCGGCAATCGCGTCGATCAGATCCTGGCCCACCAGCGAGCTTTTGAGTTGCTCCACATTGCGGTAACCCTCCTCGCGCAGCACCGCCACGGCGGCGTCGTGAATGCCCTCCAGCAGCAGAAAACGGATGCGGTCCTTGCTAAGGGAGAGTTTGCTCATGGGGGCGGGATTCGGCCGGGGGATGGTGGGAAAAAGGGCGCAGAAGATAGCACATTCGCCCGTTCCCCCTATAGCGGCACGGATGGGGACCGCCTCGGCGGCCACCGAATCCCGGCACCTCAACGGTGTTTTTGCGAAAGCCTCATCGGCGTATGCCTTGACCGGGCAACGTACCCACAGGGTAAACTATGGGTCTCATTATAAAAGCCACTTGAATCCCAGTAGTACTTGCTAAAAGTGGCCCTCCGGTGGCGGCTGCGGCGTGGCCTGCGGAAGGTCTCTGGCGGAAATATAGCGGACCGAAGGGAGCCATTCCGCCAAAGACCTCCCGCAGGCC
>JBGTIC010000232.1:0-4591 GCA_041745895.1 Gammaproteobacteria bacterium
GGTCAGCTCAAGCTGCTTGACCTCGTAGTCGTCTCTTCCGTCCGGATTGGAGCCCGCCAGCAACCGCAGCTCCGCAGGTCCCTCTCGCAGGTTCCCTGGCATCGGCAGGTTGAACGACGTCCACCATTCGTCACTCGTCCCATATGGGCGACGTCGTGCGTACTCTTCATCGAGCGTTGGCAGTTCCATCGATCCGGCCCGTCGCAGCTCATTACCCGGCCCTTCCGCCGCACTCGGATCCTGCAGCTGCCAGACCTCGACCAGGCTCCCGGTTGTCGGGTTGGCCGTGTTTCCCGTGCCATAGGTGTTGGTCCCATGTGCCAGTCCCGACAATCGCAAGCTCGAATAATCGGCATTGGTGACCGTGAATGGGATCGTCTCACTCTCCCCCAGAGACGCCGGTGCCGCATACCAGCTGATCGTCTGGTTGCCGAGATGGTAGACACCACTTCCGACCGCTTCGGTCACACAATCGTCCCCGGCCGCCAGCGCCTCGCCTGCACCTGCCCATGTCGTCAGCGTGGTGATGAAGCCTCGGTCATCAATATCGTGATTGACCTGCATCACCCATTCAAGGGAGACCTCCACCCCGAGAGAAGCGCTCGCCAACATCACGATCTGGCCCGGCTGCAGCCGGGGATTCCCCACCACCTCCCAGCTTGTCTGCGCAAACGGTTCGGAGTGATCGATCTCGAGCACATTCCGGGCGCCTGCCGCCAGCTGGTCGCTAACAAGCAGGCGATCACTGACAGACCGATGCCGATATTGCAAAGGTGACAGAAACGCGCTCGGCGGGACGTCTTCCGCAATGGACCGGATCTGCGTCACAATGCCGCCTTCGCCGGTGTACCGAGCTCCTTCCACCTCCCAGAACGTCACAATCGCCCGCGATGTGCGGGATCGGCTGCCTCGAAACGCGCTCACGCCTTCGCGGTACAGTCCGCCGATCGGGATTTGTATGCCATAGTCAAAACCGCCGTCATGGAGCCATGCGTAACCCGTTTCGCCGGTGGCAACGACTTCCACTTGATAAAAAATGAATCCGAACAATTCCCCTGCCGCATTACTGTTGACCCGCAACACCTCGCCAGCCGAAAGGTCTCGAATAACATCTTGATTCAGTGCAACAGGGACGATGGTATAAAGCACGCTGCCAGCAATAAGCATCACGGTCATACCGTCGCTGTAGGGATAACCACTCGTTGGCGGCAATCCACTCACCCGCGACTGCCGCAGCTCACCATCCGGCCGGTCGTACACCCGGTATCCAAAGAGCTCAGCCGCCCGGTTCGCGAGTTGCAACGGCGCGGTTCGGTTGTCGATGCCCACCGCTCCGCCGTCGACATACGAATTGCCTCCCAGCATGATGTCTGACCCATCGGGCAGGCTTGTCGCTTCCGAGTGATACGCTGGCACGCTGCGATAGCTGCACAGCGAACGAAAGACGTCCGCGAGGCTGATCGGTCCCGGCAATTCCAGTCCGGCAACGTCACTGTCCGCCAGGTAATGACTCCATGCCAGCGCGGCGATCCGCGTAAACGGGCCTGCATCGCTGAACTCCGGCTGAATATCCACCACCCGGCCGTGAAAGATGCGGGCAACCATTCCGGGATACCCGGCCTCGACCTCGATCTCGGCATTCAGCTCAACCATGTCAGGCGCTGGGGCTGCGCACACCACGCTGCAGCTTCCATGCCGCTGATTCACCCCGTGATCCGTGTGCGCTTCGAACGCATCGATCACACTTCCGGCCACCCGCACGTAGAGCAACGGGCTCAGATTCGTCGCAGCCAGCAGCTCGTCAATCGTGGTCACAGTGGCGGTCATGCAGGCCGCTCGTTTCGCTGGAACAGCGCGACGCACTCAACAGTGCCGTCCAGACCAACCTGCACCTCGGTAATCTGCTGCAACATCACATTGGTGATCCGTTTGTAGACGCGCCCCCAGTACATAACCTCAGTGACACCCTCTCCCGAGAGCTCGATGATGCGCTTGGGCGCCTGCAATGTTCCGCTCGACCCGACCAGTCCCTGCAAGGTTTCGTGGTCTCGCTCCGTTGCCAGGTGGAGGTTGTATGAGACGGCCAGTGCGCCCCGCCCCGTTTGGAACGTTACCGACCGGTTACTCCCGGGAACGTGCCTGGTCGTTGAGATGTTCGGTTGATTCCAGCCTGGCATGCGCAGATCAGCGCTTCCCCCACTTCTGCCGGCAAGAATGCCAAAGTAGACCCCTTCGAAGTTGCTCTGAGTCATCTCTGTGATATGCGGCACCCGGCTCACAGATTCGCCCTCTCACGGTCTTCGATCGCTCCCACCAGCGCCGGAACCAGCGCGGCCGCGACTTCCTTATTCAGCTCATCCATGCCGTACACATTCCCGTTCACACTCACCGACACCGACACCGATGCACCACTGCTCAGCTGCCGTGTCGCCGGCGCGGGAATCACCATGTCACCCGCTGACAGGTTGTAGATGCCCGGCTGGTCCATGAAGCTGATTCCGCCATCTCCCCGTCGAACCATCTCGCGCCCAACCTCGGCTCCCAGCACCGCAACACCGCCGTCCGCCATGCGCGGGATCACACCACCGTCTGCATTGCCGAGCGGCGAAAACGATGAACCGCGAAACGATGAAACGGTGTTCACATAGACCGTGGCGGATCGGCCATCCATCCCAGCAAGGTGGCGCTCAATAGCCGCAATCGTGGCAGACGCGCCATCCACCGCGTTGATGTTCACCGTAGCCGTTTCTCCGTCAACTCCGTCAAGCGCAGCCCGTGCATCCTCAACCGCACCCATAGCCCCTTCAGGATCGCCACCGATAAACACTTCGAACAGTGTGATCGTGAGATTGTTGATTGCGTCTGAGAGTTCCTGCATCGGTGACAGGGCCCCTTCAGTGTTAACGGTGATGGTGGCGACCGTTTCTCCGTCGATCTCTTCGATCTCTACATTGATCAGCCCAATGGATTCGAGCATTGCTCGCAGAACCGGATCGGCTCTGGCCGCATTTTCGATCATCGGCACAAACATGTCTGCGCCCATGCCGGAAAATGGCAGCATCGCCAGCTCCATTGCCTGAGCAGAAAGCGTGGTGTCCATGAAGCCCAACGCGACGAGCTGCAGATCCGCCGGCATATCGCGGAGTTGCTCCATGAACACTGCCTGCTCTGCCGTGAGTGCCGCGATCAGTGGGGCTTGCTGGGCCTGTATGTCGAGCACAGCCTCCTGAATCAGCGCGTTGGCTGACTGGATGATGCCGATCTCTTCCAGCACGTTGCGAGACTCGCCAAGCGCCACAATCCAGTTTTCGACGCCCTGGGTTTGTGTGGCCAGCGCGTCGGTGTTGCTGACAATCACGCGGAAACCGGTCGTCAGCGCATCAGTCGAGCTGGTGAGCGCGGTCTCAATTTGGCTGAAGTTCGAAACCGCCGCGTCCCGGTTACGCTCAAGTGCCTCGGTGACCTCTCTCACATGTGCGAGATATTCCTCAGCCCGGCCATTATTGCCCGCCCAGTTGTTCTCCCGATCATCCATGATTTCGTTAGTGGAGATCAGCGCCTGTTGCAGCGCCGCCTCCATCTCCGGGATTTCGTTCGCCCGTGCCAGGTAGTAGAAGATTCCCTTGTCCGCCGCCCCTTGCCACATCTGTTCCTGGTAGTTAATGACGTCCGCAAGTGCCGCCATCTCCGCCATCGTGGCCGGGATTCTTTCACTGCCTAACCTCGAGGCGAGCTCTTCCTCCTTGTACGCGGCGACCAGTGATTCGATGCTGGATACGGCATCGTTCGTGCTGAGTGTCCCGGCTTCTCGCTTCTCGATCAGCGCATTTATGCTGAGCGCCAGATCCGCCGCGCCGTCACCCTCTGCCTTCAGCGCAAACGCGACTTCGTCGCCGATGTCGGCATAGAACGCGTTCAGCTCCGCGCCTTCCTTGCGGGCATCGTTGAGGGAATACTGCGCTTGCGCCGCTTCCTTCGCGGAGATCGTTCCGTCTTCGTTGATATCGATCAGATCGCGTTGCGCATCAGTGAGCAGGTTGACATCCAGCCAGCCATCCTTGTAGGCGTCAATCAGCTGCTGATTCGCCGCTGCCTCTTCGGCAATTCGGGCCGCCGTTGCTCCCAGGACTCCCTGGGCTGCGGTGAGATTTGCGCCGTCCTCCATCTCGCGGATGCTGTCTGTGATGGCATTAAATGATTCAACCGCGCCCTCAGCGTCTGAGGCGAAATCGGTCGTAAACGCCGATCGCAGCCCTTCGAAGGCCAGTTGTGCAGCCAATAGGCCGACAACCAGCCCGCCTGGGCCCATTAGGCCGCCGGCAAGTCCTCTCGCCCCTAATACACGATGCAGTCCTATGGCTCCCTCCGTGACTTTGTAAAAACCTGCGCCCATCAGTCCCAGTTGTAGCGCGTTGTCAGCAGTGAATGCCCCGACTTCACCCAGGACACCGAGTAGCCCGCCCATCTCGCGGGCATTGATGGCGAGCGCGTTGTTCTGCTGTGTCAGCCAGCCGTACCAATCCTTTGTCTGATCCGCCGCCGCGCCCTGCGCGAACGCGGCATCGCCCAGTAACTCGTTGTATCGGCTGAG
>JBGTIC010000233.1:0-1579 GCA_041745895.1 Gammaproteobacteria bacterium
ATCTACCGGCGGCAGCCGTGTTTCGCGCAGTGTGTACCAGGCACCGGGCAGCAGCACTGCGGTACATCCGCTCTTCGCCAGTGCCGGCACGTCGGCGGCGGCCAGGTACTCCAGGTGATCCACGGACCGGGCGCCGTAGCGTGCGGCCAGCACGGCGCCGCGCATCTCGGAGAGCTGCTCGGCGTGCGCCTTGATGGCAAGGCCATGTTCGCGTGCCGCGATGAAGATGCGTTCACACTGCGCCGGGGAGAAGGCAATGTCCTCGCAATAGACGTCCACGGCATCCGCGAGGCCTTCAGCACAGGCCGCCGGAATCATCTCGTCGCACACCAGATCGACATAGTCATCGGCGCGACCGGCATACTCCTCGGGCAGCGCATGGGCGCCAAGCAGTGTGGTTCGTACCGTCACCGGAAACGCCTCGCCCAGACGACGGGCCACCCGCAGCATCTTCATCTCGGCGGCCGTGCTCAGTCCATAGCCGGACTTGATCTCCACACTGGTCACGCCTTCCTCGCGCAGCCGGGCCAGGCGCGCCGCGGCATCCGCGAAAAGGGCCTCTTCGGTTGCTTCGCGGGTCGCTCGCACAGTACTGAGGATGCCCCCACCGCCGCGCGCGATCGATGCATAGGACTCACCGCGCAGCCTGCGCTCGAACTCATCGCTGCGGTTGCCGGCCCAGACCAGGTGCGTGTGACAGTCGATCAGCCCGGGTGTGAGCCAGCCGCCGGCGCCATCGACGTGCTCGCCGGCCTCGAAGTCGTCCGCCGTGCTCGCCGGGCCGGCATACACGATGCGCCCGTCGGCCACGGCGACCAGCGCATCGCGGATCACGCCAGGTCCGCTCATATCCGGGCGGCACGACGCAAGATGGACGTGATGGATCAGCGTCTCACAGGAGATTGCCACGAGAACTCCGCTGCGCTATCTTGCAGATGACTATAGTTGTATATACAGCTGGCTTCAAGCTTGCGGGCCTGCGCGCAGCGACCCGCCAGACGGCACTGCCAGCCGCGATGACCGGGAGTACACCATGGATCCGACAAGCGGCAGTCGCGTGATCCGCGCCGCGCGCGGCACGACGCTGACGGCCAGGAGCTGGCTCACCGAAGCGCCCCTGCGCATGCTCATGAACAACCTCGACCCGGACGTCGCCGAGCATCCGGAGTCGCTGGTGGTCTATGGCGGGATCGGTCGGGCCGCGCGCAACTGGCCGTGCTTCGAGCGCATCGTCGAGGTGCTCACGCGCCTGGGCGATGACGAGACGCTGCTGATTCAGAGCGGCAAGCCGGTCGGTGTCTTTCAGACGCATATTGATGCACCGCGTGTGCTGATCGCCAATGCCAACCTCGTGCCCCACTGGGCCACCTGGGAGCACTTCAACGAACTCGATCGCAAGGGCCTGATGATGTACGGGCAGATGACGGCCGGCTCGTGGATCTATATCGGCTCCCAGGGCATCGTACAGGGGACCTACGAGACCTTCGGTGCGGTCGCCCGGCAGCACTTCGATGCCGCTGCCGGCGGGCGCTGGATCCTGAGCGCAGGCCTCGGCGGCATGGGCGGCGCGCAGCCGCTG
>JBGTIC010000234.1:0-9036 GCA_041745895.1 Gammaproteobacteria bacterium
GTTTGCGCCCGATGCGCTGGAGGCCCTGCCGCACGAATATCTAGGCGGATTTCATCTTGCGGGCGAGTCCCGTTCCACGCTCGCAGCATTGTCGGCCGCGTTTCCCAACGTCGTGGTCACAGAGCTTGAGCAGCACCTGTCGCGTGTGCGCGTTATGATGTCGGCAATCACCCGGACAATGAACGCATTGATTGGATTGCTTCTGCTGGCCGCAGCTATGGTGTTGGCGGCGACGGCGGTTGTGGCAGCCGACGACAAGCGGAGGACCGGCGGGCTTCTAAGGGCGATCGGTGCTTCCAGCAGCCAGATCCGACGCATGTGGCTTGTCGAGCGCGCCATGGTGGGTTTCGCCTCGGCCCTGATCGGCGTACTGGGCGCGCATGTAGTGGCTGAACTGGTTTTTCGTTACCAGTTCGGCATGTCCTATGCGATGGACTGGCTCAACTACATTGTTGTGCCCCTCGCCTTCGCGGGTGCCTTTGCGATGCTGGAACATATGTTCAGCAACCGGTCGTTGCGGCGACCACCACTACAAGCCATACAACACGCATGAGACTTCTGGTCATTGAGGATCATCCCGACGTTGCTGGCAATATCGGTGATTATCTTGCGGCTCGCGGTCACACGGTGGATTTCGCCGGCAACGGCGTTCACGGCCTGCGCCAGGCTACCGAGCAGGTCTTTGATGCAATCGTCCTTGACGTCAACCTGCCGCGAATGAACGGTTTCGAGCTGTGCCGACGCCTGCGCGAGGAATACCAGATCGATGTGCCGGTATTGATGCTTACGGCCCGCGGTGGCCTGTCGGACAAGACAGCGGGGTTCCAGGCCGGCGCATGGGATTATCTGGTGAAACCCTTTGCCCTTGAGGAACTGGAACTACGGCTAAACGCACTGGCGCTGCGACGCCGGCCTGACCATCGGCGCAAGCTGCAGGTCGGGGACGTTTGCCTTGACTTGGGCGCATGGAAGGCCAGTCGGTCCGGCACCCCGCTGACATTGCACAACCTGGCGTTGAGGCTTCTCGAAGCCCTGATGCGCGCGTCGCCAGATGTAGTCAGCCGCAGCGAACTGGAGCATCTGTTATGGGGCGACGATCCGCCGGAGAGCAATCCGCTGCGATCGCACCTCAGCGAACTTCGAAAGGCCATGGACCGCCCCTATGCGTTCAAGATGCTGCGCACCGTGCACGGTGTTGGATATCGCCTGGTAAGCGAGGATGATGATGCCTACTAGCATCACCCGACGGATCCGTCGCTCGTTGCTTGGTCTGGCAGTCGGGTTGAGCTTGGTGCTCGCCAGTCTTGCATTGCTGCTGCTGTACGTTACCGAAGATGCGCTGTTCGCCCGCCAGCTTCAAATCGAACGCGATGCACTCATCGCTTTGCCGGCACAGGCGCGTGCGGACTGGCAGCCGCAGAACCGCCACATGTCGGTGGTCTGGTCACGGGAATATCTTCCATCTCCGCTCCAGTCGGCGGCCGGCGAAGCAGCGGGCATCTACGAGCACTTTGACGCCGACCGCGCTGCCTTCGTGCTCCGTGGCGAGTTGACCGATAGCGGGCAAGCCTACTTTCTTGTCTACGACGTAACCGATCTGCTTGTTGTCCGCCAATCCCGTTCCCTGTACCTCTGGGTGTTCGGATTCGCACTCATCGTGGTCGTCACCGGCGCTGTTGTTGTCGCGCTGCGCTTGTCTCGTCGATCACTGGGTCCACTGCGCCGGCTGACGAATCGATTGGAATTGGACGAGTCCGGCGACCTCCCCGAAGGCTTTGCCCATGCCTATCACGGGGATGAAATCGGCGTGCTTGCGTCGGCGCTTGAGACAGCGCTTGATCGCGTTCGCGCCAGTACTCGGCGAGAGTTCGAATTCAACCGGGGTGTCAGCCATGAACTGCGCACACCGATCCAGATCGCCAAGAATGCTCTGGAAATCATCGAGTCCGGTCCGGCCCCGGCCAGTGCGGTAACCGCACGGGCTCTTGGTCGCTTGAAGCGGGCGGTTGTCGAAATGGAGGACGTGGCCACGGCCTTTCTGTGGATGGCCACCGGGAAGAGCCCGGGACAGGAACAAGCCTCAGTCGCAGGCGTCTTCGATCGGGTGACATCCCTCCACGAACGGCTGCTGGCCGGCGTTGAAGTGCAATGCACGATCGAGCCGGCAGACCTGGTCTATCCGGTTCCACGAGCGGTACTTGCCGTGGTGATCGGCAATCTGCTCCGCAATGCTTCCCAACATGCTCAGGGCGGGCGCATCATGTGCGAATTGACGGCGTCACGAATCGTTATGACCAATCGAACAGCGCCCGAGGGCGACATGACGTCCGGCGGCTTTGGCGTGGGGCTGGAGATCGTACACCGAATATGCACCACCCTCGGCTGGGAGTTGGCGCTGCGCAGTGCAGAAGGTCCAACGACAATTGCGGTGGTAACCGTTCGGCAGTGAGCCGCACATTTCTCATATACGCCCGTGCTCTGGGTACCTCGATGCCGCCCCACCCAGGTTACGCGCATCGGTGTCACCGCTGACGTGGGCGCAGCGCCTCAAACGGGTGTTACTCCGGGCATCCTGCCCTGCGCCCTTCGGGCCAGCCTCCGGCTGTTCCAAATCGCTCCCGGCGATTTTGGTCGGCATCGACATTCACACCTGCGCTGCCTGCGGCGGGGCGGTGCGGATCATCGCCTGCATCGAGGATCCGCAGCCCATCGAGAAGATCCTCGCCCACCTGGACAAGAAGACCACCGACTCACCAGGAGGGCCCCCGCCATGCCGGGCGCCGCCGCAGCGCGGCTTGTTCGATTCACTCGATTCACCGGGATGACCCCGCGACGACTCGCCGGGGCTGCGCCGACGTTGGTGCGGCCACGATTTCGGCTGGCCGGGCGGCAGGGGTGCGCGTGAAAAATGCGCCAACGAGCCTGTCGCAGCGGCGAGTTCGGGTGGCCTGACACCACTCAGCGACGATCAGTGCGCGGCAGCGAATGCTGCACGCAGGTATCGGCGTCGGTGAGGCGCGGACACCAGCCAGCGAAAAGGTGCTTGATATTGCTTATACCCTCACGCATCAGCGGTACGCCCCGACATGCACAGCCCACCTGATAATCTTGCGCCACGCCGACACCACGGATGCACACCATGAGCACACCGAGCGCCGCAGCCCTTCCGCGCCCAACGCCCACGCAACGCTGGCTGGTGCTGCTGTTCATCAGCCTGGCGATGTTCGGCAACTACTATATCTACGACTCGCTCGGGCCGGTCATCGACCTGATGCGCGATCAGCTCGGCTTCAGCTACCAGCAGGTCGGGCTGCTCTCAACTGCGTACAACGTGGCAGCGTTGCTGGTGCTGCTGGCCGGCGGCTACATCATCGATCGCTTCGGCACCAAGACGGCGATCGTATTCTTCGCCATCGTGTGCCTGTTCGCCGCCGTGCTCACGGCCATCAGCCCACGCTACGAAGTCATCCTCGCCGGCCGGTTCATGCTCGGCCTGGGCGCCGAACCGCTGATCGTCGCCGCGACGACCGTGCTGGCGAAATGGTTCAAGGGCAAGGAGTTGAGCTTTGCGTTTGGCATGAACCTGTCGATCTCGCGACTGGGTTCTGCCTCGGCGGACTGGTCGACCTCGTTTGCAAGCCCGCTGTACACCAACTGGCAGGATCCGCTGTGGCTGGCCACGGCCGTGGCCGGCATCTCGGTGACGGCTGCGATGCTCTACTGGGTCCTGGAACGCCGCGCGGAAGGCAGGCTCGACCTGGGCGCCCAGGCAGTCACCGAGAAGCTCGATTTCCGGCGCATGTACGCCTTCAGTCGCTCCTACTGGTACATCGTCGCGCTGTGCGTGGTGTTCTACGCCACCGTATTCCCATTCCGCACGTTCGCGATCGATTACTTCCAGCAGGCCCATGGTCTGGACCGCGAGGCCGCCGGGATTCTCAGCTCGTTGCTGCCGGTGGCCGCGATCTTCGCCACGCCGCTGTTCGGCCTGATGGTGGACCGTGTCGGGCATCGCTCGGTGTTCATGGCGGCGGGCTCACTGGTCATGCTGCCGCTGTTCCTGATGGTCACCTACCTGCCGCCGGGCCCGGAGGTGACCGTGGTCGTACCCTTCATCGGCGGCGCCACTGTTCCGCTGACGCTGCTCATCGTCATTTTGTTGCTGGGAGGCGTGTTTTCGCTGATTCCGGCGGTGATGTGGCCTTCGGTGGCCTATATCGTTGCGGGCCATCGGCTCGGGTCGGCCTATGCGCTGATGACCTTCTGCCAGCAGATGGGCTGGGCCATCGTGCCGCTGGTGGTCGGCCGGCTCAACGATACGTTCCTGGCTGGGCCGGAGAACCCTGGGGGTTACGCGGCCGGCATGTGGTTCTATACAGCGCTGGCCTCGCTGGGTTTGTTGTTTTCGTGGCTGTTGTGGCGCAGCGAAGCCGGGCCTGGCGGACACGGCCTGGACACCATCACGACGCGTAGCCCGGTCGTCGCGCACGCGGCCGGTGAGCGGAACTGATCAACGCGATTGGCGCGCCACGCGCATGCGTGCCTCGTCATGCGCCCGGGCCCCGGCGATCACATGGTCGGCCACCAGGTCGTGCAGCGCCCGGACGTACCGGCCTCCGGCCGACGGGGGCGTGGGGCGCGAGGTGATGACGACCACGATGCCGAGTTCGGGGATGACGTGCAGCAGCTGTCCACCATAGCCCCGCCCGTAATACACACGTGTGCCCGCCAGCTCGGCGACGAACCAGCCATACCCGTAGTCGTGGCCCGACCACGGCGAGCGTGCGCGCGGTATCCACGATCGCTCGATCCATTCGCGCGGCACCACGCCGTTGCCTGCGCTTTCGCCGGTATCGAGAAACAGCTCACCGAACGCAAGCAGGTCGCGCGGTGAGATGAGCATGTCGTTGCCACCGAAGTAGATCCCCTGGGGATCACGCGGCCATGCAGGGATCTCAATATCCAGCGGCTGACCCAGCCAGTTGCGTGTCAGCGCAAGCAGGCTTTGCCCGGAGCGCTCAGTGAGGATTGCAGCCAGAACATGCCACACCCCGGTGGAGTACTGCATGCGCGCGCCTGGCGTATCGACGAACGGACGGCTGAGCACGAATCCAACCCAGTCGTCGCTGGCCACCCAGCGCCCGTAATTGGCCCCGGAGGTCGAGGCCAGCCCGGCACGCATGGACAGCAGGTGATCAAGGGTGACTTCCGCGATCCGCGGCTCGACGTCGGCGGGCATGCGCCCGTCCAGCAGCTCGACGATGGGCTGATCAGTACTGTGAAGCACGCCGCGCTCGATGGCGATGCCGACCAGTGCTGCCTGCAGGGTCTTGGAGACCGACTTGATGTTGGCCGGGCGATCCAGCCCGGGGCCGGCGAAACTTCGGGCCGCAAGTTCGACGCCATCGCGCGACACCACGATCGAGTGGATGGGCCCGAGCTGAGGGGCGCGCGCCAGCATGGCCTCCACGTAGGAGACATCAAGACCTCGGTGCACGAGTTGGCGCGGCTCGTCACAGGCGGCCGTCGTCGCTGCCAGCAGGCAAGCGCTGAGCGACACGCACCCCAGAGTTTTCGTGAGTACTGACATAAATTTTTCTGACATGTCGATGTGCCGGGCGTTCCATGGCGAGGACAGACGCGATAGGGTTGCCGCACAGGGTTGACGCGCACGACAGGAGTGAAACAAACGATGCGCACGATGCCGTCAGCGGTGCTGCTGGTCGCGTGTCTCGGCGGGTGCAGCGCCACCGCCTTGATTCCCGACCCGCAGCAGGTCGATACGCCACGCGCCGTGTATGTGGTGGAACACGGCAGACATACAAGTCTGGTGCTCACGGACGCCGACGATTCCATGCTGCGCTTCGTCTACGGCGACTGGCGCTGGTATGCGCAAAGGCAGACTGGTTTCGCGCAGGTCTTCCGCACGCTGTTTGCGCCTACCCAGGGCGCGCTTGGGCGGCAGGTCATCCCCGCACCCTCATCGGCCGAGCAGATCCGGGCGCATTCAAGTGTCACCATCGACGAGATACACAGGCTGATCGCCTCCGCGACGAAAGTGGATGCCTTGATCGATCACCTCGAATCCCGCTTCGATGCCGCCCGCGACACGCTGATCCGCAACGACGACTACAGGCTGGAGTTCGTCCACGATCCGAAGTCCTATACGCTCGGAGGCAACTCGAACCATATGGTTGCCGAGTGGCTGGAAGCACTGCAGATCGAGGTGCGCGGCGATCCTGTCCTGGGCAACTGGCGGTTTGTGTCCACGTCACGCTGAGCGTGGGTCACAGCGCTCCATTCGATAGAAGCTCAATGCGTTGCGCCACAGTACCTGCGCGGCAGCGGTGTCTCCGAGAGCATCCAGCACCAGGTCATAGTCCGCGTCCCGGTAGGCCCGTGGTGCACGCGTCGAGGGCAGATCGGTGCCGAACATCAGCGTCGCCGGACTCGCTGCGTAAAGCCCGCGCAGTGCCGTGGCGACATCGAAATCGACGCGTCCAAACCCTGTGGCCTTGACGTGGACCCCGCTGGCTGCGAGGTCGAGCAGCGTCGGCAGTCCGGCTTCGGACAAGCCCAGGTGGTCGACGCTCACGCGCGGAAATGACCGAAGCACCGGCAGCATGGGCGCGAGCTCTGCAGCATCTGCGTAGAGCTCGACATGCCAACCCACCAGCGCGTGCACGCGCCAGGCCAGCGCCTCAAGCGCCGCCGGGTCGACCGCCTGGCCCCTGCGCAGATTGATGCGAACACCGCGTACCCCGCCCTGCGCCAATGCGCGGATCTGCGCATCGCTGGTCGTGGGAGCAAGTTCTACGACCCCGACGAAGCTTCCGCCCAGGGTACGCAGGGCGGCCATCAGCCAGGTCGTATCCAGCCCCTGGAAGGATCCGGATACGAGCACACCCCCAAGCAGGTCATAACCTGCCATTCGTGACAGATAGTCCTTGCAGGTGAACGGCGCGGGCACGAAGCCGTTATTGATGACCAGCGGAAATCGCTCATCGATGATATGCAGGTGGGCATCGAACAGCCGACGGGTCATGTTGTCCACCCTCCTCGCAGCAGCAGTCCCGCTGCGGCTAGCAGCAGCACAACCGCCGCACCGCGATTGATCAGTCGTACCACTGCTCCGCCTGCCAGCAGGCGCAGACGGCTCGCCATGAAGGCGTAGATCAAGATGATACGCACGACCTGTAAAGGCGACAACGCGCGCGACCAGTAGCGGTTGCGGTAGGCTAGACATCGCGGCGCAATGCGTGCGAAAGCCGCATGACGCAACAACTATCAAGGAGCTCGATCTCATGCTGAAACCCCCTGGCCCGCTGGCCTTGGCTTGCATCGCGTGCATCATTTGCCTGGGCTGGCCGTACGCCAGCGTCGCCCACGCAGCACCCCCGGAAAACCCCGTACCAGACGGCTTCGTGCTCTCCCCGATGGCCCGTGCAACCGTGTTCGTGCGCGACCAGCAGGAATCACTGAAACTCTATCGCGACATTCTCGGCCTGCGTGTGCGCTACGATCAGGCGTTCGACGACGAGCGTTTCAACCAGGTCATTGGCACCGAGGGCCGCACGATCCTGGTGAAGATCCTGCAGTCCGGCGACACCATCTACGGCAACGTGGGTCTGTTCCAGCTGGTCGAAGATGCCGAGACTGCGCCGCCACCCCTGCAGGCCTCAGCAACCCGAACGGGTGACATGGCACTGGTGTTCATGACCAGCGACATCGACGCCATCGCCGAAAAGGTGCGGGCGGCCGGCTTTACGATCATCTCGCCGCCCATGGTGCTGTTCCCGCGTGAGGACATGGTCGTAGACCCGCGCGAGATGCTGTTTCGTGACCGGGACGGCATCCTGGTGAACCTCATCCAGCCTGGCATACCCAAAGAGCAATGAAGAAGTCGCTGAAGTTCCTGCACTCCCTGGGCGCAGCCGGCATGACCGGGGCGCTGGTCGCGCAGCTTATTCTGCTCGCCGTCAGCCCGGATCCTGTTGCGCTGCCGGAGTATGCCGCGACTCGGGCAGCCATCGCCGCAGTGACCACCTGGCTGCTGCTGCCCTCCCTGACGCTGATGCTCGTCTCGGGGCTGCTCGCCATTGCCGCGCATCCACCCTTCGGCAATCTGGCATGGGTCTGGATCAAGCTGGCCCTGAGCCTGTCGATCTTTCAGCCGGTGCTGATGTGGGTGCACGGCCCGGCCGTCCGTCTGGCGGAGCACGCTGCGACAGCCACGGCCGGAAGCGTGGTCTCCCCGGACATCGCAACGGCGATGCGCAACGAGCAGGCCATGGTGTGGGTGATCCTGGTCATCTGCATCGCGAACATCGTCCTTGCCATCTGGCGACCGCGTTTTCGCCGTAACACGCAAGCCTCGGCGGCATACACGGCTACCGCGCGGCCAAAGTGAGTCAGCCGGCTTCCCGGCCGCAACACCGTGGCGCGATTCTGCTGCTCGATCAGGGCAGCCATGCCTGCAAGGCCAGCGTGGTCGACGCCAGTGCGCGTGTCGTGAACTCGCATTCGGTACCGGTGCAGGCATCCAGCGATGGCAATGACGCGCAACGTCTGGAATACGACCCCGAGGCCTTGATGGCTGCCATGCGTGAGGCGATCGTCACCGCCATCGACGGGGTCCCCGCAGGTACAGAGCCGATCATGGCAGCGGCGCTTGCGACGCAACGCTCGACCATCGCATGCTGGGATCACCGCAGCGGCGAGGCCCTCTCGCCGATCATTTCCTGGCAGGACCGGCGGGCGGCGGACTGGCTGGCCTCGCTTGCCCCCGACCCGCAGGAAATCAGGCAGATCACGGGGCTGGTGCCAAGCGCGCACTACGGCGCGAGCAAACTGCGATGGTGCCTGACGCACATCCCCGAAGTTGCGCGCGCCCGGCGCGAGCAGCGCCTTCGCATGGGACCCGTCGCAAGTTTCCTGCTGCACGCTCTGCTCGGGCAGCGCCCCTGCGTGGTGGATCCCGCAAACGCGTCACGCACGCTGCTTTGGGACGTGAGGCGGCGCGACTGGTCGCCGCGG
>JBGTIC010000235.1:0-2876 GCA_041745895.1 Gammaproteobacteria bacterium
CATCATGGCGACCGGCGACAATGAACGCACGGCGCAGGCCGTGGCGGGCAGGCTCGGCATCGACGAGGTCCGTGCGGGCGTGCTGCCCGAGGCCAAAAAGGACCTGATCGACCAGTTGCGCCGCGATGGCCACAAGATCGCCATGGCAGGCGATGGCGTAAACGACGCGCCAGCGCTGGCCGCAGCGGATGTCGGGATCGCGATGGGAACGGGCGCGGATGTGGCGATGGAAAGCGCCGGCATCACCCTGCTCGGCGGCGACCTCATGGGCATCGTCCGGGCGCGCAATCTGGCACGCGCGACCCTGCGCAACATCAAGCAGAACCTATTCTTCGCCTTCGCCTACAACGCGCTCGGCGTGCCCATCGCAGCGGGCCTGCTTTATCCGGTCACCGGCCTGCTGCTCTCGCCCATGATCGCAGCGGCGGCGATGAGCCTGTCGTCGGTTTCGGTCATCACCAACGCACTACGGCTGCGGCGGGTCGATCTGTGATGAGGGAAGTGGCGGAGAGGGTGGGATTCGAACCCACGTGGGGCGGCAAAGCCCCCAACCGATTTCGAGTCGGTGCCGTTATGACCGCTTCGGTACCTCTCCACGGGCGCGAATTGTAACTTAAATGTCCGCAGCGGGTCATTGGACCGATACGTTGCAACGGTGCAACACAAGGCAGGTGTGCCGGGGTTCGCACTCGCCATCCGGGCGCTGCCGCTATAATCCCGCGACGGGCCTGCAGGCGGCCGATGGGACCTGAGCTATCTTGCGGAATCTGTTGCTCATTTCGGTATGCCTCGGGCTTTCTACGTGCTCTGCGCTGCCGTCGTTGCTGACCCAGGTGCTGACGCTGGGGGAATTGCGCGTGGTCACGCGCAACTCTCCCGTCAGTCACTATCTGGGGATCGATGGCCCGGTGGGTCCGGAGTACGAGCTTGCTCGCGGCCTGGCCGATGCCATGGGCGTGCGCCTGACCATCTACACACCGGAGAGCTTCGACGAGACGTTGGACGAGCTGGTGCGTCGACGCGCCCACATCGCAGCCGCCGGGCTGTCGGTGACCAGCGCACGCCGTCGTCTCGTCGACTTCGGGCCTGCCTATGAGACGGTGCGCCCGCAGGTCATTGCCCGCACCAGCGGCTTGCAGGCCGACAGCATCGAGCAACTCGCCGATGCACGCATCGAGGTGATCGCAGGCTCACGCCACGCCGAGCTGCTGACGGCGCAAGGTACGGAGCACCCGGAAATTTTCTGGCAAGCGGTCCAGGATACCGATGTCGACGAACTGCTCTCCCGCCTGGCTGCCGGGGAGCTCGACTTCACCGTCGTGGACTCCACCGAGTTCGTCGTCGCCCGGCACATCTATCCCGATCTTCACGTGGCCTTTGATCTTGGCGAAACAGAACAGATCGCCTGGGCGCTGAGCCGCCAGCCGGGCGATGATTCGCTGCGCGAGCGCGTCAACGGCTACTTCGCACAGATCGAAGCTGAAGGCGTGCTCGCGGGGATCTTCAGCCGCTACCTCGACCCGGTCCGGGACTACGACTATGTCAGTACGCGCGCGTTCGTAAACCATTTCGATGCGCGCCTGCCGATGTTCCGCGATTATTTCGTGGAAGCGGCACGCGAGACCGGGCAGGACTGGCGTCTGCTGGCAGCAGTCGGCTATCAGGAGTCGCACTGGAATCCGCAGGCCGTCTCACCCACCGGCGTGCGCGGCATCATGATGCTCACCCAGCGTACCGCAGACGCACTCGAGATCGAAGATCGCGTCGATCCCTACCAGAGCATCATGGGCGGCGCGCGTTATCTTTCGATGATGCGCGAGCGCATTCCCGAGCGCATCAACGAGCCGGATCGCACATGGATGGCCTTGGCCGCCTACAATATCGGCTGGGGACACCTCGAGGATGCACGCGTCATCACCGAGATCAACGATGGCAATCCGGACAGCTGGGACGAGGTGCGCACGCACCTGCCGCTGCTCACCCAGCGTCGCTGGTACAGCCGCGTGCGGCGCGGCTTCGCCCGCGGCTGGCAGCCCGTGCATTACGTTGACAACATCCAGCGCTACTACAACATCCTGCAGTGGATGACTGCCAGCGAGCGCTGGCAACTGCCGGATGAAACCGAAGAGGCGCCGCAATACGAAATTTATGACCCGGTCGGCACGCTGGCCGGGTCACCCTGACTCACGCCGAGCGGGTGGCGGCCAGACAGATCAGCAGTGCTATTCGCGGTTTCGTACTCAGCCGCGACGCGCAGCGAAAAATCCGCGCAGCAGCGCGCCGCACTCCTCGGCCATCACGCCACCAGTCACCTGAAGGCGATGATTCAGCGCGTCGTGCTGCACCAGGTTCATGATGCTGCCGCAAGCCCCGGTGCGCGGATCCGGTGCACCGAACACCAGCCGCTGCACGCGCGCATGCACCATCGCCATCGCGCACATCGGGCAGGGCTCCAGCGTCACGTAGAGCGTGGTGCCAGCGAGCCGATAGTTACCCAGCTTCCCGCCGGCCTCGCGCAGTACCAGCATTTCGGCATGTGCGCTGGCATCGTGCAGCCCGATGGGCTGATTCCAGCCCTCGGCGAGCACCTCGTCACCGGCGAGCAGCAGTGCGCCGACAGGAACCTCGCCGTGCGCCTGGGCCTGCTGAGCAAGGCCCAGCGCGCGGGACATCCAGCGGGCGTCCACTCCCACTCCATCGCTCATGAGTCTTTCATCCTGCTGTTCAGGCCACCAAGGTCAGGCGCGATGAAAACGCCAGGCGCCGCCCAGATTAACCTGCATCTTCCCACCTGGGGACAGCCGATGGCCCGCTCCAGCGGCGGCGGTTCCGGCGGCCCCTGCGGGAGGTCTTTGGCGGAAATAAAGCGGACCGAA
>JBGTIC010000236.1:0-8929 GCA_041745895.1 Gammaproteobacteria bacterium
GAGCACGCCGGGCTGATCGCCGCCTCCGTGGCCGACGGCCAGGCCAGCACACAGCTGCTCTCCAGCTTCGGTGACGAGCACGACACGCCGGAGGCGCTGCTTCGCGCCGGGCGGGTGTATATCGTCGACCCCAACGGCAACCTCATGATGCGCTACGCGGCGGGGGCCGCGCTCCAGGATATCCATGAGGACCTGAAACGTCTGCTGCGACTCTCGAGGATTGGCTGATCGTCATGCGCAATGCGTTCTATATGCTCGCAAGAATCGGCACCCTGGTGTGCCTGTGTGTCGTCGTGCTGGGCGCCTGGGTTCGACTCACGGATGCCGGACTGGGCTGCCCGGACTGGCCGGGGTGCTATGGCGTACTGACCGTCCCGCAGACCGAGGAAGAACTTCTGCGCGCCGAGGAGTTCCGACCGGATCGCGCCGTGGACGTGGGTGCTGCGTGGCGGGAGATGATCCATCGCTACCTTGCGGGCATCCTTGGGCTCATGGTGCTGGCAATGGCCGTCATCGCGATCGTCAACCGCCGCGATGAGCATCAGCCGGTGGCTCTGCCGCTGGCGCTGCTGGCGCTGATCGTCTTTCAGTCCCTGCTGGGCATGTGGACGGTGACGCTGCTGCTCAAGCCGTTGATCGTCATGCTGCATCTGCTGGGCGGCATGACGACACTGGCGTTGCTGTTCGTGATTGCGCGTATGCCCGGGCAGCGGCCGCGGCATCCACCCGGAGAACAGGGCCTGCGCCGGCTTGCCATCGCCGGGCTTGCGGTGCTGGTCGTGCAGATCGCTCTGGGCGGCTGGACAAGCACGAACTACGCAGCCCTGGCCTGTCCTGACTTTCCAACCTGTCAGACGCAGTGGTGGCCCGACATGGATTTCGCGGAAGGCTTCATCCTGTGGCGCGGCCTTGGCATCGACTATGAACACGGCGTGCTCGACGGCGAGGCCAATACAGCCATCCACATGACCCATCGCATGGGTGCGCTGGTGGCCACGGGCGTGCTGCTCTGGCTGGCGTTCAGCGCCTGGTGGCGCAGCCCGGACAGAGGGGTTCACACGGGGGCGTGGCTGATGTCAGCGGCGCTGGTCGCGCAGCTGACCATCGGTATCCTGATCGTGCTGCTGGGGCTGCCGCTGTCGCTGGCGGCGGCCCATAACGGCATGGCCGCTTTGCTGCTGCTGAGCGTCGTCAATCTGAACATCACGCTGCGCAGGGTGCCGGCGCCGAGCGCCGGCCGATGACCCGAGCGCCGCGCGTCGGCGACTACCTCGAGCTGTGCAAGCCCCGCGTCGTGGCGCTGATCGTCTTCACCGCGGTGGTCGGGATGTTTCTCGCCATCCCTTCGATGCCACCCTGGCAGGCGCTGGTCTTCGGCACGCTGGGCATCTGGCTGGCCGCCTCATCGGCCGCGGTCATCAACCATGTGCTGGATGCGCGTATCGACGCGGTCATGGACCGTACCCGCAACCGGCCACTGCCAACCGGGCATCTGAGCGAGCGCCAGGCGATCGTTTTTGCACTGCTGCTCGCTGGCGCCTCGATGCTGGTGCTGGTGGTGCTGGTCAATCCGCTGACGGCGGTGCTGACCTTCCTGTCACTGATCGGCTACGCAATCATCTATACCGTCTACCTGAAGCGCGCGACACCGCAGAATATCGTTATCGGGGGTGCGGCGGGCGCAGCGCCACCGGTGCTGGGCTGGACGTCGGTTACGAACAGCGTGGATCCACATGCACTGCTGCTGTTTCTGATCATCTTCATCTGGACGCCGCCGCATTTCTGGGCGCTGGCCATCGCGCGCAAGGATGAGTACGCGAAGGTGGATATCCCGATGCTGCCCGTCACCCACGGTGTGGCGTTCACGCGCCAGTACATCCTGCTCTACACCATTCTGCTGGTGCTTGTGACCCTGCTGCCCTGGATCACGCAGATGAGTGGCGTGTTCTATCTGTTCGGCGCGCTGGCGCTGGGTGGCGGATTTCTCTACTACGCGATCGCCTTGCGGCTCTCGGCACGCAGTGACCTGCCGATGAAGACCTTCAGCTACTCGATCACCTACCTGATGGCTTTGTTCAGCTTCCTGCTCATCGATCATTATCTGCCGGCGCCCTAGTCCACGGCAGCGCTCGACCCTGATCCGGGCGCTGGCGCTACAATGCCCGACATGGATGTCACGCCGATTCTCGATCATCTGAACCCCGCCCAGCGTGAGGCGGTCAGCGCACCGGCCGAGCCGCTGCTGGTGCTGGCGGGTGCCGGCAGCGGCAAAACCCGTGTGCTGGTCCATCGCATCGCCTGGCTCGTCGCCGTGGAGGGCGTCTCACCCCAGTCGGTGCTGGCCGTGACGTTCACCAACAAGGCTGCGGCCGAGATGCGCGGGCGCATCGAGCAGCTCCTGGACATGCCTTCCGGCCCGCTGTGGGTGGGCACCTTCCACGGGCTGGCCCACAGGCTGTTGCGACTGCACTGGCGTGAGGCCAGGCTGCCCCAGGGCTTTCAGATCCTCGATTCAGAGGATCAGCAGCGCCTGCTGCGGCGCGTACTCAAGGGTCTGGATGCCGACGAGAGCCGCTGGTCACCCAAGGAGGTGCAGTGGTTCATCAATGCGCAGAAGGACGAAGGGCTGCGTCCGCAGCATATCGACACCCGCAACGACCCGAGCCGAGAGGAACTGGTGCGGTTCTATCGTGCTTACGAACAGGCCTGTGAGCGCGCTGGCGTGGTCGATTTCGCCGAACTGCTGCTGCGCGCGCATGAGCTCTGGCGGGAGCATCCGGAAGTGCTGGCCCACTACCGCCGGCGGTTCCGCCACATCCTGGTGGACGAGTTCCAGGACACCAACGCCATCCAGTACGCGTGGCTGCGCGTGCTGGCCGGTGATGCTTCCGTGATGTTCATCGTCGGCGACGACGATCAGTCCATCTACCGTTGGCGTGGCGCGCAGGTGGAAAATCTGCAGCGCTTCCAGCGCGACTTCCCCGGCACCCGTCTGATCAAACTGGAGCAGAACTATCGTTCCAGCGCCACGATACTCAAGGCCGCCAACGCGATCATTGCCAATAACGCTGGCCGGCTGGGCAAGAGTCTGTGGACCGATGACAGCGAGGGCGAGCCGATCCGGGTGTATGCAGCCTACAACGAACACGACGAGGCGGAATTCGTCGTCAACCGCATTCGCGACTGGGTGACGCAGGGCAACCTGCGTCGAGAGGCGGCCATCCTGTATCGCTCCAATGCACAGTCACGTGTATTCGAGGAAGCGCTGCTGTCGGCGCGCATGCCTTACCGGGTCTATGGGGGCCTGCGCTTTTTCGAGCGTGCCGAGATCAAGGACGCACTGGCCTACCTGCGGCTGATCGACAACCGCAACGATGATGCTTCGTTCGAGCGGGTGGTCAACCAGCCGACCCGCGGCATCGGTGCACGCACGATGGATCAGCTGCGTGCCCATGCGCGCGGCGCGGGGTGTTCGTTGTGGACTGCTGCCGGCGCGCTGATCAGCGACGGACTCGCGGCACGCGCCTCGCGCGCACTGCACGGCTTTCTCAACCTGATCGAAGCGCTCGCCGAGCACACGCGCGACCTTGCGCTCCACGAGCAGACCGAGCACGTCATCGCAGCCTCGGGTCTGCTTGAGCATTACCGTGCCGAGCGAGGCGATCGTGCCGAGGCGCGCGTCGAGAACCTCGAGGAACTGGTCAATGCCGCGCAGGGCTTCGACCCGGACGAAGGCGACGATGCGCTGCCACGCCTGTCGGCGTTTCTCGCCCATGCAGCACTGGAGGCGGGCGAGGGACAGGCGGACAAGTGGGAGGACTGCGTGCAGCTGATGACGCTGCACTCCGCCAAGGGCCTGGAATTTCCGCTGGTGTTCATGGCCGGCCTGGAAGAGGGGCTGTTCCCGCATCAGCGCTCGCTCAACGACGGTGCGGGTCTGGAGGAGGAGCGGCGGCTTTGCTACGTGGGCGCCACCCGCGCAATGCGCGTACTCTACCTGACCTATGCGGAAAGCCGTCGGCTCCATGGTGTCGAGAACTACGGACTGGCCTCGCGGTTCATCCGCGAGATACCGGCAGAGCTCGTCGAGGAGATCCGGCCGAACCTGCATGTCAGCAGGCCGGTCGGGGGTGCGCGTCCGCTGTCGAGCACCCGACGCCCGCTGCGCGGCGATGGCACCGGCATCCAGCTCGGCCAGCGCGTTCGCCATGGCAAGTTCGGTGAGGGTATCGTGCTGAACCTGGAGGGTGCCGGCTCGCACGCCCGCGTGCAGGTCAATTTCGAGGACACCGGGAGCAAGTGGCTGGTCGTGGCCTATGCAAACCTTGAGTTCATCTGAGTCCCCTCAGGTTCGGGACCCGGGAGACGGAGTGCGCGAATGAAGATTCTCATTCTCGGTGCCGGGCAGGTGGGTTCCACCGCCGCCCACAGTCTGTCGCGCGAGGAAGCCAATGAAGTCACGATCGTGGATCGAGATGCGCGCGTGCTGCGCGAGTTGCAGGACCGCCTCGACCTGCGCACGGTGGTGGGATTTGCCTCCCACCCGGCGGTCCTTGAACGCGCTGGCGCGGCCGATGCGGACATCCTGATCGCGCTCACGGACAGCGATGAGGTCAACATGGTGGCCTGCCAGGTCGCCTATACTCTTTTTCACACGCCGACAAAGATCGCACGTATACGCGCCGCCGAGTACATGGGCCACGACAGCCTGTTTGCCTCGGATGCGGTGGCGCTGGATGTGCGCATCAGTCCGGAACAGCTGGTCACCGAGTACATCGAGCAGCTCATTCATTACCCTGGTGCGTTGCAGGTGCTGGATTTTGCCGAGGGGCGTGTGCGCATGGTGGGCGCGCGCGCCCAGCTCGGCGGTCGACTGGTCGGTCGGCCGCTCAAGGAGCTGGCCGAGCATGTTCCCAATACAGAGGCTCGCGTGGTGGCGATCTATCGTGGCGGCGAGAGCATGATTCCCGATGGGGACACGGTCATCCGGGAGGGTGATGAGGTGTTCTTCATCGCCGGGCGTAAACATATCCGTACCGTCATGCGGGAGATGCGCAAGCTCGATGAGCCGGTGAAGCGCGTGGTCATCGCCGGTGGCGGCAACATCGGCCTGCGGCTGGCCTGTGCGCTCGAACACACCAACCAGGTGAAGATCATCGAACGCGATGCCGAGCGCGCGCGGCACATCTCCGAGCAGCTCGACCGGGCCATCGTGCTCAATGGCGATGCCGCCGATGAAGATCTGCTGCTTGAAGAGAACGTCGACAGCGCCGATGTGTTCTGCGCGGTCACCAACGCGGACGAGGCCAATATTCTTTCGGCGATGCTGGCCAAGCGTCTGGGCGCACACCGCGTGCTTGCGCTGGTGAACCGGCCTTCCTATGCCGAACTGATACAGGCCGACACCATCGACATCGCCATCTCTCCGCAGCAGGTCACGCTGGGTTCGCTGCTGGCGCATGTGCGTCGCGGCGATGTCGTCAAGGTGCACAGCTTGCGTCGCGGGGCTGCCGAGGCCATCGAGGCCATTGCCCACGGCGACCCCGAGAACTCGAAAGTCGTCGGGCGGGCGATCGGAGAGATCGAGCTGCCCCCGGGCGCGACCATCAGCGCGCTCGTACGGGGCGAGAAGGTCATGGCCGCGCATCATGACAGCGTCATCGAGGCCGAAGACCACGTCATCCTGTTCCTGTCGGATCGCCGCCATATCGACGCGGTGGAACGGCTGTTCCAAGTCGGCGTAACTTTCGTTTGATCCAGGCGCGCTGAGGTTTCGCATTGAATCCCCCGCAGATGCACTGGAAGATCGTCTCGAAGGTCACCGGCCTGCTGCTGATGCTGTTCAGCGGCGCGATGCTGCCGCCGATCGCGATCTCGATGATTTTCGACGATGGCACCTGGCCTGCGTTCCTCGTGGCGCTCGTGGTTGCATTGCTGGCGGGTGGCCTGATGTGGCATCCGTTTCGTGCGGTCACGGCAGATCTGCGCATCAAGGACGGTTTCATCGTCACCACGGCGATGTGGACGGTGCTGCCACTGTTCGGCAGCGTGCCGTTGATGCTCGTGCCAGATCCGGACATGGGCTTCACCGATGCCCTGTTCGAGGCGATGTCTGGCCTGACCACCACCGGCGCGACGGTGTTGACCGGCCTGGACGACATGGCGCCTGCCATCCTGTGGTATCGGCAGCAGCTGCAGTGGATGGGCGGCATGGGCATCATCCTGCTCGCCGTGGCGATCCTGCCGATGCTGGGCGTCGGCGGTATGCAGCTGTATCGCGCCGAGACGCCGGGCCCTGTCAAGGACAACAAACTCACGCCGCGCATCACCGGCACGGCTCGCGCACTGTGGTATGTGTACGTGACGCTGACGGTGAGCTGTTTTCTCGCCTATTGGGCGGCCGGAATGAGCGCCTTCGATGCCATCTGCCACAGCTTCGCGACCGTGGCCACGGGGGGGTTTTCCACGCGCGATGCCAGCATGGGCTATTTCGACAGCCCGCTGATCGAGTTGATCGCCGTGGTGTTCATGTTCATCGGCGGCATCAATTTTTCGCTGCACTTCCTGGCCTGGCGTGCGCCGTCGCTCAGACACTACCTGCAGGATGCCGAGTTTCGCGCCTATCTGACGTTCTACTGCGTGATCACGGTCATCGTCGTGGCCTACCTGATGCTGGCCGGCGTCTATGAGGCCGTCGATCGAGCGTTCATCAAGGGCCTGTTTCACGTGGTCTCGTTCGGGTCCAGTACGGGCTTTGGCAGCGCGGATATCACTGACTGGCCAGGGGCCTTGCCGGTGTTGCTGATCCTGATCAGCTTCGTGGGCGGGTGCGCCGGCTCCACCGCGGCGGGCATGAAAGTGGTGCGCTGGCTGCTGGTGCTCAAGCAGGGCGATCGCGAGCTGCGCCGGCTGGTACATCCGGCGGCGATCATGCCGGTGAAGCTGGGCACCAGGGCAGTGCCTGACCGAGTCATCGAAGCCGTATGGGGTTTCTTTTCGATCTACATGATCGTGTTTGCGCTGATGATGCTGGTGATGCTGGCCAGCGGTCTGGACCAGATCACCGCGTTCTCGGCAACCGCGGCGACGCTGAACGTGCTGGGTCCGGGCCTGGGCGACGTGGCGACGGGCTTCGGCGAGGTCAACCTGATCGCGCGCTGGACCGGAATCTTCGGCATGCTGGTGGGTCGTCTGGAAGTGTTCACGGTGCTGGTGTTGCTCACGCCGGCGTTCTGGCGTCGCTGAGCGGCCTGGGGGGCAGGCGGCATGCCGGATGTGCGCGGCAATCTTGAGGCACTGCTTGCCCGCGGGCAGGACAACGCCCTGCTGCGGTTCTCACTGGGTAATCTTTACCTGCAGCGCGATGATCCGGCGGCGGCCGTGGCGCACCTGCAGCAGGCGGTCGCCCACGATGCCACCTACTCGGCCGCCTGGAAGCTGCTGGGCCGTGCATTGCTGGGAAACGGCGACAACGACGGTGCCCGGCGCGCCTGGGAGCAGGGCATCGAGGTGGCTTCGGCACGCGGGGACATGCAGGCAGTGCGCGAGATGCAGGTATTCCTGCGTCGCCTGGAGCGGGATTCGTGATGCGTGTGCCCGCCGTGATCGACGCGCTGTGCGATTGGCTGGGCCGAGCCGTGGCGTGGCTTGCGCTGCTGATGGTCGTGCTGATGTGCACGGTCGTGGCGCTGCGCTATGTGTTAGGAGTCGGCTGGATCTGGATGCAGGAGTCCATTACCTGGCTGCACGCGGCAGCCTTCATGCTCGCCGCGGCATGGACGCTGCAGCGCGATGAACATGTGCGCGTGGACATCCTCTATCGCGGCATGACAGACCGACGCCAGGCGCTCGTGCGCATCCTCGGCACACTGGTCTTTCTTGCACCCGTGTGCATCTTCCTGTTCGTGCAGAGCCTGGACTACGTGCAGGACGCCTGGCGCTTCCGTGAGCAATCACGCGAATCCGGTGGGCTGCCTTATCCTTTCACGCCGCTGCTCAAGTCTGTGATTCCGCTGACAGCCGTGCTGTTACTGCTGCAGGGCGTCGCGCTGTCGGTTCGCGATCTCGCGATCCTGCGGGGCCACACCCCGCGGAGGCGCTGAGCTTGGGCTGGATCGCCATCGTGATGTTTTTCAGCGTGGTGGTCGCGCTGATGGCCGGCTTCCCGGTGGCGTTCACGCTGGCCGGGGTGTCGCTGTGGTTTGCGCTGATCGGCGTGCTCACAGGCAGCTTCGATCTGGCGCTGCTGGCGAGCATGCCCAACCGCGTGTTCGGCATCATGACCAACGAGACGCTGGTCGCCGTGCCTCTGTTCGTGTTCATGGGCGTGATGCTCGAGCGCGCACGCCTGGCCGAGGACCTGCTCGACAGCCTCGGGCGCGTATTCACCGGGATGCACGGTGGACTGGGCATCGCCGTGATGGTCGTCGGGCTGCTGCTCGCGGCCAGCACCGGCATCGTCGGTGCAACGGTGGTGACCATGGGCCTGTTGGCCCTGCCGACGATGCTGCGAAACGGCTACCGGCCGGGCATCGCCGCGGGCACGATCTGCGCGGCAGGGACGCTGGGTCAGATCGTGCCGCCGTCGATCATCCTGGTGCTGCTCGGCGACGTGCTGTCTTCGGCCTACCAGCAGGCGCAGCTGCAGCAGGGCATCTTTTCACCGAAAACGGTGGCCGTGGGCGACCTGTTCGCCGGAGCCTTGATCCCGGGCGTGCTGCTGGTGGGCCTGTACATCGCTTACCTGAGTCTGCGTGCACTGTTCCAGCCTGCAAGCATGCCGCACACGCCACTGCCCGAGGGCACCCGTCGTTTCACCTGGAATCTGCTGGGCGCACTGGTGCCGCCACTGGCGCTGGTGCTCGCCGTGCTCGGCTCGATCATCGGCGGTCTGGCCACCCCGACGGAAGCCGCCGGCGTCGGCGCGCTG
>JBGTIC010000237.1:0-2394 GCA_041745895.1 Gammaproteobacteria bacterium
GCCATCGGCTGCGTGTGCGGCGGCGGGCAGCACGCTGCCGGCGAGCATCACGCCTGCCAGCACCAGCGCCACGACCACGCGTGTGAGCAAGAATTGTGAAGTCAGTTTCATCAAATACCTTTCAACCCAGCACGCGGCTCAGCGGCCCTCGAAGTCCGACGAGCGCACCCAGTACGATCCCGCCCGCGGCGACCAGCGAGGGCACGGCCAGCGTAGAGAACCCGGTCAGGCCCTGGCCGATGGAACACCCCAGCGCGAGCACACCGCCAAAGCCCATCAGCACACCGCCGCTGATCTGGCGCAGCATTCTCTGTGGCGAATCAAAACCCTGCAGCGCGAAGCGTCCGCTCAACAGCGCTGCGGCACAGCCGCCGAGCAATACACCCGCCACCACGCAGACCCCGAAGTCCGCCGACATGCCGCTGGCGAGCATCAGGTAGAGCAGCGACTCGCCGATGGGTGCGACGAAGGTCAGCGACTCCACCGGCACCGGTTCGAAGTCATCGACCGCCACGTGCCCGGTCAAATACCAACCGGCGATTATCAAAAGCCCGATTCCGGCCCCGCCGAGCAGTGTCAGCGGCGCTGCGCGCAGCCTAGGCAGCGCAACCGCCAGTAACGCGGCGGCAACGATCCCGACCACGCCCCAGCGGGCAATCATCGGGGATACCGCGTTATCCGGAAGCCAGGCCTGCAACATCGCGGGCAGCGTCGTCGCCTGGGCGCTTGCACCGCCACCCAGCAGTTCGACAAGTCCGGTGCGCAAAGGTGCCAGTACACCGCTCAACGTCATATAGGCGCTCACGGCGAGTGACAGCAGCACCACCAGCGAGCGCAGATTGCCACTGCCAAGCAGCACCAGCGAACGTGCCCCGCAGCCCCTGGCCAGCACCATGCCGAAGCCGAACAGTACACCGCCTGACAGCATGGCCGGCAGCGACAGCCCGGCCTGCAGGTAGATCGTTCCGCCCAGCGCCAGCGTGGCGTCGGCGGCCAGCCACTGGGTGCCCAGCAGGGCGACCGCCAGCGCGAGCGCAAACGCGCGGATGCGCGTGTGCTCTCCACCCTGCCACCAGTCGCGCAAGCCTCCATACAGGCAGAAGCGGGTGAGCTGTCCGAGCACACCGAACAGGGCGCCGATCAGCACGGCACCCCATGCCAGGGTCATGATCTCAAGCCGCCGTGCCCCAGGTGTCCTGACAGATCGCCTGATACCAGGCCGAGGCATAGCGTGCCTCGCGGGCGCGAAAGCCCGCGTCGGCCTCGCGCGGGCTCACACCGCCGGAGCCCGGCACCTCGGCAATCCGCCCATCGATGACACGATAGACACCCGCCACGGTGATGCCGTAGTCCGGCGCAAGCACGCTGTAGCAGGTGTTCGCCCAGACCGGCTCGGGCGCAGGATCGCCTGCCAGCGAGGCGGCCACGGCAAACGCCGCGACCTTGCCCTGGGCATTTGCACAGAAGCCGGACTTGGGCATCGGCGCTGCCTCGCTGGCATCGCCGATGACGTAGACGTCTGCGACCTGCGCGGATTCGAAGCTGCGCGGCTTCACCGGCACCCACCCGGTGGCATCGGCCACACCTGCGCGATCGGCGATGAAACCGGCCTTTTGCGGCGGCACGACATTGAGCACATCGGCGCGGTGGATAGTGCCGAATTCGGTCTCCACCTCCAGCCGCTCGGCGTCCACGCGCACGACACGACCGTCTCCGGAAAGCCCCACCCACTCGATCATGTCGCCATAGAGCTCGCGCCAGCCGTCTATGAACAGGCCCTGCTTGGAAAAAGCATCCTTGGCATCGAGCAGCAGGATCTTCGAGCGCGGCTTGTGGGTCTTCAGGTAATGCGCCACCTGACTGACGCGCTCGTAGGGTCCAGGGGGGCACCGAAACGGATTGGCCGGCGCCACCAGGATAAAAGTGCCGCCATCGTCCATCGCCTCGAGCTGGCGCTTGAGCAGATGGGTTTGCTCGCCGGCCTTCCAGGCATGCGGCGCGCGTTCGGCGGCCGCCTCGTCATAGCCTTCGAGTGCGCCCCAGCGGATATCGACGCCCGGCGAGAGGATCAGGCGGTCGTAGTCGAGCGTCTCGCCGCCGGCCAGGCGCACGGTGTGTGCATTGGCATCGACGTCCTCGGCCAGCGCATGCACCACGCGCACGCCGAAATCGTTGCGCAGTTCATCGTAGCCGTGGCCGAGTGTTTCGTACTCGCGCAGACCGCCGAGGTAGAGATTCGTGAACGGGCAGGTATAGAAGCGCTCGGCAGGCTCGATCAGCGTCACCTCGATCCCTGCATCCAGGCGCTTGAGATACTTCGCCGCCGTGGCGCCACCGAAGCCACCGCCGACGACGACCACGTGCGCGCCGCGCGCCGCACTCGGCGACGACGGG
>JBGTIC010000238.1:0-9978 GCA_041745895.1 Gammaproteobacteria bacterium
GCCAGCATGGCTGCAGCGTACGGTCTGCAGCCCGGGTAGCCGCATTGCCCGCACTGCGTCTGGGGCAGCGCGGCATTGAGTCGCTCGACGGCCTCGCCGTCGCGCGCGACGAACCGCTGCGTCGCGATCAGGATCAGCGCACCGAACAGCAGCGCCAGTCCGGCCAGTACGCCAACTGCGGACGCAAGCATCATGCCTGCACCATGCCGGTAAACCCGAGGAAGGCCATGGACATCAGTCCGGCCGTGATCAGCGCGATGGCTGCACCGCGAAACGCCTGCGGCACCTCGACGGTGTCGATGCGCTCACGCAAGGTGGCAAACAGCACCATCACGAGTGCGAAGCCAGCGGCGGCGCCGAGGCCGTAGACGACGGACGCAACGAAATTGTGGGCCTGCGTGAGGTTCAGCAGCGCCACGCCCAGCACCAGGCAGTTGCTGGTGATCAGCGGCAGGTAGATGCCCAGGACCTGGTGAAGCAGCGGGCTGGTCGCACGCACGATCAGTTCGGTGAGCTGCACGAGACCTGCGATCAGCAGGATGAACGACAGCGTACGCAGCCAGGTCAGTTCCAGTGGCACCAGCAGCCAGGTGTCGACCAGATAGCCGCCTGCCGAAGATAGCGTGAGTACAAAGGCGGTGGCCAATGCCATGCCGGCGGTACCCTCGACGCTGCGCGTAACGCCCATGAACGGACACAGTCCGAGGAAGTTCACCAGTACCAGGTTGTTCACCAGCACCGTGGCAACAATGATCAGCAGTAATTCGGTCACAGATTGGCTCGCGGCGGTGCCAGTACAGCAGACCGGGCGGCGACCACATCCGTATGGGGCAGGATTCGGCTCCCGGGCGCCCTATTGTAACGACTAGCGGATACGCATGCCCGCGGTAGCGCCCGCATCCGGGCTCAACAGATAGATGTCCTCGCCACCGGGTCCTGCGGCCAGCACCATGCCCTGGGATTCGCCGAAGCGCATCTTGCGGGGCTTGAGATTGGCCACGACCACGACATGCCGGCCGACCAGACTGGCCGGGTCGCCGTAGGCTGCGCGAATGCCGGCGAGTACCTGGCGCCGACCCACGCCGTCATCGAGTTCCAGGCGCAACAGCCGATCCGCGCCGTCGACGAGCTGCGCGGAGAGCACGCGCGCGACACGCAGGTCGATGCGCGAGAAGGTCTCGATATCGATTTCCTCGGCAATCGGCTCGATGTCGCGTGCCGCAATGTCGGGTGCGGGTGCCGCAACAGATGTCGGCGCAGCCGGCTCGCTGCCAAGCGATGCGAGCATCGTGGCATCGATGCGTCCGAGCAGCGGTTGAAACGCCTGGATCTCGTGATCGAGCAGTGGCGAGCGCATGTCCTCCCAGGACAGCGCAGCGATGCCCAGAAACGACTCCGAGTGCGCCGCCACCTGCGGCAGCACCGGTTTGAGCAGGGTGATCAGCACACGATAGAGATTCAGACCCTGGGTACACACAGCCAATGCCTGAGCGCTCTCACCCTGCTTGGCCAGTATCCAGGGCTTGTGCTGGTCGATATAGACATTCGCGCGGTCGGCCAGCGCCATGATCTCGCGCATCGCACGCGAGAACTCGCGACGCTCGAAGGCCTCGGCGATACTTTCGCTGGCCTGCACGAAGGCCTGCTGGAGCTCCGGGGCATGCAGCGAATCTGTCAGGCGGCCATCGCCCAGGCGGTGTATGAAACCTGCGCAGCGTGAGGCGATGTTGACGATCTTGCCGACGAGGTCGGCGTTGACGCGCGCGACGAAGTCCTCGAGGTTCAGGTCGATGTCATCGATGCCCGGGCCCAGCTTGGCTGCGTAGTAATAGCGCAGGTATTCGGGTTGCAGTACCTCGAGGTAGCTGCGCGCGGTGATGAACGTACCCCGCGACTTCGACATCTTCTGCCCGTTGATGGTCAGAAAGCCGTGCGCAAACACGCCATCGGGCGTGCGCATGCCGCTGCCGGCCAGCACGGCCGGCCAGAACAGGGCATGGAAGTAGACGATATCCTTGCCGATGAAATGATAGAGCTCCACATCGCTGCCTACGCTCCAGTAGGCGTCGAAGTCGAGCTCCGGGCGCTTGCGACACAGGTTCAGGAAGCTTGCGATATAGCCTACGGGCGCATCGAGCCAGACATAGAAATACTTGTCCGTCTCGCTGGGGATCGGGAAGCCGAAGTAGGGCGCATCGCGCGAGATGTCCCAGTCCCTCAAGCCCGCAGCGAACCATTCTTCCAGCTTGGCCGCGACGCTGGCGTGCAGACGCCCGCCGGCGATCCACTCCCTGAGCATGGCCTCGAAATCCCCGAGTCGGAAGAACAGATGCTCGGAGGCGCGCTGGCTGGGCGGGGTGCCGGAGAGCACCGAGCGCGCATCCAGCAGGTCGGTGGGCGCGTAGGCGGCACCGCAGACCTCGCAGCTGTCGCCGTACTGGTCGAGCGCGCCACATTTCGGACAGGTACCGCGCACGAAGCGGTCGGGCAGAAACATGCCCTTGGTGTCGTCGTAGGCCTGCTGGATGGTGCGTCTTTCGATATGACCGCCCGCGTCGAGCGCCTGGTAGATGCGCTCGACGATCTCGCGATTCTCGGCGGAATGGGTGCTGTGGTAGTTGTCGAACTCGATCAGGAAATCGGCGAAGTCGCGTTCGTGGGCCGCGGTGTAGCGCTCGATGAGGGCCTCGGGGCTGATGCCTTCCTTCTCGGCGCGCAGCATGATCGGCGTGCCATGCGCATCCGAGGCGCAGACATACACACAGTCATGGCCCCGCATCTTCTGGAAGCGTACCCAGATGTCGGTCTGCAGGTACTCCACGAGATGCCCGAGGTGAATGTCGCCGTTGGCGTAGGGCAGGGCACTGGTGACGAGAATCTTGCGCTGGGGGCTGGGCATGTTCAGTTGGTCAGGTCCTTGACGTCCTCGAATGCGGATTTGTTGTTGGCGGCGAAATACGCATCGCGTCCACAGATGAAACGTCGCTCCATCAGGTCTTTCAGGGCGCTGTCCATCGAGCGCATGCCGACATTGGCGCTGGACTGGATGGTGTTCTCCAGCTGATCGAGCTTGCCCTGGCGGATCAGGTTTCCGACCGCCGAGGTGTTGATGAGGATTTCCAGTGCAGGAACGCGTCCCTTGCCGTCCTTGCGCCGGATCAGCTGCTGGGAGACCACGCCGCGCAGGGACGTGGACAGCATGGTGCGGATATGTGACTGCTTGTCGGCGGGAAAGGCGTTGACGATGCGATCTACCGTGGCGGCAGCGCCGTTGGTATGCAGTGTGCCCATGACGAGGATGCCCATCTCGGCGGCGGTGACGGCGATGCCGATGGTCTCCAGATCACGCATTTCGCCGACCAGGATGACGTCGGGATCCTCTCGCAGGGCCGAGTGCAGCGCGGCCGCGAAACTGGGGGTATGGGTGCCGATCTCGCGCTGGCTGATCAGGCAGTTGCGTCGGGCATGCACGAACTCGATGGGATCCTCGATGGTCAGGATGTGGCCCTTGAGGCGTCGGTTCAGCGAATCGATCATCGCCGCGAGCGTGGTCGACTTGCCCGAGCCGGTCTTGCCGGTGACCAGGATCAGCCCGTTGGTGGCGCGCGAGAGGTTATGCACGGCCTGAGGCATGTCCAGCTCTTCAAGGCTTTTGGCGCGCGAGGGGATGGCCCGGAACACCGCGCCCATGCCATTGATGTGGCGGAACACGTTGACGCGGAAGCGTGCAAGATCCGGCACCGAATAGGCGAAATCGGCGGAGTCGAAGCGCTCGAAGGTGTTCTGCGTGACGCGCGGCATGATGCCGTAGAGCGATTCGCGCACTTCGTCTGCACGCAGGCGGTCGGGCTCCAGATCCATCAGCTCGCCGTAGACACGCACGCGGGGCGGGTCACCGGCCAGCAGGTGCAGGTCGGAGCCGTCGCGCTCCAGCACGGCGGCGAGATAGCGATCCACCAGGTTCACGTCATCGTCTCCCGTTGCCTAGCCGCGTGATCCGGCGATGTCGATCTTGGTCAGCACGGTGGTGTCGGTGACGAAGCGTTCGAAACCCTTCTTCTCGGTGGCGTAGCGATACGCATCGTCCGGATCGAGCACCTTGTTGCGCACGCCATCGAGCAGGGCCTGGTCCATGGTCTGCATGCCCAGCTCGCGACCGGTCTGCAGTTGCGCAGGAATCTGGTGGGTCTGCTCGGTCATGATCAGCTTGCCGATGGCGCGGCTCATCAGCATGATCTCCAGCACCGCGCGCCGCCCGCGGCCGTCCGCAGTCTTGACGAGGTTCTGCGTGATCACCGCGTTGAGGCTCTGTGACAGGAAACTCTTGGTCTGTTCGCGCTCCTCGGCCGGCAGTGCGTCGATGACCCGGTCGATCGTCTTGACCGCACCGGTGGTGTGCAGCGTGCCCAGAACAAGGTGTCCGGTCTCAGCCGCCGTCATGGCCCAGCGGATGGTGTCGGCATCCCGCAACTCGCCGACCAGGATCAGATCGGGGTCCTGCCGCATGGCAGCGCGCACGCCATCGGAGAACGAGCGGATATGGGTACCCAGTTCGCGCTGGATGACCTGGGCCTTCTTGCTGGGATGAACGAACTCGATCGGGTCTTCGAGGCTGATGATATTCAGCGCCCGCGACGTGTTCAGATGATCGATCATCGAGGCCAGCGTGGTCGACTTGCCCGTCCCGGTGGAGCCTGTGACCAGCACCATGCCCTGATGATGATCACAGAGCTTCGCGACCACTGCCGGCAGGTTCAGGCTGTCCATGGTCGGGATTGCGGCCGGGATATGCCGGAAGGTTGCGCCCAGCCCGGTGTCCTTGCGAAACAGGTTGACACGAAAGCGCCCGCCTTCCTCGCTGACATAGGAGAAGTCCAGATCGTTGCCGCCATCGAAATGGGCGCGCTGATTCTCGGTGAGGATTTCCTGCAGGTAGACTTCCAGCTCCGCATCGCCGAGGTCGCGGAACTTGATTGGCATCAGGTCGCCATTCATGCGCAGCATCGGCGGCACGCCCACGGCCAGATGCACATCCGAGCAGCCCTGGGCGAGTCCAAGCTTGAGGAACGAATCTATGCGCGGCATTTCGCGCGGTGCCCCTCGAGGTAGGCCTGCAGTTCTGCGTGGAATTCGTCCATGCTCTGGTGACGCTTGTTCTTGTCGACGAACATCGCTTTCTGCACGATCTCGGAAAGATCCAGCGGCAGGGCCGGGTTGACCTTATGCGCAGGCTCTGCCTTGCCCTGCACATGCTGGTACATCACCGACATGTGATCACCCTTGGTGTACGGCGGCACGCCGGTGAGCATTTCGTAGAGAATAACACCCAGGCTGTAGATGTCGGCACGCTCGTCGACTTTCTTGCCGAGAATCTGTTCGGGCGCCATGTACTTCGGCGAGCCGATCACATAGCCGGTCTTGGTCAACTGGGTATCCCCGCTCGAGGCTGCGGCGGCCACGCCGAAGTCGACGATCTTGAGCAGGCCCTGATCGTTGATGAGAATGTTCGCAGGCTTCAGGTCACGATGGATGATGCCCTGCTGATGGGCCACCGCCATACCGGTGGCGATATCACAGCCGAAGCGCAGCGCCTTCTCGATATCCATGGGCTGCTGGTTGATGACTTCTCCGCCCAGCGTATGCGAGGGGAAGAACTCCATCGAGATGGCGTAATTGCCGGCGATATACACGAAGTCATAGATGCGGATGACGTTCTTGTGCGTGATCTTTCGCGAGTAGCGAAGCTCGTGCACGAAGCGCTTCATCATCTCCTCGTCGGAGGCGACGTTCGGATTCAGGAACTTCAGGATCAGGCGTTCCTCGACCACGGTGTCCTCGACCAGCACCACAGTGCCGAAGGCGCCCTTGCCGATCTTCTCGATGTATCGGTAGCGTCCCTCGATGATGTCGCCGGTCTTCAGAGCGTTGATGTCCAGAGACTCGCCTGACGTGGCGACTGGGAACGAGGCGGGCAGTGGCGCGCCGCTAGCCAGAGGGTTTTCCTCCAGCAGGGTCTGGGCGCCAGTGCCGGCCAGGCGGTAGCTGCCGCTGAGCGAGTCTGCGGCGCGCGCGATACTCCCGCTGGCGGTGGTGGTGGAGCCCTGCAGACGCGACTGCATGTCCTGGACCAGCTTGCCAGCCAGCCGGTTGACCGTGACATCGGAGGTGGCCTGACCGGCGTGGAGGATAAGCGTACGCACGGACTCGGCCTGGCGTTCTCCGGCAAGCTGCGCCAGCGCCGTCATGGCCCCCATCTTGATCGCCTTCTCGTCACGCTTGAGCAGCGGTGTGAGCTTGGGGACGACCGAGGTGTCGCCCAGTTTGCCCAGCGCGCGCAGGGCTGCCGGGATGCTCTTGGGCTCGCTGTCGAGCATGGCCAGCAGCGCCGGCACCGCCTCGCGGCTGCCTATATCGCCGAGCGCATCGGCGGCGCGTTCGCGGACCCACCAGTCGGAGTCGCTGGTGGCCTGCATCAACGAGCGCACGGCGCGCTCGTCCTTGGTGGCATTCAGAATCTCGATGGCGGCGCGGCGGATGCTCTCGTCGTCATCATGGACCAGGCGCAGGACCGCATCGATGACCCGCGGGCCACCGATCTTGGCCAGTGCGTCCGAGGCCCGTGAGCGCACCCACCAGTCCTCGTCCTTGACGGCATCGAGCAGTGATTTGACGCTGTTGGCATCACACAATTCGTTGAGCACTTCGACTGCGGCGCGCCGGGCGTACTCCGATTCATCCTTCAGCGGGACGACAAGATGCTTGATGGTGTCGGGGTGGGCCAGGCGCACGATCAGGTCGACCGCCTTGTTGACGACGTCGATGTCGGCGTCCAGCAGCAGTCTGCACAGGCGGGCCACATCGAGCGCATCGCCGTGTTCCGACAGGGCCTCGAGTGCCGCCTTTCGCACCAGCTTCTGCGAATCCTCGAGCTGGCGCTGGAGCGCCTCGCTGACCTCGCGGGTCTTGAACTCGCCGAGAATACGGATGAGGTGTACCCGCACGCCCGGGTCCTTGCCGTCGAGGCGCGCGATCAGCTCGGGGACGAGATCGGCGTCTGCGGCGCTGCCGATCAGTTTGAACATGGCGGTACGCTCGGCGGGCTCGAGCTCGTAGGCGAAACGCAGCACCTCGCGCAGGTTGAGGCGCTGCTTGTGCACGCCCATCACCTCCAGCAGCGCAGGCTTGGAGGTGGCTTCGTCGCTGAGCAGCTCCAGCAGCCGGTTCGGATTGAAATTCTGACTCGACGATAGCGCCCAGGCGGTCCCGGACACGGACCGCGGGCTTGAATCGGCCAGGCCCTTGGCCACCTGTGCAAATGTCCGGTCAGAGACAAGCCCGGTCAGCACCTCGACGAAGTCCACCGTCTGGCGACGATCGGCGTGGCCGAGTGCCTCGATGATCTGTGGGATCGCGCCGGGTCCGATCCGGCGCAACTTGTCCAAAGCCTTGCGCGCGGCCGGTGATGCCGGATCCCCTGCGCCCTGGATCTGGGCGATGAGGCGATCGGCCTTGAGCGCGCTAAGGAAATTCATGGCGATTGACCGTCATCCTCGCATGATTTTAGGCGGTGCGTTGCGTACAAGCCACGTGCCCATGGGGCGCTCTGGCTCAGTCTGAAGACCATCGCGGGATTATGCCATATGGGCCACCGGGCAATGTGCGACGCATCGCAGCTTGTGCGTCCGGGCGAAGAGGCCAATGCGCTACAATCGCCAGCTGATACCAGGGATGGTGGCGGACATGGACGCACGTGACAGGGCAGGGGTGGAGGCCGCGGTTGGCGCGCTGATACTGCCGTGGTTCGACTGTCCTCTTAGCACGGCCGCCACGCGCGTCGAGGTAGATCTGCGCGAGGGCGGCATTCAGATCGATCTGGAGCTGGGCCTGCCGGTGGGATTGCGCCAGGCCATGATCCGCGATGCCCTGTCCCGTCAGCTGCGATCGGCCGGTTACGATGCGCCGGTGGATCTGCAACTGCACTGGCAGGTGCGCCGGCACGCGGTGCAGGGCAACCTGAAACCTGCGGACGGGGTGCGCAACATCATCGCTGTGGCCTCCGGCAAAGGCGGCGTCGGCAAGTCCACCACCGCGGTGAACCTGGCCCTTGCGCTGGCCGCTGAAGGTGCGCGCGTAGGGCTGCTCGATGCGGACATCTACGGCCCCAGCGTGCCGCGCATGCTCGGGTTGACCGGTGAGCGCCCGGTCACCCCCGATGGCAAGCATTTCGAGCCGCTCAGTGCACATGGCATTCTGGCGATGTCCATCGGGTTTCTGGTCGATGACGACCAGCCGATGGTGTGGCGCGGTCCGATGGTGACTTCGGCGCTCAACCAGATGCTCGGCCAGACGCTGTGGGGTGAACTCGACTACCTGCTGGTCGACATGCCGCCCGGCACCGGGGACATCCAGCTTACGCTGGCCCAGCGGGTCCCGGTCAGCGGCGCGGTCATCGTCACCACGCCGCAGGACATTGCGCTGTCGGATGCCCGCAAGGGGCTGCAGATGTTCCGCAAGGTGAATGTCAACGTGCTGGGCATCATCGAGAATATGAGCACGCACATCTGCTCGAACTGCGGCCACGAGGAGCCGATCTTCGGCAGCGGCGGTGGCCGGCGCATGGCCGGCGAATACGAGGTGCCGCTGCTGGGCAGTCTGCCACTGGATATCCGCATCCGCGAGCAGACCGACAGTGGTATGCCTACGGTGATTGCCGAGCCCGAAGGTGCGGTGGCGCAGGCCTATCGCGACGCAGCGCTGTGCATGGCCGCGCAACTCTCGCTGACCGGGCGCGACTATGCGCATCGCTTTCCCAACATCGTCGTCGAGGACACCTGATGACTATCAAGGCCGACACCTGGATCCGTCGCATGGCCGAGCAGGCAGGCATGATCGAGCCTTTCGAGCCGCGTCAGGTCCGCGAGGTGGCAGGCAAGCGCGTGGTCTCGTTCGGCACCTCGAGCTATGGCTACGACGTGCGCTGCGCAGATGAGTTCAAGATCTTCACCAACATCAATTCCGCCGTGGTCGATCCCAAGGCCTTCGACTCCAACAGCTTTGTCGATCTCAAGGCTGATGTCTGCATCATTCCGCCCAATTCCTTCGCGCTTGCGCGTACCGTCGAATATTTCCGCATCCCACGCAGCGTGCTGACGATCTGTCTGGGTAAATCTACCTACGCGCGTTGCGGGATCATCGTCAATGTCACGCCGCTGGAGCCAGAGTGGGAAGGCCATGTGACGCTGGAGTTCTCCAACACCACGCCGCTGCCGGCGAAGATCTACGCCCACGAAGGGGTGGCGCAGATGCTGTTTCTGGAGTCCGACGAACAGTGCGAGACCAGCTACGCCGACCGCGGCGGGAAATACCAGGGTCAGCGCGGCGTGACTCTGCCACAGACCTGACGGCGCGCAGCCTCAGACGGGTGTGGCCAGCGCAAGCGCGCCATCGCGGGTCAGCACCGCAGCTTTGCGCAGCGGCTGGTCATCGAGCAGCACCTGGTCGCCCCGGCACCGCAGCCGGCCCTGACACAACCACTTGACCGCGAGCGGATAGATCAGATGCTCGCCCCGGCGCACGCCTGCTGCCAGACTCGATTCGGTATCCCATGGCTGCACCGCGCAGCGATATTGCAGCACCGCAGGTCCGGCATCGAGCTCGGGCACGACGAAATGCACCGTTGCGCCATGCACCGGCTCACGCGCCTCGAGCACGCGCCGATGCGTGTGCAGCCCCCGATGATGCGGCAGCAGCGAGGGGTGAATATTGAGCATGCGCCCGGCGTACGCCTGCACGATCCCATCGCCGAGAACGCGCATGAACCCTGCGAGCACAATCAGCGTGGCGCCATGGTCACTCAAGCTTCGCGCCAGCAGCTGATCGTAGTCACTGCGGCGGGAGTGCAGTTGCGCAGGCAGGTGCAGTGCGGGGACGCCGGCCGCACGGGCGCGCAGCAGGGCGCCGGCCTCAACGCGGTCACTG
>JBGTIC010000239.1:0-17724 GCA_041745895.1 Gammaproteobacteria bacterium
TGCGTCGTTCATGACCAGTTAACGCCGGTAATCGCCGCGCAACGGTGCAACGGCATGGGGTTCGGCTACGGGCCCATCGATATGCGCCTCAATGCCGCGTCGAACGGTCTCAAGGTCGTGTCTCAGCCAGTCGTACTGAAAACGGATACGCGCATCCGGATCCGCAGCCCGCCTCGCCTCAACAATCAAAGGCTCCAGTGATTCCAGTGCTTGCACGAGGTGCGCGAGGGCGTCGCGCTCGGCATCCGCGTCGGCCAGAACACCAGCACCTTGCACGGCGATGAATGAAACGCCGATCAGCAGAAGGGTTCTTATCGTTTGCGACCTGTTCATGGGATGCATGATCGGCCGCGAACGGGCGCGCGACTACGGATAAACCAGACGGTATACCGCTCGAGTTAAATAGCAGCGTGGCTCGGACGCTGTCGTTTAGGGCGCAGGTCCGGACAGATTAAATGTTCAGTCTGAATCCCGAATGCTTCCTGCCAGTCCCGAAGCTCTCGCTATCGACAATGCCTGGCCGAGCTGTCCGGCGGCGCCACTCGCGCTTTCCTGGTTAAACGCTTCCGCGTGTTCATGCTCAGCAATCCGTCGCGAATGCAGTCACAGATACTTCTTGAAGGTGCCAGCCGTGATGCTGATGGAGAAGGCGAACAGGATGGCAAACGGCACAACGACGAAAGCAGGATTGATGCTGACGGGCATCGCCAGATAGAGGACCCATGCCGCAATCAGGAATGCCCACACACTGCCCTTTGCATAGTGGTAAAGATAGGAGCTCTCCCGACCGCCGCCCCAGCGCCGCAGATCGCGCTGCACCAGTCCGTCCACCAGTCCGACCAGACTGAAGAGCAGGAACACCGGTGTCGCAAGAGCGAGAACAGTGAGCCGGACGGCGAAAAGCTGCACGACGTGGCCCGCCGCGGTAATCAAATCGGCGATTGGGCTATACCAGCGACGGAATCGGTGGCTTGCAACACTGTCGGTATCGACCGCCGATCGGTCCAGCCATGCCGCCAACCGAGTGAGACCGGTTCGCTCGAACAAAAGATCGTGAGAGCGATCTGCGACGTTCCTCGCGGCACGGGCCGGGTCGTGGCTCAGGAGGCTTTGTCGAAAGTCCCGATCGAGCCAGCCGATTTCCGCATCCAGCATGCGGCGACTGTGTTCATGGCCGCGCTCCGGCCACCAGTACACCATACCGAGGCACTCGATGACGATCGAGAAAACCAACGACAGCAACAACCAGTGAATCGCGCTGCCGATCCGGCGGAGCGTACGCTCGATGACTCCCGGTCTGGAAGCGGCGGTATCACGCGGTGCCGGCGGCCTCGCCACTAGCCCTCTCCGCCGTGCTCGCCGCTCCCGCGGCCAACCACCAGGTCTCGCTCTGCCGGTACCAGTAGTCGTTGGTCACGTAGCGCCGTTGCATGTCGCTAATGACGTGGCGTAATGCCGGCGGCAATGCTTCATCCGCGATCGCCTCGACCTGCGGTATGCGAATCTTCCACAGCTGGCCACCGGAGAGCATGGCGAAGGCCTGACCTTTTGGCAGCGTGACCAGTTCGGCGACGGTCAACAGCGTGACCTCGGAGACGCTGATGCGGTCTTCGTTGCGGGAGCGGAAATCCACACCCGACCCGGGATCGGACGAATCGTCGACGCCCGATACACTCATCAGGGTCAGCACCTCGACGTTCGGCAGCTGATCCGTGAGCATGCGCGCGGTCGCCAGTTCCTTGACCCTGAGCATGATCAGGGAGTTGAAGTTGCCGGCTACCTGGCCCGCCTTGGCGCGATTGCCAAGCCGCGCTTCCACGTCCGACCAGGTCTGCGTGTAGGCGGTTACCTGAAAGCCGGCACCGCCGGCTTTGTTCAGGAGTGGAATGAATTCATCGCCGATCAGTTCGTTGAACTCGTCGGCGTGCAGCGAAATGATCGGCAGCTCACCGGCCGTACTGGAAATGCCATGCTTGTAGATGTGTCCGGCCACCGAGACCAGATCCGCAAACATGGAATTGCCCACAGCACTGGCCACCGTGGAATCGCTCAGGGCGTCGAGCCCGATGTAGACGATGCCCTTGTTGCGGATCACCCCCAGCCATTCCAGTATCCGCCGGGTATCTTCCTGGTCGTCCAATCTCGGTGACAACAATTCCGCAATGGTACCGGTGGTGAGCTTTTCGAGAAGTGGACCTACGGAACTGACGATCTTGTCGAAGTAGGTGCGATCGTATTTGAAGGCCGACATCAGACCGTCGAGTACCGGATCGTACTGGTCTGCCACCTGCAGGTACTGCGTCAGTGCGATGGCTTGCGGCTGGCGCCCGCGCATCGAGCTCGGCACGTGTCGGCCTTTGGCCTGCTCGGCCAGCCCCGTCACCTCCGCCTGCCAGTTGTCGGCACCCTGGCGGCTCAGGAAGGCCATGGCGTACTCGACAAAGAGCGGCTCGATATCGTTGATGTAACGGCGGATCTTCTCGTAGTCCGGCTGTTGACCGAGCGCCACCAGCGCCCGGGCAATGATATTCACGAAACGCCAGGCAAACTCCTTGAAGGCGGCGGCATTGCCCTCGCGCGGCAACTGGTTGGCGATGCGCGTTGCCACCTCTGTGATTCGTGAAAAGCTCCCTATGGCGTTGTAACGAGCCGAGGCCTCCGGATAGCCGAGATGAAACATGGTGAAATCCGCAGCGCGACCGTTCCGCTCAGCTTCCCCGTACACGCGCTTCAGGAGGTCCGCATCGCCCTTGGGGTCGAACACGATCACCACGTCGCCACGGCGGATGTCCTGGGCGATCAACAGTTCCGCGAGACGCGTCTTGCCGACGCGTGTCGTGCCGAGCACCAGGGTGTGCCCGACGCGCTCATCGAGATTCATCCACACGTCTTCCTCGTGCAGCCCCACCGCGTGCAGTGCCGGATTGCCGCCCAATGAGGGCAGCGGTGCCAGCGGGTTCCACCAGCGCCGGCTGGCGATCACTCGCGCGATTATTGTCAGAAGCGGTACCGATTCCCAGGCGACCTCCTGGCGGCGTGCCCACCGGTAACACCGTCCGGGCCTCACATAGCGTTGCACCTCGGGGCGGTAGGTGTCGCGCAGGCGCTGTGTATGCTGTTGTGTCCACTGAAAGCCCCGGCCGAGGAACAGTTTCTGCCGGCTGAAAGGCACGCGGTGCACGACCAGCCGGTAGCCCGGCATGCGTTTCAAACGTCGCTGGTAACGCAGGACTCGCCATGCCTGACGAGTGCGCCAGGCGGCAAAGCCGAGCAGCGAAATACTCACGGTCTGCGCGATAGTTGGCGGCATCATGAAGGCCCACGGCGCCGCTGTCGCCATTGCTGCGACCGCGAGCGCCACCAGCACCGACCACAGTTCGACCGGCGGACGTAACAGTGCATCGATTGCGTAACGACTCATTGCCAGATGAGGCCCTCGGAGATGGCGACCGGGTAATGCACCACACCCAGAGCTTTGGCGATGTCCGAGCCCGCAGCCGGCGCGATTGGCAGACCGTCGGCTATGCCGGCAATCGCCTGCAGATCCTCGATACCGGTTGCGTCTACCAACAGACCCACGGCACCGAGGTCGAGCAGCCGTTGTCGGTGCTCGGCCAGCCACTGTCGCGACCAGGGATCGGCACCAATCAGGAAAAACGCAGTGGCGAACGGCAGTGGGTGTTTGCGAACCGGGACCTTAGCCGGGCTCAGGCCCGGCGATCGGATGGGCAGCAATTGCTCAAGGTCGGCAGCGCCGAGATTCGGGCCGGATTCCGATGTCTTTTCTCGTTTGCTGTGCGCCAGCGGCGCGAGAAATTCGGCCAACGGTCGCGTCTGGCCATTGTCGAAAATGACCGTCAGCGGTTCTGCGATCGAGCTACCTGCGACAAGGCACAGTGTTACGGCAAACATTAATCCCGTTGGAGCAACAAGAAGCCGAAACACGGATCAGGCTCCATTCAACTGGCGCCAGTGAGCCATGACCCGATTTCGGTAACGTTCTGCGCGTTGCTCGTCGGTCGGTGCGTGGTAACAACCAACGCTTGCCCACCAGTCGCGTCGCTGCCGATAACAATCCGTCAGAATCTCAGCGGCAATATGGAGGTTGCGATACGGCTCGAGTGCCAGCCAGCTGCTCTCCAGGCGTATCCGATGATAGCGCCAGTTGACCTGCATCAAACCGACATCTACTGATAGCTGTCCATCACGCAATGACGCATCGAGCGCCAGCCACGCCTCGACACGGCTGGTGAAAAAACGCCCATCACCGGCGATGTTGAGCGTCCACGGCCAGGGCCTTCGCAGGAGACTGTCCTCCGCTGCCTTGCCGCTTTCGGTCAGGGCCATGGCGTAGAACAGATTCGCGGGAACGCCATGGATCGCTGCGACGTGCCGATAGGCGGCAGGAATGACCTCGCGGGCACCCGCCGATGCAGCACTGAGCCACACACCGAGAATGAGTATCAGGCACGGGCGGCGCATCGATCGATGTCTTCAGAGCGCCGCATAGGATAACGGACTAAGCTGATCCTGCCGACGCACAAAGAGCACCGGCGGCCTCGTCGATCCATCGGCGATTCTGGAAAGAACGCCCGCATCGTGATTGAGGGTTACGCGTCCGTCATGCACCCATGCCACCTTGATGGCATGCGCTTCTGCCCAGCGCCTGATACCGGCGTTGTCTGACGAGTCAGCGTCGGTGACATAGATGTCGACGCCGTCGATGCGATCGAGTCGCTGTAACAGTTTACCCAGCACCGCGTCGCAGGCCGGGCAATCAAGCCCGGTAAAGAACAGGACGCGGTCGTCGCCACGAAGTTCGCTCCTGGTGATCGGCGTGGCGCGGCGCGGCGTGGTATCGATCAGCTTTAGACCCGGATTGAGGCGCCGGGCGGCGGCATCGTAGGCGTGTTGAAACGCAAGAATCCGCTCGGCATCCTCAAACATCGCGCCCGCCCAGAGTTCGGCATAGTGGCGCCGCTCGGCATCGTCGCGGGCGTGGATCCCCAGGACTTCTACGGGCGACAGGTTTTCCGGACTCACGCTACCCCGAATGCCAAGCAGCAAGATCTGATAGCGATGCCACTCCGCGTCGGACAATCCCCAGACGCGCGAGCGCTCCAGATCCATCGGCGACAGTGCGGTTTCACTCGCCTCACCGGATGTCTGGCGGGAGACGTCAGTCCGAGTGCTCGATACCGACTGGCTGAGCGCGGGCAGCACTATGAGCAGCATCAGACCCCCACATACGATCCGGCTACTCACAGTCACAAGCCTTTTCCGCGTTCAGTTTGCTCATGGGCACGCGCTCAAAAGAAACCCGTCGTCGAACCGCATCCATCGCCGGCCGATAGGCAGGGCCACTCAGAACTTCCAGTGCCTGGCGCAGAGTCAGCGGACCAAGGCGGCGATGAACTGCCGGCAACGGCAGTTCGAACAACTCTTCCTGGCACGATGGGGATGGATTCGGTGACAAGCGGTAGCCGCTGTTCTCGAGCAGCGCCGCGATCGCCTCACCCACGGTCTCAACCTCATCGGACAGTTCGATGTCGACCATCGCGGACAACAAATCTCGCTGATCCGGCCGTGGCTGCGGCGCCGTAGTCTGGTAGCGACCAACGCACAGATCACCGCCATCCGGAAAGATCGATGCTTGCACCGCATCAATCGACGACATGACAGCGATTGATAACAAGGCCATCGCTATGCGGCCAGCTTGCACCATCGTTTCTCTCCACCACGACCGAATCAGGCGGAGGATCATTTCCAAAACGACAGTGAGTGGAAACAGGAAAGCCGAGCAGCGGCCCGTCCGATTTCCTTGTATCAGCCGGCGAGTGGGCGAAATGTGTAGCTCCTTACAAATCACTTACCACAATACACGATATGTAGAGCTCCACATATCACTTATTGTGGGGCGTAAGTGGTTATGTGGAGTTTTCAGCGGTAATGCCCGTAGATTGGGCGTGCCATTTTGACTACACCACATAAGATTTCATGATCGATCTCCCGGCGGCCACCCGGGCCGCCTTTTACGAGGAGGCCGATCATGGCTTATTCCCAGGACTGTCCTGCCCAACCCAATGATCTTGATCAGCTCGTCGCTGAGGCGCTGCGCTATCTGGAGAAGCTCGACTACGACCGGCGGTCGTTGAGACGCTATCGCACCACCTGGAGGCGCTTCATCGCGTTCGCTCGAGAGCATGGATCAGGCGAGTATTTCGATCCGAAGCTCGCCAAGTGCTTTATCGACGATATTCGTTCACGCCGCGGATCACGTGCTGCGCCGTTCCGTGATTGGCGCGCACATGTGGCGTTCGAGATGAAGGTACTCGAGCAGTTTGCCCGGCACGGATCGATCAAGCGCCGTCATGTCGGCAAGCGCCCAACCACGATTCCGCCCGCCATGAAGAGAGCCTACTCAGATTATCAGCAGTATGCCCGGGAGCGATTGCACCTGCGGCCGTCAAGTCTGGTTGCCAGAACAACTGAGATTGCGCTGTTTCTCAACACGCTTCGACTGCGCAACGTCATGTCATACGCTGAGATGCAACCCGTCGATGTCACGGCGTACGTGACCTCTCGCAGCCACTACACACCACGGACGATCTCTCGAGCCGTCTCGGACATTCGTCAGTTTCTGCGGTTTCTCTTGATGAGACGGATCATTCGCAAGGACCTCAGTGCCGTCCTGCCCAAGGTTCGTGTGCCGCGTGATGCAGCCATCCCCTCCGTCTGGGACGACGAGCTGGTCACGCGGCTGCTTGAGGTCGTCGACCGAAGCTCGCCAAGAGGCAAGCGTGATTATGCGATCCTCCTGATGGCCTGCCGCCTGGGCCTGCGACTGGGCGATATCCGTACCCTGACCTTGGACGCTCTGCACTGGGACGCTGGCGTGATCGAGATCGGACAACGCAAGACCGGTGCCGCCTATCGCCTGCCCTTGACCGAGGAGGTGGGCGAGGCACTCATCGATTATCTCAAGTCCGGCCGCCCCAAGAGCGATCATCGAGAAGTGTTTTTGCTCGCCCGGTCTCCCTTCGGCCCGTTCGCTCGCGACAACCATCTTTATTACGTCGTCAAAGAGTGGAGACAGCGTGCCGGCATCCAGTTTCGCTCCAGGCAGCGCGCTGGCATGCATTCGCTCCGGCACACGCTGGCGACCCAGCTCCTCAAGAACGAGACGCCGGTTCACGTCATTGCCGAGATTCTTGGCCACGCCTCAGTCAGTTCAACACTGATCTATGCCAAGGCCGACGTAGAAGCCCTGCGTCAGGCTGCGCTGAGCACCGAGGAGGCTGATCATGTCGCGTAACGCAAAGGAGGTTAGTTTTCATAGTCCACTGGCACCGCTCATGCGGCAGTTCATCGAAGAGAAGCGTGCCTGCGGTTACCGATACCACGGGCAGGCGCGCATGCTCGCCCGCTTTGATCGCGCTCTGGCAGACGAGCCAGTGACGGCGTCGACCTTACCGAGAGCCGCCACGCGACGCTGGCTCGCCAAGCGATGCCATGAGAGCCCCGGAACGCATCAGCACCGGATTTCGATCGTGCGCCAGTTCACTCAGTTCATGTGTCGACAGGGCTACCTCGGTGATGTCCCGCCTCGATGGCCGATGACCCGCGAGGCGCAGCCCTTTGCGCCGCATATCTTCACCCGCTCAGAAGTCGCTGCGCTTCTCGATCGTGTGGACCATCTGCCACCGACACCGCACTCGCCGGACCGGCACCTGATCATGCCAGAGATCTTTCGACTCCTGTATGGCTGCGGATTTCGCGTGAACGAGGTGCTGCAGCTTCGCGTCGCCGATGTCGATCTTGATTGCGGCGTCCTGACCGTGCGCGACGGCAAGTTCGGAAAGGACCGCCTCGTACCACCCCACATCGACCTCGTCCGCCGATTACGACGATATACCGACATTTTCGGCAAGCGCCCCGCAAAGGGGTTCTTCTTTTCGCCGCGAGCGGGCGAGCCGTATCGCAACAACGCGGTCTATCTCGTGTTCCGCAAGGCGCTGTTTCAGCTCGGCATCCTGCACGGGGGCAAGAGCAAAGGACCCCGGGTCCACGATCTTCGCCACTGTTTCGCTGTCCACACGCTGCTGCGCTGGTACGAGGAAGGCGCCGATCTCAACGCCAAGTTGCCGATTCTGGCCACCTACCTGGGCCATCAGACGCTTATGGGCACGCAGCGTTATTTGCACCTCACCGCGGAGCTGTTTCCGCAGATCACTCAGCGCGTCAACGCCGCATTCGGCGACGTCATTCCACGGAGGATCGCACTATGAAGCCCACCGATTTCTCCGTCCACGTCACCCGCTTCCTCACCGATCACCTGGCGGCGCAACGTAACCTGAGCGCGAACACGGTCAAGGCCTACCGGGACGTGTTCACCTTGTTGTTGAGATTTTGCCGCGACCATCGCCACATCGCCATCGAACGACTTGCGCTCAAAGAGGTGGATGTCACCGTCATCGAAGCCTTTCTTGATCACCTGGCCAACAATCGGCAGGCCTCGGTGCGCACCCAAAACCACCGTCTGGCAGCGATGCACTCCTTTTTCCGCTACATACAGACCGAAGAGCCAGACCGCTTGCTGCAGTGTCAGCAGATTCTGGCCATTCCGCTCCGCCGCCAGCCTCAGTCGCTCGTCAGCTACCTGTCCAGAGAGTATCTTTCCGAGATTCTCGCTCAGCCCAACCTGGAAACGCGGTCCGGCCGACGTGACGCGGTCTTGCTGAGCGTGCTCTACGACACCGGCGCCCGCGTTCAAGAGCTGGTCGATCTCAACCCAAGAGACGTGCGACTGTCGTCCCCCGCCCAGATCCGTTTGATGGGCAAGGGCCGGAAGGTGCGAGCCGTGCCGCTGATGGACGCCACAGCGCAACTGCTGCACGACCATCTCCATGAACATCGGCTAGACCAGCCAGAGCGCGCAGATCGACCACTGTTTACGAACCGCTACAGCCAGCGCCTGACCCGTTGGGGTGTGCAATACATCCTGAACAAGCACGTTGATGCCGTTCGGCGCCGTCATCCCGGTTTCACCCAGCCGGTCACGCCGCACAGTCTGCGGCACACCAAGGGCATGCATCTGCTGCAAAGCGGCGTGTCCATGGACATCATTCGCGACTTTCTGGGTCACGTCGATATCAGCACCACGCAAATCTACGCGCGAGCCAATCTCGAGATGAAACGCAAGGCCCTGGACCCCGTCGCCGCCAATTCTCCCGTTCCGGCGATCCCATCGTGGAAACAAGACCATTCCCTACTTGAATGGCTGCATTCGCTGTAGGGCACCTGACCATGTCCGCTCACAATCGGGGGCCACCGCTCGATGCGTAAAGATTATGTGGCGTTGTTCGCGAAACATTGCTCGCATAGGCAGCAGAATCAAAGCCAACTCCACATAAACATGAGCTACCCACAATAAACTGAGACGATTTCGGCGCGTTCATGACCGAGTTCGCGGCTGATGATCTCTCGTGCTTCCTGATCCGCCAGTCGCTCGTTGGCAGCCAGGCACCTGGCCTTCGGCCCACCCGCCGCCGGGCACAACCAACCCGTCAGCTCCCGGTAACGTGACTGCGCGTAGGCGTGACGAAGCCCGTGCATTTTCGACAAGCCCGCATTCATCGTCTGCCGAACATAAAGCCGCAGTTGTTGAACGTAGCTGCGCTCGGCCGGAATCAAGGCGCCGTTCCCTGCCAGCTGCCAAACCCGATCCAGCACTTCCCGCTGCTGCGCGTTTCGAATCGGCAAGGTCCGTCCCTTGTTTCCTTTGTTCCAGCTGGCTTTGAGCTGCAGATGATCGCCGCGGTCGCCGTACGAGGGACGAAACTTGATCGCTTCTTCGCGCCGCAGACCGAATGCTCGCTGCAGTTCGAGACTTAGGCGAACGAACGGATCTGTGATGTGCCTCAGTTGGTCCTCCGGCAGGATGGCCTTCGATTCGGTGTCGACCCGTTGCCTCCTACCGATGCCGTAAAAGTCGTTGGTCCGCGCCAAGGCGCTTTGACGGTTGACCTTGCCGGCCTACCAGCGAATCGCTGCCATGCGATTCTTGACGGTTCCAATATTCAATTCCTGCTCCTGCCAGTACACCACAAGCGCCTGCACATGCTTCGGCTTCAGGGAACGCGCCGACATGCCCCGACCATCGAAGAATCCCTTGGTTGGCCAGCTACTTTAACGGACGGTGCGTCCTAACCAACCCGCACAATTACGGAATGAGTTGTAGCACTAATCGCTGCGCATCCTAAGAAAGAAGTAAATGTGTAGTACTACGCCGATAGCGACTCCGAACATTCCTCCGTACAGTAGGATCGATCCAATTGTTTCTGCGCCAAGCGAACTCGCCAGAAAGCTGAAAATCACTGCCAGAAACGCGACGACTGAAATCTTCAAATAGATCCACGGAAATTCTTTTTCGTCCATTGCAAATCCTGTTTGTTCTAGGGGTACCACCTAGTGTCCTGTTCCGTAAATAAACTCATTCTAGGTCGCGGCTTTTCGCGGCTGGCAAGGCGCGACGAGCAACAGCCGAGCTATTGCGATGAGCTGCAACGCCGCCAGACGCGAAAAGCCGCAGCGAGAGTGTGAAGTATTTTACGGAACCGAGCACTAGTTCTCAGGTGGACATGCCAACGGATTCTCACAGACATATTGGACGTGGCACTTTTGGTAGCCAACTGCAAAGCCACCGGCAAGACCACCAAACGCACGAGCACCTGTTGCTCCGCCACCACCAATACTGAGCGAACCCCCGCCTCCAGGCCCGCTGCCCAATTCCAAAAATAGACCGTGCGACGTGTGGTCTGCGAATTGATCGCCGGCCGAAATGGACGGGCTTACCGTGATTCCCAGCCCTCCGAATAGTCCCGGACCATAGCGCTTGCAGATTATGGATACGAAACATCGCTGACCGCTTGTATTAATCACGGCACCTGAGCTTGCTGGTAGACCCGCAAACAATAGGTGAAAAGCGCCGCCTAGCTCAGCACTTAGTGCCAGAATTAATCCATCCCGTTGTCCGCCGTTGCGTCTGTACTCTTCTAGTCGGCCCTGATTTAGACCGGCGATTCCGAATAATCCATATGGATCGACCGCCGACAGAGGGTTGCCGGCTACATAGGCATATGTGTTGAGGCCTCCCCTCAGGCCGATCGGATCGCTCTCGAGATACCTGCCCGTCCCAGGGTCGTAGGTTCTGAAGTAGTTGTAGACTAGTCTACAGCATACTTCACTGATGCTAGAAAATCCCCAAGGTCTTTATCGTTCGAAATGAGCGAACGTAAAATTCGGATGCACGAGCCATCGGAAAAAGACAATTCGTAGCCAGCTGAATTTGAACGAATCTGTTCCAACTCATTCCACTTCCAATGCGTCTTGCCAATCCAAGAATTTCGACAAACTCCCTCTTGATCGAACTGGATCGTCAACTGCCTAAACTGTGCTAGAGCTACACCAGCAACACCAGATATCATTACGGCTCCTGCGGCAAGCTTCACTACCAAATCACCGTCAACAATTGAAACAAAGTATAGACCTAGCGCCGCTGCCACAACCAGCAACGTATTTACAAGAACAATTGCCAGCCGCGCCGGCTCTAATTTGAAATGGGACCCTTTTTGCTGGTCACTCACATTCGCACCCATTGCCCGCATCGACATTTGACGCAATACCAGCACCGGCACTACGCGCCAAATTTCCCGCTGCAGTGTTCACTGCTGCGTCAGCAGCCTGATTACCGCGCCGCGCTAACTCTCTAGGCATGCATTGAGAATATTCGTTGAATCGAAGACCGCTACTTCTGGACACTGGGCCCGCAATGACTCCGCCCGCGACGCCCGTCGCAACGCTAATCGCAAGGCCAGTCGTACTTACAGAATCTCCGTTTATTGCCTGTGTTGCGACGTATTGGCCAGTGTTTGCCGTTGCTCCAAGAGCTGCCGCTCCGCTATAGGTCGATGCAGCGAAAGGAGCGATTGCACCAGCAACAATCCCTGTGCCGGTGGCCACAGCGACATTTTTCCAATTTATGCAGCCAAATCCATTCTGCAGCCCCTGAGAAATGATGCTACCTAACCCGCCAGCCGCGCTGCCAATAATTGCGGTAATTATTGGCAGCGCGAGCCTTCCGTCTGGATCGTAGTAGTAGAGAGGGTTCTGATTCGCGTACCAGTAGGTATTCAGCCCACCATTCAGGCCAATGGGATCAGATTCCAGGTACCGCCCGGTACTCGGGTCATAGGTTCTGAAGTAGTTGTAGACTACCGACGACAGTTCGTGCGGATTCTCTACACTCAATATCAATTCCGATTTGATGCCGAAGAGATTTCTGATCTGAGCCTACTAATGCTCCACATGCTCCTACCTGGAATCGGAAGTTCGCAGGCCGGCTCAATGGCCTCAGCTTGTGACAGCGACGCTGTGGCCTCATCTGTTTTGCCAAGCATCATCTGAGCGTACGCCGTCAAGAAGTACGCGGCTGATGCGAACCAGTCTTCGCCGGCTTCTTGTCCCCTCTCCGATAGCTGAGAGAAAAAGATCTCTGCTTCGCCAAATCGTTTCAAACTAAGCGCAGCATTCCCAGCCTGAAAAAAATCCTGCAGTTTGGATTCGGAGCCCCTGATAATCTCCGTACGATCCGCCAGAGCGCTCTCATAGTCACCCCTAAGCGCATGAATGTGAGACCGTTGGCGCAAGATATCATCATCCGCAGCACTTTCTTCGGCGAGCCGCTGTTCGCATAGTCCAAGGGCTTCATCATAGCGCTCGGACTCAATGAGGTGTTGTATCTGCTTGTCTTTCACTCAAGTAACCTCTAAGGAAATATGTAGCCTTTCCATTTTGGTGCACCACCACATTTTTCGGGCAGGCAGTTCTTAATGCACTGAGAAATGCTTCCGCCAAAGACCTTTTCTCGGCCCCACGGGTTTTCGTATATCTCCGCGCATAGCTCAGAGCAACGCTCTCGCTCCTTACGACAAAACTCGTCATCATCGTCACAGTCGTCGCTTTTCGCGTAGTCGCGTACCGCATCGAAGAAATCTTGGCACGTACCAGTAACTACGCATGCAATCGTAAGTATAGATCCGCCTATCAATCCCGCCGTGGCGCACCCCACCCAACCGACGCCGGGAACAAGGCAGAGCCCAGCTGCAGCCGGAGTTTGACCGTACGGATCAGAGTATTTCAGCGGATTTTGCAGAGCGTACCCGTAGGTATTCAGCCCACCTTGAAGCCCTATCGGATCGGATTCCAGGTACCTGCCCGTACTCGGGTCATAGGTTCTGAAGTAGTTGTAGTGGAGGCCCGTCTCATCGTCATGGTACTGCCCTGCGAACCGCAGATTGTAGGTAAAGGACACTGAATCCTCATCAGGATCCTCATCCGCCGCATTGACACCAAAGGGCGTCGATATCCAGCGCCAAATTTCGCTGCTGCCATCCGAAATCACTCTCGGTGTGCCCAGATGGTCGGTGTGAACATAGTAGGCCTCTGAGCCACTCAGTACCGCCGCCGGTGCACCATTGAACCACACATGCTCGCGTATCGGCGAGCCGCTGCTATTGTACTCGCCAATCAGATTGCCTGCTTCGTCGTAGACAAACAGCACCGTCGTTGACCCGCTCACTTTTCGGACACGTTGGCCTTGGCCATTGTACTGGTACGTGGCGCTCGCCCCAGAATCAACGGTGTTGAGCCGGCCCCGATCGTCGTAGCTGTAGCTGTGAATTCCGTCGGTCGTTACGTTGCCGGCAGCGTCGTAGTCGTAGTCTTTGGCGACCGGCCCCGACACGGTATCGAGCTGGTTGGAGTATGGCAGGACATTGAACTCAAAAGTCCCCTGTTCCGGCACCAACTCACTGTAATCGAGCTCAGAGATCGCTCGTCCGTCTTCCAGCGAGTTCAGAAGCCCGACGCTGTCATAGCCGAGTACCCGACTATTCGAAAGCATCGTCTGTCCGATCAGAAGGCCCCGCGTATCGTAGTCTCGCGTACTCAGCATCGAGTTTCCCCAGGTCCACTCCTTGACCGGGCCGAAGGGTTCGTATTCTGCGCTGTGCAAAATAGTCTCAGTATCCACCGTTACGCTGTCCCCAAGGAACAGGGCGTATCCGTAGTAGATGATCTTACCCGACGGCAGCCTCATCCACTCCAGCTGTCCGTTCGCATAGTACTGATAGTCAGTCGTCAGAGAGACCGAGCCAATCTTCTGCGTCTTGGACGTCACATCGCCAAATCCATTGTAGATCCAGCTCGTCTCGCCGGTGCTGTCCGTGATTTTGTAAAGCCGACCTTTGGCGTTCCTGCTGGCGTCATTGTATTCGTATACGATCGTGGCACCGCTATCGAGCGTGACGGTGGTCAAACGGTTCAGCTTGTCATACGCGTACTGCGTCTCAAGGCCGAGGGCATCCAGTTTGACCCGGAGATTCCCGGCATCGTCATAATCGAGATCAATCGCTCCACGGTCCGGGCTAAATTCCTTATCCAGATTGCCGAGCCCATCATGCGGCAGAGATGTCGTCGCACCATTGGGCGCCGCGACCAGATTGATGTTGTCCTGATCGTCAAACCCGTAAACGGTGTCATTCGACAAGGCGTCAGTTACCTTGTGGACGCGACTCAGTGCATCGACAACGTAATCGGTTACGTTCCAGTTGGCATCGGTGACACTGTGGAGGTTGCCTAATGGGTCGAATTCGAAATCCGTAGTAATCGCATTTCCGGACGCTAGGGTGCCGCGGGTGACCGAGTCGACGAAACCAAAATCATTGTAGCTCGTAGCCAGGGCATTGCGGATAGTACCGACGGGATCCCGGCGGTTTTCGGCGATCCTATTGCCGTGCACGTCGTACTCGTAGTCAATTCTGTTACCAAAGTTGTCTTCGACATAGTCCAGCAAGTGCGCGGAGGTCCACTCGAAGTCGAGCACCAAGCCGTTCGGGAACGTCACCTGGTCGAACTGACCGGCGTTGTCATAGCTATACTCGGTCACCCGGCTCGATACCCCATCCGTCAGGGTGAGCTTTGTCAGCCTGCGCCGTCCGTCGTACTCGTAGTGCGTTTCAAGACCGTTAGGATCGGTCATTGTCTTCAGGCGGCCGTCCGCATAGTACTCATCGAAGTCTGTGCGATTGCCTTCAGCATCGACGATGAACTCGAGCTGCCCACATTTCCCGTCTCCCGGCGGACAGGTCGAGTCGTCATAGTATTCAAGCATGGTGACGTCCGCGACATCCACTCGCGGACCATCAATACTCGTAACCTGACCGTAGGCGTTGTATTGGTAGTTCCAGATACGCGTCCGGTTGCCGTCGGTGGACAGATCCTCGGTGCCGGAGCTGTTCAGCGACGTTATCGTTACACGTTGCAAGTCCCCGTTTGCATAGTAGTCGTAATCGATGGTGCGATTTGGCTCGGTGACAACATCTGGCAAGCGATACACTGGATGCCAGGTGGTTACAATATCGCGTTCAAGCGGGTGGTTCTCCGCCTCGCGCCGAAGCGTTTCCAGGTTATGCGAATTGTAAGTGCGGTAAGTAGTAGTACCATTTAGATCGGTGTGGCGCTCTACATTGCCACGGGAGTCGTAGGTCCGCGCCTCGGAGTGACTTCCGTGTGTCATGTTGTTCATTTTGGACACGCCGAGCTGCCGACCTATCTGGGAGGATCTTGAGTAGGATTCTGCCGCGCCTTGCCCAAAAGTGACGGCCGTACTAGCAATAGAGTGCCACGGTGCATACGTGCCGGTTTTCGTGTATGTCACGTCTACGCGCTGGGCAATCTCGGCGCCCTGACCATGATACGAAAGATTTGCACGGCCCTGACTGTCGTAGCCGAACGTCGCGAACTGATTCTGGTTGCCATCGATGATCGCGGTCAAGGCGAATGGGTAGGCAGTGTCCTCGTACCGATACTCACGCTCAGTGTTGTCAGGATACGTGATGGATTTCAGCGTGCCCTCCTCGTTGTAGTCGTAGGTATACGTGTTGCCAACCGGATCCGTCACCGTTGTGATTTGATTCACTACGGCCGGATCTTCCCACCATTCGACGCCGGCTTGCGGTTCTGCCGCGTAGCCGAACTCCAGTTCGCGCCCGAATTGATCGACAACCGTGTCGATACGTCCCACACTATCGTAAAACACGGTTGTCGTAACGCCGGCACGATCGGCGATGCTCACGAGCTGGCCAAGCTCGTTATACGTCTCCGTCGCGTCGGCTGGCGTCTTGACCTCCCAGCCGGTGGTCTCGCCGGCAGTTGTCAGTTCGGTAACCGTGTAGCTGACGTCCGCATCCGCAACCCATGAGCCATTGTGTTCATTGAACACTAAGACCCTTCCGTCCTGCCGATAAAGCGCCGCACTTCGAATGGAAGTCGTCGTCAACTCCACGACACCGCGCTGGTACGTGTGCCGCCAATTCACGCCCATCGAATCCACCGCCATTGCCTGTGTGCCGCCTGGTTGGTCGGGGTCCATGAAGGCCAAGACCGGCGCAGCGCCGTTACTCGACGAGAACCGATGAAGTCCGTTTGCACCGTTCGTGCGTGCCGCTAAGCTGTTGTAGATCCGCTGAAACCCCAGCGGATTCGGGCCTGTGCCTGTGTAATCCGTCTCAACCTGATATTTGTTGCCCGTACCGATATTGATAGGGTTCCCTGCTGAGCATTGGCCCTGTTCTTTGATTGGACAGCCGAGGTTTTTGCCTGCGTCGTAATCCGAGTCGTTCCTTTTGCAGTATTTGTCGTCACCGCTGCCCGCTATGCTGTACCCCTCCATGCATTGAATCGATCTCGTACGGCTTACGAGCCCCGCCGCTTTTGCATCTCCGCTAGGGGGGCGATCGTAAACGGTGGGTGCGCAGGACGCTCCAGTGAATGTCGTTACTCGATACAGGGAATAGTTCGCAACATCGAATCCTGCATTCGTTATCGGATAAGGACCTGATCCTTCCCCGGGACACATTATGATGAATGTCGAATCCGGCGGTGTGCACATGGAGCCGCTGCAGTTACTCCTCTCGTCTTGCGCCCATCCGAGCCATTCCTTTGTCGGTGCCGGGCATCCCGGATACTCGCTGAACCAATTTGCGAACGCGTGGTTCGCCGCTTGACTCTCCGAGGGAAAGTAACCGGCATTCGAACAAAGCCTGGCGTAATACTGGAACTCAGTCGGGCGAACCGTCGCACAGCTAAACGCTCCTTCCGGTTTGCACTCAGCCGGATATTCCTGCGCAGCGGCTGGCACTGAAAAACAAGCGATCATTGTGCATACGCTCAAAACTGCCGTATTTCTGACTTGATATCGCGTCATGGATCTACCCTACAAGCAAAATACTAGTTCTGTACTGGCTGGACGACCCGTCCAAAATCATTGAAGCCCGCCAATACGGTGGTAGCCAGCGAGCGCAATCCGGAAGTCATGGACATCTCGCGCCGAAATGAAATTGAAAAGTGGCCCATTGGGTTTAATCTTCATAGCAATCGTATCTGTGGTTATATGGCTGTGCCTGTAGCCGTGACTATTCAAGCAATAGCACCACCGAAGCGGTGGCAGCATAATCGGGCGCAATCAATACTGTGTAAGTGCCGGCCGTCAGGTTCTGCAGGTTCGCGGTGGCACTGCTCACACCGTAAGCCGCGGTGACCTGGCTGCCGGCAGCGTTGTACACGCGCATATAGACGTTTTTGCCCGCCGGTGTCGTTGCAATC
>JBGTIC010000240.1:0-11448 GCA_041745895.1 Gammaproteobacteria bacterium
GCAGCCCGGGAGTGTGGCCGCGGCTCAGCGCGTCATCTGCCGCCTGAGCCTGCTCGCCGGCACGCCGGTGCTCGACGCGCAGCACGCAATTCAGCGACGGACCACGTGACTGGATTCGCTCGATGCAATGCCGCAGTTCGCTGGTGGCGCTGGCGTTGCCGTTTGCAATGGCCTCGACCGTCTCACACAGGCCGCGTTCCACAGCAGCGGCGTCAGTCATCGGTCGCGTCCGTGCCGGCCAGCGACTCGAGCGTATCAAGAAAACGCCCCGGCTCGGTGTCGAAGAGTGAATCGCGGGATTGTGCGGCGACCGCAGCAAGGGCATTGGCCGCACCCTGGGCGATCAGCCTGGCGTCGGTCACACCGTCGATGTGCCATCCCAATGCCTGTGCGATGGCATGCGTGGCGGCCGCCGTGTCGGTGATGTCGATTGTCATCGTGACTTCCTGCTTGACGCAAATCAATGATGCATAGTGTAGCCTGTCCGCCCGGCACAGGACGCGCCGCCTTGTCCTGGCTGGAAGCTGTGCTGTAGAGTCGGCGCGACGTCAGGAGCTGCGCATGGATTTCACGGTCGATCTCGATGATTCTGCGGGCATCATCGAGGTGCGCGTGCAGGCCGACACGACCGAGGCGCTGGCTGCTCAGATCGCCACGCGCGCGACTGCACTTGCCAGGGGCAGGCCGATAAGGGGCTACCTGCTGGACATGCGTGGCACGCGCGACGTGGCCCCGGTTTTTGCTGATTATGATCTTGCCTACAATGGCTTGGCAGCCGCCGGCTTCGATGCCCGTCACTGGCTTGCAATGCTGCTCGATGAGGGCGATGACAGCCGCAGTTTTTTCGAAACCCTTGCCAGCAATGCAGGCATTCGCCTGGGCATCTTCAATGCAGAAGACGCGGCCCGCGCCTGGCTTCAGCGAAACGCCCGCCGCTAGATGGTGACCGAGCGACCATGGTGGCTCTATCTGCTCGACTGTGACGGGCGGCTGTACACCGGCGTTACGGTGGATCCGCAACGTCGACTTGCCGAGCATGCATCAGGGGGCAGCCGCTCGGCGCGCTTCACCCGGCCAGCACGCAACATCACCCTGCGCTATTGCATCGAAGTGGGCGGCCGCAGTACGGCGCTGCGTGCCGAACACCGTCTGCGTCACCTGCCGCGCGCGCGGAAGCTTGCACTCATTGATGAAGCACCCGACGCCGACCTGCTGCTGACGCGCCTGGGGATTCGCGATCGCGTGACGGCTGTAGACGCGAGCTAGCTAGGCCAGGGCAAGCCTGGTCACGAGCGCGGCAATGTCGATATCGCTGCTCGTGTCCACGATGACTTCGCAGGCCTTCTCGTAATCGTCGAGTGCTTCGATCGTCCGTAACTGATGTTCGAGTACGCTCGCGTCAGCTTCAGAGGCATCCGTCCCTGCCTGTTTTCGAGCGTCAACACGTGCACGCAGTACATCGCTCGGCGCACGGCAGTGGATGATCCTCAGCGGACAGCCGAGCTTCCGGGCAAGCGCGATGAAATCGCTGCGCTGCGCGCGGGTAAGAAACACTGCATCGGCAATGGCCGGCCGGCCGCCGCGAATGACGGACTCGCAGGCGCTTGCCAGCGCCATATAGGTGCGTTTTGTCCACTCGCCGGAGTATGGGTCGGTGACCGGCGATCGATCGGCGCGAAGCAGACGCTGGCGCTCGACATCCGAGCGGATGCGAACGGTCGCGCCCGGCTCGACCAGTTGCGCCGCAAGTGTGCTCTTGCCCGAACCTGATAGCCCGTGCATGAGGATGAGTGAGGCTTCGCGCGGCAGCGTGTAGTGGCTGGCAAGTGAAAGGTATGCCCGGGCTGCGGCGGCAGTGTCGTCGTCCTGCTGCTGGGCGACAGTCATTGCGCTGACCTTCGCGCGGACCAGGGCGCGATAGCTGCACAACAGGGGCAGCAGGGGAACGCCGTCATAGTCTCCCGTGTGTTCGAGGTAGGCATCAAGCAGCACCGCAGCCAGCCCGGCGTAGCCGCGTCGCTCGAAGTCCATGACGGCGAAGCCGATCTCGTCGAGGACGTCCAGAGTTCGCAGCGATTCGCTGAATTCGATGCAGTCGAATGCGCGGATGCGCCCGTGGCTCCAGACCATGTTGCCGGCATGCAGGTCGCCATGGCCGATGCGTACTCTGCCTCGTCGTCGCCGCGCATCGAACAGCGGCATGAGCGCGGCCAGTTGTTCGCGCGACCACGATTCGAGCTCATTGAGCAGCGTGCTGTCTGCAGCGAAGGCCGGCAGCCCGCGCAGCGCGCTGAAGTTCTCTGCACTGTGCTGCCCCAGTGCCTGCGCCGGGTCCCATGCAGGATCAGGCTGTTGGGCAGATGCGTGAAACGCCGCCAGGTCCGAAGCAAAGGCACGCATGGCCGACGCATCGATTCGGCCCGCCTCGAGGGCGCCCGGCATCTCGGCCTCCGCGGCAAAGCGCTGCATGGCCACGCAGTATTCGATGGCGGGCTCGTCATCGAGCCGCGGGCGCTCAGGCGTGCCCCCGACGCTGACCACGCCAAGATACAGCTCCGGTGCCAGGCGCGCATTCAGCCGGACCTCGGCCTCACAGGCCTCGCGACGCCGTGCCAGTGTGCTGAAATCGACGAAGCCCAAGTTCACGGGCTTCTTGAATTTCCATGCCCGCGAGGCGCCCAGCACGATGATGGAGATATGTGTCTCCACGAGGCGTACGGGCAGCGCCGGGTCGCCGAACGCGCCCGTGTCTATCAGCTGCTCGATGAGTGAGCGCAGCGGCACGGCCACATCAGGGCTCCGAGAGCACCAGCCAGCGTTCCAGCAGCGATTCAAGCTGGATATTGCGCGCTTCACGTTCATCCAGCAGGCGCTGGACTGCGTCCCAGGGCTGCTCGTAGAAGTCCGCTGCGCCGGCGCGTGCATCCAGCGCTGCAATCTCGTCCTCCAGTGTCTTGATCCGAAACGGCAGGGCGTCGAGCTCACGTTGAAGCTTGTAGGACAGACGCGTCTTCGGTGGCGTCGGCGAGGCTTCGCGCGTGCTCGTGGGTGCCGACCCATTCGCGGGCTGATCCGCAGGCGTATCGTCAACCGCCCCCGGTGTCGACGGTTCGGGGGTGACAAGTGACTGCGGCGCTTCGCGCTCGGCGAGCGGGCGGCCTCTGCGTGCCCAGTCACTGAAGCCGCCGGCGTAGCTGCGCAGGCCTCCATCGGCCTCGAACACCAGCGTACTGGTTACCACGTTGTCGATGAACTCGCGATCATGACTGACGATGATCAGGGTGCCCGTGTAGGCGACGAGCCGTTCTTCCAGTACCTCGAGAGTTTCCACGTCGAGGTCGTTGGTCGGCTCGTCGAGCACAAGCAGGTTGCTGGGTCGGGTAAACAGTTTTGCCAGAATGACACGGTTGCGCTCGCCGCCCGACAGGGCGCTGATCGGTGTACGCGTGCGTGCGGGACTGAACAGAAACCCGCCAAGGTAGCCGATGATATGCCGGGGCTTGCCATCGACCTGCACATGATCACGTCCGTCTCCGACGATCTCGGCCACCGAGCGTTCGTCGTCGAGCTCGCGGCGCAACTGGTCGAAATAGGCGATCTGGAGCTGCGTACCCATGCGTACGCGGCCTGCCTGCGGGGCCAGCTCACCGAGCATGATCTTCAGCAGCGTGCTCTTGCCCACGCCATTGTTGCCGATCAGACCGATTCGGTCGCCGCGCATCACCTTCAGAGAAAAGTCGCTGATCAGCGGCTCGCCTTCGAAACCATGGGTGACATGTTCCATCTCGACGACCATGCGACCCGATTCGGCCACGGTCTCTTCGATGTGCATGCGCGGGCCCTGCTGGACCCGGAAGCGCTGACGCTCGGTGTATTCGCGGCGCATGGCCTCGAGTGCACGGACCCGACCTTCGTTGCGGGTACGGCGCGCCTTGATGCCCTGGCGTACCCAGACTTCCTCCTCCGCAAGTTTTTTCTCGAAGTGACCGCGCTCGAGTTCCTCCGCGTTGAGTGATTCTTCCTTGCGTCGCAGGAAGTTGCGATAGTCGCCCGGCCAGCTCGTCAGTCGCGCCCGATCCAGTTCCACGATGCGCGTTGCCAGGCGTTGCAGGAAGGCGCGGTCGTGCGTGATGAACAGCACCGAACCTCGCCAGGCACGAATCCGGTCCTCCAGCCACTGGATCGAGGCCAGGTCCAGGTGGTTGGTCGGCTCATCGAGCAGCAGCAGGTCGGGCTGACACACCAGTGCCCTGGCCAGTGCCACGCGGCGCTGCCAGCCGCCGGACAGCGCGGAGAGTCGCTCATCGCCCGGCAATGCGAGCTCGCTGAGCACGCTGTCGATGCGCTGGTCGAGGTTCCAGCCGCCTTCGGTCTCGATATCGCGCTGCAGGGATTCGAGACGACGCATGCCCTCATCATCCAGCGGCTGACCGGCTCGATACTCGTATTCCAGAAGCAGGGCCTGGAGCTGCCCGAGGCCTTCGGTGACAAACTCGCGCACGCTCAAGTGCAGCGCGGAAGGCAGGGCCTGCTCGAGCTGGCTGACGCGCAGGTCCTGGCGTCGCCTGACCTCACCGCTGTCGGGCGGCAGGGTGCCCATGATCAGCTTCAGCAAGGTTGACTTGCCGGCGCCATTGCGGCCGATCAGGCAGATTCGCTCAGCTTCGTCGATGGTGAGCGAGGCGTTGCGCAGGATGGGCTGGTCACCGAAATCCAGTGACAGGCTATCGAGGGTAAGTAAGGTCATGGTGCGCTGCATTATACGCGGCCCGCAGCGGTGGGCAGGGCTGATCGAAAGCGCGGCAGGATGCGCGCACGGTTCAGCGGTAAGGCTCAGCTATAGCGCGAAGGCGGTGGCTCCTCCTCGCTGCTGCGTGGAGACCTGGGTGCATAGATGTCCGGTCCGCGATGCTCTACCCAGGAACGCGGCTGGTAGGGCAGCACCTCGGGCATGTCGCCAGCCTTGAGACGCTCCTTGAGTCTGCGCCAGTAGCTGGCGGTAAGCAGATCGGCATGGTGTTCCATGAAGGCGGCGCGATGAGCGTCCCGGAAGCCCAGGAAGTTGACGAACTGTTCCGGGAAGACATCGTTCGGACCTACATAGAACCACGCCTCGGCACGCATCTCGTCTTCCATCGAGTCGGCCACCGGCAGGTCGCGGAAATTGCATTCGGTGACCAGACACAGCTCGTCGTAGTCATAGAAGATCACGCGTCCATGGCGGGTCACTCCGAAGTTCTTGAGCAGGAGATCGCCTGCGAAGATATTCGTGCGTGACAGATCTCGGATGGCCTGGCCGTAGTCGATCGCGGCAAGTCTGCCCTGCTCGTCATCGACTTCCTGGAGATAGAGATTCAGCGGCCGCAACTGACGCTCGATATAGAGGTGTTCGATGATCAGCTGATCATCTTCGAGCCGGCAGGTCTCGGCCGCATTCTTCAGGAGGTCATCGAGCAGTTCGGGTGCGAAGCGGTGCTTCGAGAACTCCAGGCGACGGAATTCCTGTGCGTCGACGAGGCGTCCTGCCCGGTCGTGGCGGAAGACAAGCTGATACTTCCCCTTGACCTCTTCGCGGCTCATGGACTTCGGATAGGCGAAGCGGTCCCGAATCACCTTGAAGACGACATCATAGGAAGGCAGCGTGAACACGATCATCACCATGCCCACATCCCCCGCCGCGTGAACGTAGAGGTCGGTGGATTGCTCGACATGGCGTACCAGCGAGCGATAGCGTTCTGTCTTGCCCTGCTTGGCCCGTCCGAGCGCTGTGTAGATCTCGTCCATCGGCTTGAGTGGCATCAGGCGCTTGAGGAACACCACGGCCGCGCCCACGGTCTTCAAGTCGGCGTGGAAATATGAGCGCGTGAACGAAAACAGCATGCTGACATCGTTCTCGGACATGATTACCGAGTCGACGATGAGGCCCTCGTCGCTGTGCTTGAGCGCGATGACCAGCGGGTACAGGTAGCCGCGGCCAACCATGCAGCCGACAAGGTAGGCGCGGGTGGGCTGATAGAAAATGGGCTTGAGCAGTTCGACGCTTTCCAGCGGACGGCGCTCATCCGCGGTTTCCAGAAACGCCTCGACCTCGGCGCTGAGATAGCGAATGCTGCGCTCGCTGTTGCGCCACGGCACCGAGAAACGGAAATCCGCAAGGACCTCGTCGAACAGGTGCTGTAATGAGCCGCGGTGCAGGTAGACATTCTTTGCCACCGGGGTGCGCGAAACCTGCGCGGGTTCGACTTCAAGTGCGGCGAACTCCACTTGCGTGTCCACACCGATGGTCGCAAACACCCTGCGTGTGATGGAACTGAAGAATGTCTTGAAGAATTCGCTGTCCGGATAGGCCTCGATGGCCTGGGCATAACAGTCACGGATCTGCGACCACGTGGCCTTGTCGGTGGCATGTTCCCCGAGCAACTGCTTGAGTTCGGCACGCGCTCCCTCCACGCAGATGTCGTAGAGCTCGATGCGCTCCACGGTGTCGCGTTGCTGGCCGATCGGATCGCGCTGCTCGAATCGTTCGCGCGCCCGCTGCGTGATCTGCGCGAAGCGCTGGTCGTAATCAAGAAACGCCTCCACGGCCACGCTGGCACAACGGTGCGCCAGCGTGGACCTGGAGGGTTTGGCGCTCATTCCGGCGTGATCGCCGCGAAACGCACAGGCTGCTAGAGATTGCTGATCATGCGGTCGGCAAACTCCGAGCACTTGACCTCGGTCGCCCCTTCCATCAACCGGGCAAAGTCATAGGTGACGAATTTGCTGCCGATGGTGGCATCCATCGAGGCGATGATGCGGTCCGCCGCCTCATCCCAGCCCAGGTGGCGAAGCATCATCTCGCCGGAGAGAATCAGCGAGCCCGGGTTGACCTTGTCCTGGTTGGCGTATTTTGGTGCCGTGCCGTGCGTGGCCTCGAACACCGCATGGCCGGTCATGTAGTTGGCATTGCCGCCGGGGGCGATACCGATGCCGCCCACCTGTGCTGCCAGCGCATCGGAGAGGTAGTCGCCATTGAGGTTCATCGTGGCAATGACCTCGAATTCAGCGGGACGGGTAAGCACCTGCTGGAGTGTGATGTCGGCGATGGCGTCCTTGATGAGGATACGTCCTGCATCGAGTGCTGCCTGCTGTTCGGCATTGGCGGCCTTGTCGCCCTTTTCGGCGCGCGTACGCTCCCAGTGGTCCCAGGTGTAGGTCTGGTCGGCAAACTCGGTCTCGGCAAGGTGATAGCCCCAGTTGCGGAAGGCGCCTTCCGTGAACTTCATGATGTTGCCCTTGTGCACGAAGGTCACGCTCTTGCGCTTGTTGACGATCGCATACTCGATCGCAGCGCGCACCAGCCGCTCTGTACCCTCGCGTGACACCGGCTTCAAGCCGATGCCCGAGGTGTTCGGGAAGCGGATCTTGCGGTACTCCTTGGGGAAATGCTCCTTGAAGAGTTCCAGGAATCGGCGGTTGTCCTCGCTGCCTTCTTCGAACTCGATACCGGCGTAGATGTCCTCGGTGTTTTCGCGGAAGATCACCATGTCGACTTCGCCGGGGTTGCGCACCGGCGAGGGAACACCCTTGAACCAGCGTACCGGACGCAGGCAGACATACAGATCCAGCAGCTGGCGCAGCGCGACATTGAGCGAGCGGATGCCGCCACCGATCGGCGTGGTCAGCGGTCCCTTGATCGACACCAGGAACTGCCTGCAGGCCTCGACGGTTTCATCGGGCAGCCAGTTGTTGAAGCGGTCGTAGGCCTTCTGGCCGGCATAGACTTCCATCCAGTGGATCTGCCGGCGGCCGTCGTAGGCTTTCTTGACGGCGGCATCGAGCACGCGCACGGTGGCGCGCCAGATATCGGGGCCGGTGCCGTCGCCTTCGATGAAGGGAATGATCGGATTGTCAGGGACCGTGAGTACGCCGTCCTTGATGGTAATCCTGGCACCGCCATCGGGTACCTTGAGGCGGGGGGTGTCAGCCATGCTTGAACTCCTGGCGTGTTCTTGTGAGTGTCATTGAGGCGCATCCGGCGTATCTCTGCGCTGGCGGACGCTTGGAGCTGCCATTATCCGCCTTGTGCACGATGCGGACAACGTCGGGGCGATGGTCGTCTGCGCTGCGCTCAGCGCAGCGTGCTGACCAGTTCCAGCCTGAACTCGCGACGCGCACCGGGGAAATAGCGAAAATTGCCAAACGCGTAGTCTGCCCGGTCAGCAGTAAGGCGGTCCGCGAGGTTGTAGATCTGCGCATTGATCTGCCAGCCTGAAGGCAGTCCCCAGCGAGCGCGCAGGTGCCACAGATCATGGCTGCCATGGCGGTTTGCATTGGCGCTGTCGACGAAATACCCGCCCTGATGAGCCCATTCCAGTTCCAGTTCGGAGCGTGCTGTCGTCGCCCAGCCGACACGCGTGCTGAACAGCCTTCGCGGCGCACCATCGATGTCGTTGCCGCTGGGAATCACTTCGCCGGGCCCGTCCAGGCGATCGAAACGAAAACCGTGGCGCGCATACGTGCCGGAGAACTCAAGCCACGCGGCGCGGTGGAATGCCCACTGCAGTGCGTACTCGACACCCACGTGGCGCGTGCGTCCGTCGCTTACGTTGAAGCCTTCCGTATCGCGAAAAATAAAATTGCGCTTGTTGGCCGCGAAGGTGGTGACGTCCACCCGCACTGTGTCGACGTGTCCACGCAGCCCCAATTCGATGTTGTCGAGTCGCTCGCTGGCCAGATCGGCGACCTGCTGGCCGTTTTGCAGACGATAGAGTTCCGTGGCCTGGGGCACGCGGAAACCACGCGACACGCTCATCCACGCGAACCAGTCGGGATGTCCGCGCCAGCCGACGGCAAGCCGCGGGGCGAGGTTGGTGAAATTGTCCCTGCGATCCCCAGGCCGGTTGTAGAGGCAGCCGCCGAAGCCACACGCGCTGCCGTCTTCGCGCGTATTGCCCGAAAGCATGTTGTTCGTGTAGTCGTAGCCGATCCATTCCAGCCGGGCGCCGGCCTCGAAGAACCAGTCCGAACCCAGCGGGTGCCGATAATTCGCATGCGCGGCCGCCATCAGGCTGTCGACGTCATAGTCGTAGTGGCGCCCCTGGGGGCGCGTGGCCTGCAGGAACGCAGAGCCGGTGGTCAGGGGCTCGGCCTGGGTCTGGCGCAGGTCGCCGCTTGCCCATTCCACATCGATGCCGCCCAGCCACGCACCCCCGCCGGGCCGCTCCCATGTCAGCGTGCTGACCCAACCTGCGCTGACCTGGCTGTTTTCTTCCAGCGGTTGGCCGGGCAGAAAGTGCTGCAGGAAGTCCATGCGCGAGCGGCGCAGAAACGGCCGCACGTCGAGCCTGCGACCAGCGGCGAGGTCGCGTTCCCAGACTGCATACAGGCGTTGCGCCGTGGCCTCGCGGAAGGCTTCGGGATTGGGGTTGCTGCGGCGGATCTCGCGATCCCGGTACGCATCGCGGCCGAGAATGTAGCCGGCGGTATCCTGGTCCAGGCCGGTCGCGGCGGCGGAGATGCGCAAGCCGCCGCGCGTGGTTTGCGGCACCCAGTGAGCATTGAGCTTGTACTGGTGGTGACCGGCGTCGCGTTGAAAGCCGCTGTGGCTGAGCAGATGAGTGCTCACGCCGAATCCGTGGCGCTGACCGGCGTGCCAGCCGTCGAGGCGCGCGCGATAGTAGTCGTGGCTGCCCCCGGCCAGCCCGAGGCGCCAGCCGGGCTCGGGGTTATCGCTGATGCTCAGCACGTTGATCGTGCCATGCAGTCCGTTGGAGCCGTACAGCGTGCCGGCAGGGCCTCGCAGCACCTCCACGCTGGCGGCCTGCTCGGTGTTGATTTCGAAGAGCTGATTGACGTTGCAGAAGCCCGCGGGGCGCACCGGGATACCGTCTTCGAGGAACAGAAATGCGCCGCAGGCACCCGCGCCGGTCAGCACCGGGGAGCGGATGGCCGTGAGGTGTTCCTGACCACTGCCGCGACTGATCCATACGCCGGGGATGCGGGTGCCCAGTTCGGCGAGATGCTGATGGCCGACCAGTTCGATATCTTCGCGGCTGAGTGCACTGGCGCTGCCGGCGAGTTCGGCGGCTGGTTGAGCGCTGCGGGTCGGTGTTACGACCATGGTGTCGATACGGCGGTCTGCCTCATCGAGGGGCTGCGCGAGGCTGACAAGCGGAACCACCGAGGCGATGATCAGGCCAAGCACCGGGCGACGACAGTCACGGCGCCTCGCGTGACATACGTGCGTTGCCTGAAGGCGGTTGTCCATGCGGCTAGGCTGCCGCGTCAGCCCTGCGCTCGATTTTCTCGAACACCACAGTGGGGCGATCACCGCGCCGGGAATAGATGTGGCGGCGCTGCATGTCGGCCAGTGCCCGGTCGCGCTCGGCTTCAGTGAAATACCAGTGCATTCGCGCCCAGTCCGTGCCGATGACGCTTGCAAAGCTGTCTCGTGGCGGCAGCGTGACGCGGATCCCCCAAGGGCGCTCTGCGTCATACTCGCGGTTCAGATTGTGCGGGTGAAAGATATCCATATCCCAGGCGTTTCCCAAACGCGAGCTCAACATTGACACACGAGTATATCAGCGCAGCTGCGAGCCGCGATCGCCGGCCCCCTCTCGATCCACCCACCCCAGCATGCGACGGGTCACGAACAGATAGGCGCGCTTGCCGGTCTGGCGCCACAGACGTGTCAGCAGCGCAGGTGTGGCGAGTATGCGCCGCTCGCGGGCGGTCAGAGACTCGGGCCGGTAGGTGCGCTTGTGTTTGAGCAGGTGGCGCAGATCTTCGCGCGCCAGCCCCCGGAACCAGCGCGAGCGATGGCGGTGACAGGTGGCGAGCTGGAAATCCACCAGCAGGGGTGCGCCCTGCGGAGAAACCAGCCAGTTGGGCTCCTTGGCCAGATCGTTGTGCACCACGCCCCGTCGGTGCATGGCCTGAACCAGCCGCCGTGCCTGATGGAACCACAGCGGGTCACGCGGAGGCGCGTCGTGCATCGGCTGCCCGGCAATATAGCTGCGCTCGAGCCGGGTACCATTCCAGAACAGCAGTTTCGGCACCCCACTGAGCCCTTCCATGCGTTGCATGACTCGCGCCTCGTTGCCAGCGATGCGTCGAGCAAAGCCACGCAAAGGCCAGCGGACATCGCCAAGTTCGCGACAGATGCGTTGATCCTCGCCATTGATGTGCAGCTCTATGCGCCCGAAGGTGTCGCGCTTGAGTACCTCGATACGCAGTCCTTGTTGCGAATCGGCCGGGGATGAGGCGGTCACTGGATGGTCACCGCGACGCACCTGCTCTCTGTACAGGCAAGCGAGTGGCCAGGGTCTCCGCCCCGGTACAGTTTCTCATTGGATTCAGGTCTCGAAGGATGTGGGCAGAGCAAAACCGCTCAGCCCAGCAGCAATACCAAGACGATGGCCACCAGCACCAGGGCCGCGGCAACGACCCACCAGAGGTTGGACTCGT
>JBGTIC010000241.1:0-5894 GCA_041745895.1 Gammaproteobacteria bacterium
CTAACCTAAAGGTTATTTAGGCAGCGAGAGCGTAGTTGTCGTCGTTGGCAACTAACAGTTTTGCAGCTGGTTTTACGAGGTACTCTGCCCCTCGGCATGCACCCAGAGTTTCGCGACCCACGTCGAAGCCATGTCGCCCCCTGAAGCAAAGTCCAGTGTACGTCAGTCCACCGTGGCCTGCACGCAAACTGGTGTCGCATCTTGGACGGCTGCGAGGTCGCAGCAGTTCCATAAGCGCCACTCTGCGGTGGGTCCGCGTCATCGCGTGATTTGCCGCTGGTCGGGGCGGGCGGACTACGCTAGCCTTCGGAGTGGCTGGGATGAATCGATCGCCAATCGGGAATAAGGAAACAAAAATGAGAATATTCAGTATCCTGTGCGCAATAATTGCATCTATTTCTCTTGCATGGGGTGACGTCGCCAGTGCCAAAGAACACGGTGCCGATCTTGTGCTGGTAGCAGGCGCTACGGGCCGTACAGGCCGTCACGTAGTCAGCGAACTGCTCGCCAAGGGCCATTCCGTACGTGTACTGAGTCGCTCCGAGGCGAGTGCTCGCGACGCCTTCGGCGACTCCGTGCAGGTCGTGGAGGGCGATGTTCGCGACCCCAAGTCGCTGGTGCCGGCAGTCAATGGTGTGCGCTTCATCGTCTCTGCCATAGGTTCCAGCGGTCGCACGGATCCGGAGAACTCGCCCGAAGCGGTCGACTACCACGGTGTCAGGAACATGGTGGAAGCCGCGAAGGCCGCCGGCACCGTCGAGCACTTCGTCCTGGTGTCCTCGATGGGAATCACCCAGGTAACCCACCCGCTCAACCGCTTTGCCAACAACATCCTGTTGTGGAAAGCGCTGGGCGAGAATACGCTGCGCTTCAGTGGTTTGAACTACACCATCGTGCGCCCGGGCGGTCTGGTCGATGCGCCCGGCGGCGAGGCCGGCATCCAGGTCGGGCAGGGAGACACGCTGCCGCAAGGCCCCATTCCACGGGCCGATGTCGCGCGGGTCTGTGTGGCGGCACTGGGCAACGAGGCGGCCAACCGGGTGACGCTGGAGATCACCGGCGATCCGGACAGTGACTCTGTGGATTGGGAGGGGTTCTTCGCGGCCCTGGAGGAAGATTCGCAGGAGCGGATCAGCTTCTAGACGTCAGCTTCGCGACACACCGCTGTCCGGGCGGGCGCGTGCTCAGCGGGCTGACTTGAGCACGCGCGCCTTCTCGCGCTGCCAGTCGCGGTCTTTATCCACTGCGCGCTTGTCGTGCTGTTTCTTGCCTTTGGCCAGACCGATGTCGAGTTTGGCCCGACCACGCTTCCAGTACAACGACAGCGGCACCACCGTGTAGCCACGCCGCTCCACCGCACCGATCAGGCTGTCGAGTTCACGGCGGCTCAGCAGCAGCTTGCGCGTCCGGGTGGGGTCGGGATGCACATGCGTCGAGGCGGAAAGCAGCGGCGTGATCAATGCTCCGAGCAGGAACGCTTCGCCGTCGCGAATGATCACGTAGGATTCGGCGATCTGCGCCTTGCCGGCGCGCAGCGCCTTGACTTCCCAACCCTGCAGCACGATGCCCGCCTCTATGTTCTCCTCGATGAAGTAATCGAAGCGCGCCTTGCGATTGAGCGCAATGGTGCTGCTGGTCTGGCCGGATGTCTTCTTGGCTGCCATGAGGCCGCGGATTATAGCGCCTGACGCAAGCCCGGGTCGGCGATTGTGCCCACAGGCCCCATGCTTCAGAATCCGGCGCCATGTGTGCAGCCTTCGAGGGACGCCCATGACGCCTGCGCCCGGTACCACAAGTTCCAGGCAATCCCTGCACGGCCAGTGGTCCTCACGTCTGGCCTTCATTCTCGCCGTGACCGGCTCGGCCGTCGGGCTGGGCAACGTCTGGCGCTTTCCGTACATCGTCGGCGAGAACGGCGGCGGGGCCTTCGTGCTCGTCTACCTGGTGTGCGTGTTTGCCATCGGTCTGCCGATCATGATGTCGGAAATCCTCATCGGACGACGTGGTCGACGCAATCCGGTGACCGCCATGTCGCTGGTGGCCCAGGAGGAGGGCAGCAGCCGGCGCTGGGGGCTGGTGGGCGCGATGGGGCTGCTCGGTGGCTTCATCATCCTGTCGTTCTACAGTGTGATCGCCGGCTGGTCGGTCGCCTACATCTTTGAAAGCGGTGCCGGGCGTTTCATGGGGGCGGATGCCGCACAGATCAGTAGCGGCTTCGACCGGCTGCTGGGTAACTGGAACGCCGTGGGATTCTGGCACACGGTGTTCATGCTGATGACCGTGGTGGTCGTGGCGCGTGGGGTCGAGAAGGGCCTGGAGCGGGCCGTACGCATCCTGGTGCCTGCGTTGCTGGCCATCCTGCTGGTCCTGCTGATCTATGCGATCAACTCCGGTGGATTTGCCGAAGGCATGCGGTTTTTGTTCACGCCGGATTTTTCAAAGCTCACGGGTACCTCGATCCTGATTGCGCTGGGCCAGGCATTCTTCACGCTGAGCGTGGGCATGGGCGGGATCATGGCGTACGGCGCCTATCTGCCTGAGGACACCTCGATCGGCGGCACGGCGGTCACGGTGGTACTGGCAGACACCGCGATCGCTATGCTGGCCGGGCTGGTGATTTTCCCGATCGTGTTTGCCAATGGCCTGGATACTGCGCAAGGTCCGGGGTTGGTGTTCGTCACGTTGCCCCTGGCCTTCGGCAGCATGACCGGTGGTCTGGTGTTCGGCACGCTGTTCTTCCTGCTGCTGACGTTTGCCGCCTGGACCTCGGCGATCAGCCTGATCGAGCCTGCCGTGGCCTGGATGGTCGAGCAGCTGGGCCTGACACGCGGCATGGCGGCAAGCCTGGTGGGCGGTGGCATCTGGCTGTTGGGCCTGGGCTCGGTGTTCTCCTTCAATCTGCTGGCGGACTTCACCTTCGGCGCCGGCACGATCTTCGACAATGCTGATTTCCTGGCCAGCAACATCCTGCTGCCGCTGGGTGCGCTGTTCATTACCGTGTTCGCCGGCTGGATCGTGTCGCGTGCCTCCACGCAAAGTGAATTGGCGATGGCCGGCGAGGGCCGCTACCAGGTGTGGCGCTTCCTCGCCCGCTACGTGGCACCGGTGGCCGTAATCGCGGTCTTCCTCAACGCCGTCGGCTTGTTCGGCTGACGTGAGACACGTGCTCCGAACGGCGTTGCTGCCCTACAGCGCAGCGCAGATGTACGCCCTGGTCAACGACGTGCAGGCCTACCCTGAGTTTTTGCCGTGGTGCAGATCAACGCGCATACTCGAGCGCTCTCCCACCCATATGCGCGCGCAGATCGAAATGGCTCTGGCCGGGCTCACCCGCAGCTTCACCACCCACAATGCGCTGGTGCCGCCCGAGCGCATCGATCTGGCGCTCGTCGACGGGCCTTTCCGGCATCTGGAGGGTCACTGGCGCTTCGAGGCCCTGACCGCAGATGCCTGCAAGGTGCACCTGGACTTGAGTTTCGAGGTGGCCAACGCGCTGTTTTCGATGGCGCTGTCGCCGGCGTTTGAAAAGATCTCGCATTCGCTGGTAGATGCGTTCAGCCAGCGCGCCCACCAGGTGTATGGAGCCGCCTGAGGCAGGGCAACTGCGCGTGGAGGTGATCTATGCCTTGCCCGAACGCCAGTGGCTCGTCGCGGTCTCGCTGCCCGCGCCGGCCACCGCGCGACAGGCGGTGATCGCCTCCGGGCTGCTGCAACGCCACGCCGAAATCGATCTCGATCAGGCAACCTTGGGGGTCTTCGGCTCGGTGGTGGCGCATGACCACGCACTGCGCGAGGGCGATCGGGTGGAGATCTATCGTCCACTTCGCATCGAGCCGCGCGAAGCACGCCGCCTGCTGGCGCGCCAGCGGCGACGCTAGAAGTCGAAAATCCCCGCGCGCCGCGGCTGAAGTTCCACGTCGCGTTCGATCGCGCTGACGGTATCGCCGTCGAATCGCACGATGATCCAGTCGCGCTCTACATCGCGTGAACGGCCGCGGCGCAGGTAATACACGTAATCCCAGCGCTCGGCGTGGAAGCTGTCGCGCACTACAGGTGTGCCGAGCAGGAAGCGCACCTGGCTGCGCGTCATCCCCACCTCGACCTGTTCGACATCCTCTTCATCGAGCAGGTTGCCCTGCTGGATATCGATGCGATGGACGCACGCCGAGAGCAGCACGGTGGCGACGCCAGCGAGCCACCAGCGAGGGCGGAAAGTCACATTGGCATGGGTCATGGCGTGTCCCGCTGGTCCAACAGGACCAGAATAGTCCATAATGAAAACGTCGCGAATGATAGCTGATTTCTACCCGACAGGTGGCACCCTTGGACACCAAAGATCTTCGTCAAGCCGGCCTCAAGGTCACCCTGCCGCGCCTGAAGATTCTCGAGATCCTGCGCGACAACACCGATCGTCACATGAGCGCCGAAGACATCTACAAGGCGCTGATCGAGACGGGTGAGGACATCGGTCTGGCCACGGTGTATCGCGTACTCACCCAGTTCGAGAGCGCCGGGCTGGTGGCCCGCAACCAGTTCGAGGGCGGCAGCTCCGTATTTGAACTCGACGACGGCAAGCATCACGACCACATGGTGTGTGTGGACAGCGGCGAGGTCGTGGAGTTCTACGACGAGCGCATCGAGGCTCTGCAGGAGGAGATCGCCGCACGCCATGGCTATGAGTTGCAGGACCACAGCCTCGTGCTCTACGTGCGACGCAAGGACAAGACCCGCTAGCGGGAATCAGCGCGTGCCAGCATCTCGGCGGCGTGCGCGCGCGTGCGCGCCGTGATTTCGACCCCGCCCAGCATGCGGGCGAGTTCCTCCACTTTCTGATCCACCTCCAGCGCATCGATCAGCGTGCGTGTGCTGCTGGCATCGGTGAGCTTGCTGACGCGCAGGTGTCGATGCCCGAGGCTTGCCACCTGCGGCACATGGGTGACGCACAGCACCTGGCGACGCTCGCCGAGTTCGCGCAGTTTGCGTCCGACGATCTCGGCAACACTTCCGCCAATGCCGGCGTCGACCTCATCGAACACCATGCAGGGCGTGCTGCCGGCATCGGCTGCGATCACCTGGATGGCCAGCGATATGCGCGAGAGCTCGCCACCCGAGGCCACCTTCGGCAGTGCGCGCGCCGGCTGGCCGGGATTGGCCGCGACCTGAAGTTCAACCTGGTCTATGCCGCCGGCCCGGGCGCGTTCACGGGGCAGGCGGGTGAGGACAACGTCGAGGCGCCCGCCCGGCATGCCCAGGGCCTGCATCAGCGTGGTGACCTGTCCGGCGAGTGATTCGGCCGCTTTCTCGCGGCCGGCGGAGAGCTTTTCGGCCAGTTTGAAATATGTCCTCTGCGCTTGAGACTCGGACTGTTCGAGACGCTCGAGGCGCCCTTCAAGCCCATCGAGGCCTTCAAGCTCGCGGGCAAGCTGCGACTGCAATTCGTGCAGGCTGCCCTCGGCGACCCGGTGTTTGCGCGCCAGCTCACGTATGCTGCTCAGGCGTTGCTCGACCCATTGCGCGCGCTGCGGATCGTTTTCCACATCGTCGCCGTAGCGGCGCAGCTGCTCGGCCGCCTCGCTGAGCTGGATCTCTGCCTCGCGCAACAGGTCCCGCGCAGGGGCCAGCGTCGGGTCGAGCTCGACCAGCGTATCGAGTAGGCGCAGCTGGCGCGCGATGACCTGATGTGCGCTGGCCTCATCTTCGTAGAGCGCCTCCAGCGCACCCAGAGCGCCACCGACGAGGCGTTCGCCATGACTCAGTCGCAGATGCTCGGCCTCGAGGGCTTCGACCTCGCCAGACTTCAGATCCAGTGCTGAGAGCTCGCCAAGCTGGTAGCGCAGCAGATCCAGGCGTGCCGCGCGCTCCTCGAGCGAGTCGCTGGCAGCCGCCAAGGCCTC
>JBGTIC010000242.1:0-2523 GCA_041745895.1 Gammaproteobacteria bacterium
CGCGCCACCGAAGAGCTGGTCCGCCGGCTGCAGAAGGCCCCAGATGCGCCGGTGCGGCCCGCGGCCGTGGACCCTGACATCAGCCGCCTGGAATCCGACCTGGCCGATCGCCTCGGCGCACGGGTCAAGCTGCACCACAAGTCTGGCGGCGGGGGCCGGCTGGAAATCCGCTATCACAGCCTCGAGGAGCTCGACGGCATCCTCGGCCACATTCGCTGACCCAAAAGCCGCCTGCAAGACCGCGCCCGCGTGGCCCACAGGGGCCCCGGCGAGGGTTTGAAGCAGTGCAATAAAGTCTATATACTCCCGCGGCTCGGATCGGGCAGGGGAGCGAGAAATCGCCATCCATGCAGCCCATTGCCGTTCGAATCGTCCTCTGGCAGCTGCTGGTTGGCCTGATTGGGGCGGGCTTTTGGGCGATCGGTGGTCTGGAAGCCGCGCTCGCGGCGCTGGCCGGTGGTGTGGCCAGTGCGCTTTTCAGCCTCCAGTTCGCCGTGCGGGTGTTTTCGCGCGGTCCGGAGGCCTCGCCTGCGGAGCTGCTCGGCGCCGTGTACCGGGCCGAAGGCTTCAAGCTGGTGATGGCCGCCGTGCTGTTTATCGTTGCGGCGAAGTATTTCGGGCACGTTTTCGTGCCGCTGGTGACCACCTACATTGCCACACTGGTGGTCTTCTGGGTGGCTCTGCTTTGGAAACTCGACTGACAACTTCAGTTCGACAGGGAACGTCTGCGTAATCATGGCCAGCGAAGCGCCTACAGCCACTGAATATGTCACCCATCACCTGACCAACTTCGCTATCGGCGAAGGGGTCTGGACGCTTCACGTCGATACGCTGTTTTTCTCCTGGCTGACCGGCCTGCTGTTCCTGGGCGTGTTCTGGGTCGCCGCGCGCGGCGCCACGGCCGGGGTGCCCGGCAAGCTGCAGAACTTCGTCGAAGTGCTGGTCGACTGGGTCGACGGCTCGGTCAAGGAGAGCTTCCATGGCCCGCGCGAGTTCGTAGGCCCCCTGGCACTGACCATCTTCGTGTGGGTGCTGCTGTGGAACTTCCTCGACCTGATCCCGGTGGACTGGGTGCCGCTGTTCGCCTACAGCGTGCTGGGCTTCGAGTACACCCGCATCGTGCCCTCGGCCGATGTCAACGCGCCGTTCGCGCTGTCGATTTCGGTGTTTCTGCTGATCATCGTCTACAGCATCAAGGGCAAGGGTGTGCTGGGTTTCGGCAAGGAATTCCTGACCCACCCGTTCGGTTCCTTTCCGCTGCTGGTGCCGTTCAATATCATTCTCAATGCCGTGGAGCTGATCGCCAAGCCCGTTTCGCTGGCGTTGCGCCTGTTCGGCAACCTGTATGCCGCCGAGCTGATCTTCGTGCTCATCGCGCTGCTGCCGGCCTGGATCGCGTTCGTGCCGGGCGGTGCCTGGGCGATCTTCCACATTCTGGTCGTGCCATTGCAGGCGTTCATCTTCATGACACTGACCATCGTCTATCTCAGCCTGGCCTACGAGAAACACTAGGCCAGCCAACACAGGTTCATCTTTCGCTTTCGCAATCCCGCCAAGAGCATCTCTCAAGGAGTCACAATGGAAGCTCTGTCGCTCGTCGCCCAGGTCCAGGCCAACACCGCCATCGCGGTCGGCATGATTTTCGCGTTCGCCGCGCTCGGTACCGGTATCGGCTTCGGCCTGCTCGGTGGCAAGTTCCTGGAGGGCGCCGCCCGCCAGCCTGAACTGGCCGCCATGCTTCAGGTGCGCATGTTCATCATCGCCGGTCTGCTCGACGCGCTGTCGATCATTGGCGTGGCCTTCGCCGCGTTGCTGATGTTCGGCAATCCGCTGCTGGCCGCGATTACCGGCGGCTGATGCAACAGCCCTTTCCCCGGTAATCAAACCAAGACGGGAGCTATACCGTGCAAATCAGTCTCGGCACCCTGATCGCGCAAGGCATCACCTTCTTCATCTTCATTTACGTGACGATGAAGTTCGTGTGGCCGCCGATCATGAAGGCCATGGCAGAGCGGCGTGAGAAGATCGCCGACGGCCTGGCCGCCGCGGAACGCGGCAAGACCGAGCTCGAGGAGGCCAACGCCCGGGTCGATGAACTGGTGCGGGAAGCACGCGACCAGGCCATGGAAATCGTCGAGCAGGCCAACCGTCGAGCCGGCGGCATCGTCGAAGAAGCCAAGGTCGACGGCCAGCGCGAGCGTGAGCGCCAGCTCACCGCCGCCCGCGCCGAGATCGACCAGGCCATCAGCCGGGCACGCGATGAACTGCGCGGCCAGGTCGCGGCGATTGCCGTGACCAGCGCCGAGAAGATCCTCTCCCGGGAAATCGATGCATCCAAGCATCGCGACATCCTCGACAAGCTCGCAGCGCAGATCTGAAAGGCCCCCCATGGCGGAAAAACGCACGCTGGCCAGGCCCTACGCCAACGCGATCTTCCAGGTCGCCCTGGAGCGCAGGTCGCTGGCCGAATGGTCGCAGGCCCTGGGTGCGCTGGCCGCTGCCGTGAGCGATGCCGGGGTTGCA
>JBGTIC010000243.1:0-2419 GCA_041745895.1 Gammaproteobacteria bacterium
GGCGTGGCGAACGCGCGCCTGACGACCATCGGTGTCGCGTGGGGGGTCGAAGTAGACGAGCACCTGAGTCGCGCCGACAGCGGCCAGCGCCGGCGGCGGGGCACTCGCCGGCAGGTAGGCGTAATCATGCGCCGAGAGCATCACATCGCCCCACTGCAGGGTCCCGGAGAGCACGTAGAGTTCCAGGCTTTGACGTCGAGTTTCCAATGGCTGCCACTGCCAGCCAGCTGGGAGTTCCGCCACCGCAACCTGCTGGAGGTCGTTGACGCGGTTGAGCAGCCGTCCCGGCGCCGAACCGAAATCCGCAAGCGGCGCCGGGGCCACGTCGGTGGTGTGACGGAACACGACGAGGGCATCCAGATCCGGCGGCTGAGCTGCAGCAGCGTGCGGTGTAATCCCCATCAGGAAAGAGCCTGAGACCAGTGCGGTCGCGGCCAAACGGCAAAGCTGTGACACAATCGCCTCCTCATCGTTACCCCTTACCGTACTCGTTCGGTCACGACCACAAAGTTTACCTGTTGCGGGCCATGGAATTCAGGAAGAAGTAACGTGCCCGACTGGTTGGGCCTGATGCTCGGCTGCGCCCTGGGCGGCATGGCGCGGGTCTATGTGGCCAGCGTCGTCGGCCGGGCCGTGCCCACCCCCATCCCCTGGAACACGTTGATAGTCAATGTCAGCGGCGCGGTGTTGCTGGGCCTGCTGGCAGGCTACCTGCTGGCCGGCAATGCGTCTCTTTCCGGGCACCCGGTATGGCAGGCACTGGGCATCGGCCTGCTGGGCAGCTACACCACGGTGTCCTCATTCAGCCTTCAGACGCTCACGCTCTTTCGCAGCGGGCATTTGCGTCGCGCGCTGGCCAACATCGCACTCTCGGTGGGCCTGTGCCTGCCGGCCGTGGCCATCGGCCTGCTGGCGGGCAGCCACCTGGGTAACGGCGCATGACGCTCTACCTGCTGGTGGGTCTGGGCAGCTTGCTCGGTGGTACCGCGCGCGTGGCTGTATCCTGGCTGTGCGCAGGCTGCTCGCAAGGCCCATGGCCCTGGGACCTGTTCGCTGTCAACGTCTCCGGCTCGTTTGCAATCGGCCTGTTTGCTACGCTGTGCGCAGCCGACGGTCGCCATCCCGCCTCGCCCGCTCTGCAGCAGTTCGTCATGGCGGGGGTATGCGGAGGCTTCACGACCTTCTCGGTGTTCAGCCTCGAGACTGTGCGGATGCTCCAGTCCGGGCAAGCGGCACTTGCAGTTGCCCACGTGCTGGTGTCGCTGGTCGCATGGCTGTTCGCAGCCTGGGCAGGCATGCTCGTCGCAGAACGTTTCAATGGCCAGCACCGCTGAGGCGGTCAGACAGGACAGGTACCCATGAGCAGTATTCCCGTGACCGTCATCACCGGCTATCTCGGCGCCGGCAAGACCACGTTGATGAACCGCATTCTGTCTGAACAGCACGGTCGGCGGTACGCGGTCATCGTCAACGAATTCGGTGAACTGGGTATCGATAACGACCTGATCATCGGTGCCGATGAAGAGGTCTTCGAGATGAATAACGGCTGCATCTGCTGCACCGTTCGCGGGGATCTTATTCGCATCATCTCCGGGTTGATGAAGCGCCGTCAGGTGTTCGACGGCATCATCGTCGAGACCACCGGGCTGGCGGACCCTGCACCGGTCGCCCAGACGTTCTTTGTGGACGCCGACGTCAGCGATCGTACACGCCTGGATGCGGTCATCACGGTCGTCGATGCGCTGCATCTGCCGGCGCGCCTGGCGGACAGCCACGAAGCCGCCGAGCAGATTGCTTTTGCCGACGTCATTCTGCTCAACAAGGTCGAACTGGTCGCCGATGCACAACTCACCGCCCTCGAGGCACGCATTCGTGGCATGAATGCACACGCACGCATCCTGCGCAGCAACCACTGTGATGTGCCGTTGGCACAGCTGCTGGACCTGGGTGCCTTCGATCTCCAACGCATTCTCAGCGTCGAGCCCGAGTTTCTCCTCGAGCACCACGCGCACAAGCACGACGACGGTATCCACAGCGTCTCCCTGTCCAGCGAGGCACCGCTGGATGCCGGGCGTTTCCAACGCTGGATCGAGAACCTGCTGCAGACCCAGGGCGCTGACATTCTCCGGTGCAAGGGCATCCTCGATCTGAGCGGGCAGGCCCGGCGCTACGTCTTTCAAAGCGTGCACATGTTCTCTGAGGGCGCAGCCGGGCAAGCCTGGGGGGCGGAAGAGGCACGAAACAGCCGTCTGGTACTGATCGGACGGGGTCTAGACGAACAGACCCTCAGGCAAGGCTTCGAGGCCTGCGCGGCCTGACCCCCAGGCACGGTGTCTACCGCAACGCTCCTCGAATCGCATGGCGCGTACTGGCCGCTGCCTGACTATGTCGTGGCCTGCCGCTTCGATCGCGACGGCCA
>JBGTIC010000244.1:0-12178 GCA_041745895.1 Gammaproteobacteria bacterium
CTGGCAATACCGGTTTCCACCAGCTGGCGATGCAGGCGGCCGCCCGGACTGTCGCCCAGTACAGCGGCCAGCGCCTCGACCGCGGCGAAATCTTCATGCGCGGTGGCCGGCACGTGAAACGAGGCCATCAGCACGGGTACGCTGCCCGAGCGACGCACGGTCACCTCGCGCGGGCCGTCCTGGGTGGGCTCACGCGTGTAGGTGTCCCACAGGCGATTGTCCCGATCGCGCTCAGGCGCGGGGATGGCGCCGAAATGCTGCTGCGCCAACGCCAGCGCCTTTTCGGGCTCGAAGCTCCCTGAAAGGATCAGCATTGCGTTGTCGGGCTGGTAATAGTGCCGATAGAACTGCTGCAGGCGCTCGATGGGCACGTTCTCGATATCCGAGCGCGCGCCGATCGTCGTGCGACCATAGCCGTGCCACTCGTAGGCGGTGGCCATCACCCGCTGCATCAGCACGCGGAACGGATTGTTCTCGCCGATCTCGAACTCGTTGCGGACCACCGTCATCTCACCGGCCAGATCTCCGGCACGGATCAGCGAGTTGACCATGCGATCGGCTTCCATACGCATGGCCCAGTCGAGGTTTTCTTCAGTGGCGGGCAGCGTCTGGAAATAGTTCGTGCGCTCGTACCAGGTCGTGCCGTTGGCAAAGCCGCCGCGCTCGGAGATCTCGGCCTTGATATCGCCGTGGCTTTCGGTGCCGTAGAACAGCATGTGTTCGAGCAGATGGGCCATGCCGGTCTCACCGTAGCTTTCGTGCTTGGAGCCGACAAAATACGTGACGTTGATGGTCGTGGTCGGACGGCTGGCATCGGGCATCAGCAGGATGCGCAGGCCATTGTCGAGACGGTATTCGCTGATGCCCTCGACGGTGGTGACAGGTGTGGGCAGCTCGGCCCGCGCCACGATGGCGCCAATAAAGAGGAACGCGCAGACCAGGATCAGGACGGGACGTGTCATCGAATTACTCCGGGGACGGCCGCGACCGGGCAGACGGCGCGGTGGCTCAAGCGCTCAGGCCTGCCAGTGAACGTATGCCGATCGCATCGCGGATCTCGGCCAGGAAAGGACGCGTGAGCTTGCGCGCGCGTAAAGCCCCCTCGACGAGGATCTCCTCGATGCGCGCAGGATTGGCCAGCAGCCGCTCGTACTGCGCGCGCGGCTCGGCAAGCTCTTCGTCCAGGTGTTCGAACAGAAGCTGCTTCATCTCGCCCCAGCCGATGCCTTCGGCGTAGCGCACCCGAAGAGCTGCGGTCTGCTCGGGCGTGGCGAAGGCGCGATAGATTGAAAACAGCGTGCATCCATCCGGGTCCTTGGGCTCGCCGGGCTCCAGCGAGTTGGTCTTGATCTTCATGATGAGCTTGCGGAACTTCTTTTCCGACAGGAACAACGCGATGGTGTTCCCGTAACTCTTGCTCATCTTGCGGCCGTCCAGTCCGGCCAGCACCGCCGTGTTGTCGTCGATGACCGGTTCGGGCAGCACGAAGGTCTCGCGGTAGACGTGGTTGAACCGTGCGGCGATATCGCGGGCCATTTCCAGGTGCTGCTTCTGGTCGCGGCCCACCGGCACGTGGGTGGCCTTGAACATCAGGATGTCGGCGGTCATCAGCACCGGATAGCCGAACAGCGCCATGCTGATGCCTTTGTCCGGATCGCGGCTGTCGCTGGCCTCGTTCTCTGCCACCACGGCCTTGTAGGCGTGCGAGCGGTTCATCAGCCCCTTGGCGCTCACGCCCGAGAGGATCCACGCAAGCTCAAGGATCTCCGGGATGTCGGACTGTCGATAGAAGGTTACACGCTCCGGGTCCAGGCCCAGGGCCAGCCACGTGGCGGCGATCTCCAGCGTCGAGCGGGCGATGGTATCGGGGTCGAGGTTCTTGGCCAGCGAGTGATAGTCGGCCAGGAAATAGAAGGAATCGACGTCCTCGCGCCGGCTGGCCGCGATCGCAGGGCGGATGGCGCCGGCGTAGTTGCCAAGGTGCGGGGTCCCGGTCGTGGTGATGCCGGTCAGGGAGACGTGTCGGGTCTGTTTCATGCGCTTGAAGCTCTTCGGGCTGCCAGTGCCGAGGCCCTGCTGCAGCAGTTGGGCGCCCTGCGGGGCGATGGTCCGGGTGGCGCAGTATAGCCCGCCGGGCCAGATCGGCTCGACCGGCATCAGGGTCCTCCGGGGATGGGTATACTCGGACGCTGCAGCACGCATGCACTGAATCAACCGCGCCCGGGGGGAGAAGGTAGATGCAGGGACTCATGATGGACAGGCCGCTGCTGATCTCGTCGATCCTGCGCTACGCGGCCAGTTACTACGGCGACACCGAGATCGTGTCGGTCAACACGCAAGGAGGCGAGCACCGCTACGGCTACCGGGCGCTGGCGCAGCGCAGCGCGCAGCTGGCTCATGCGCTGCTGGCGCACGGCATGAAACCCGGCGAGCGCGTCGGCACGCTGGGCTGGAACAATCACCGTCACCTCGAACTCTACTACGGCGTCTCGGGCGTGCACGGCGTGGTCCATACCCTCAATCCACGACTGTTTCCCGAGCAGATCGCCTGGATCATCAACCACGCCGAAGACCGCTGGCTGTTCACGGAGACCACCTTCCTGCCGCTGCTGGAAGCGCTGGCCGACCATCTGGGCGGGGTGCGCCACATCGTGGTCATGACCGATCGCGCGCACATGCCCGAGTCGGACCGGCTCAAGCAGCTGATCTGCTACGAGGACCTGCTCGAGGGTCAGTCCGAGACGCTCGACTGGCCGGAGTTCGACGAGCACGCCGCCGCAGCGCTGTGCTACACCTCCGGCACCACCGGCCATCCCAAGGGCGTGCTCTATTCGCATCGCTCCACCCTGCTGCACGCCTACGGCGCGGCGATGGGTGACATGCTCGCCGCCGGCCGCGGCGACGTCATCCTGGCAGTCGTGCCGATGTTCCACGCCGCCGGCTGGGGCCTGCCCTATGTCGCCCCGATCGTTGGCGCCAAACTTGTCCTGCCCGGCCCGAAGATGGCCGATGGTGAAACCCTGCAACGGCTGATCGAGTCGGAGGGCGTGACGTACGCCGCCGGCGTGCCGACCATCTGGATGGCGCTGCTCGGCTACCTGCGCGAAAGCGGCAAGAAGCTGGGCGCTTTGCGCTATGCGGGGGTCGGTGGTGCGGCCTGTCCGCCGAGCATCATCCGCGAGTTTCACGAGCGCCATGGTGTGATCACCGCGCAGGGCTGGGGCATGACCGAGACCAGTCCGTTGGGCTCGATGGCGCTGCTCAGCCGCGCCGAGCACGACACCCTGAGCGATGATGAACGCGTCGCGCGTCAGGCCATGCAAGGCCGTGCGGCCTTCGGCGTGGAGATGCGCATCGTCGATGATGGCTACGCGGAACTGCCCTGGGATGGTGTGGCTTATGGACGCCTGCAGGTGCGCGGCCCCTGGGTCTGCAGTGCGTATTTCAGAACCGAGCACAGCAGCGTCCATCGCGACGGCTGGTTCGACACGGGTGACGTGGCCATCATCCATCCCGACGGCTGGCTGCAGATCACCGACCGCACCAAGGATGTCATCAAGAGTGGCGGAGAATGGATCAGCTCGATCGAACTGGAGAACCATGCGATGGCCCATCCTGCGACCGCCGAAGCCGCGGTGATCGCGCGTCCCCACACCAAGTGGACCGAACGCCCGCTGCTGATCGTGCTGCCGGTGAAGGATCAGCAGCCGTCCATCGAACAATGGCGTGAGCATTTCACTGGCAGGGTCGCCGACTGGTGGATCCCCGATGACGTCGTGTACGTCGAAGAGATGCCGCACACCGCGACCGGCAAGGTGAACAAGCTGGCACTGCGCGAGCGTTTCGCGGACTTTCGATTCAGCAACGACAGGCAAGACTCATGAATGAACTGGCACCGCTGTATGCGGAGCATGTCGCACGCTGCCGCAAGACTGCCGACGAGGCATTGACGGCAGGCGGCTTCGAGCAGCTGCTGATCTATGCGGGCAGCGAGCACATGGTGTTCCTGGACGACCGGCCCTACCCCTTCAAGGTCAACCCGCTGTTCAAGGCCTGGCTGCCGCTGACGCAACATGCCGGCTGCTGGCTGCTCTACACACCCGGGGAGCGCCCCGTGCTGCTCTATCACCAGCCGCGCGACTTCTGGCACATGCCGCCGGAAGATCCGCAGGGCTACTGGGTGGATGAATTCGACGTGCAGGTGATCCGCGATCCTGCAGAAATCACGGCGCATCTGCCAGAGACCAGGCACGCACGCTGCGCCGCGCTCGGCGAGGGCGTGACGCACTGGTTGCCGGAGGCAAACGTCAATCCGGAGTCCGTGATCAATGTCCTGCACTGGCACCGCGCGCGGAAAAGTGCCTACGAACTTGCCTGCATGCGCGCGGCGAACCGGCGGGCAGCGCCTGCGCACGAGGCCGCGCGCGACGCCTTCCTGGGCGGTGCGTCGGAGTACGACATCCACATGGCCTATCTGCAGGCCTGCGACCTTACGGACGATGAACTGCCGTATCACAACATCATCGCCGTGAATGAACACGCCGCGGTGCTGCACTATCAGCACCGCGAGCGCGAACCGGCGCCCCGGCGCAGCCTGCTGGTCGACGCCGGGGCTGAAGTTGCCGGCTATGCCAGCGACATCACCCGCACCTGGACGGTCGACGAAGGCGATTTCGCAAGCTTGCTGGCCGGTATGGAATCATTGCAACGCGGCCTGTGCGCCGAAGTGCGCGCAGGCGTGGCCTTTGGTGATCTGCACAGGCTGGCACACCAGCAGATCGGCCAACTGCTCAAGGATGCAGGTGTGATCCGTCTGGATGGCGTGAGCGCGGCCGAACGCGGCCTGACCAATTATTTCTACCCGCATGGCCTGGGTCATCTGCTCGGCGTGCAGGTGCATGATGTCGGCGGCCAGCAGGCGGACCCCGACGGCACGCTTGCGCCGCCACCAGCAGATTATCCGAAGCTGCGGCTCACCCGCCGGCTCGAGGCCGATACGGTGGTCACCGTCGAGCCGGGCATCTATTTCATCGATATGCTGCTCGAAGACCTGCAGTCCAGTGAGCTGGCAACGGAGGTGCACTGGCCGACGGTGGAGCGTCTCAAGCCCTGGGGCGGGATCCGCATCGAAGACAACGTGCGCGCCGAGCCCGACGGGCACGAGAACCTGACGCGGGCGTGGCTGCCCTAGCTAGCCTGCCAACGAATTCATCTTTGCGGCAAGCGTGAAGTCCAGTTCGCTGATGCCGTGGGCATCATGCGTGGTCAGATACACCTCGACGGTGTTGTAGACATTGAACCACTCGGGATGGTGGCCCATGGACTCGGCGACCAGCGCCACGCGGGCCATGAAGCCGAAGGCGGCGACGAAGTCGTCGAAGCTGAACTTGCGATAGAGCTTTTCGTCGCGCAGCGCCCAGTCTCCCAGATCGCCAAGGCGCGAGTGTACCGTGGTGTCATCGAGTTTTTCTGGCGCCATGAGCGATGTCCTCCTTGGGCGGCATCATAGCAGGCGGTGTCGCGGCGACATGACGCGAGCGAAGACACACAGCACCCGATCTATGGTCCGGACAATCCGATAATGATTGACGTGGGCGCCCGATCGTGGCGCCCTGATATCAGACAATGAAACGCGGGTTCGACATTGGATGGTTTCGACGCACCGCGAACTCAGGATCCACTATGGTGACATCATGAGAACCAGATGCGTCTTGGCAGGCCTGCTGTTGTGCCTGCTTGCAGCCTGCGGTGGCGGCGACTCAGACGGACCGCCGACCGGCGGTGGCGGGGGAGACACGTCGGTGCCAATCGGCTCGGACATCGGCACGCCGGCCTGCAGCAGGCTTGCGCAGACACCGCAGGCACTGGTCGACCGCATGACGGGGCCGGCTCGCCTCGCCGGCTTCGACCGCTTTTTCAGCGGCTTGGGCGGTTCAGGCTCTGCTGCCTTGATGATGATTGGACTTGTAGGGAAATACTGATGCTTGCGCTGCCAGTGCTCGTTCGCCACGCTTGGCCGCGATGCGCGATGCTCATCCGCGCACTGGCACTCCTTGGGGGCTTTACCACGATTGCGGCCTGTCAGCCGGCCGTGCGCACGATAGTGCCGCTGGAGGAGGCCTTCACAGGTCACTGGCTCGTGTCGGTGGAGATGAGCGATGAGCGGTTCGCGTGGGGACTCGACACCGGGGCTCCAATGTCGGTCGTCGACCCAGAATTTCTCGAGAAAGTGCCGGCCATGCACACGGGGACGATTGAGACAGCGCCGCCCGGATTCGAGCTATCGGGTTTCCGCGACGATAAGCAGCCCGATGAGGTCCAACTTGTCACGCTCCACGACTACCGCCTTTCTACTGCGCGCATCAGAGTGCACCGAAACGTCGCGATGGCCGACCTTGGCCATATCCGGGAGCGTGGTGTGGAAATTTACGGGGTTCTGGGTCTGGACGCGTTGTCGCCACGGCCGTTTGAGCTGCACCCGTGTGCGCTGACGTTGACCATATTCGACGCGCCTCCACGCCGACTGCCTGCAGGGACGCAAGTCCCAGTCTATGTTTCCCACTCCGGATCGGGCTATATCACGCTCGAGTTGGCTGTTGACGGACAGCAGGTCGAGTTCTTCATGGATACCGGGGCAAACTACTCTTCCATCAGCCGCGCTACCGCCGAGCGCGTCTTCGGTGGACGCCCGCCGGATGACACCGAGACCCGGCCGATGTCCACGATCCTGAAGACTCGAGAGAACTTCGAGTCCGAGATATTTCGTGCCGCGGCACTGGAGTTTGCCGGCGTCACCCTTGAAAGCGCTGAGTTCCGCGTTGATGAAGGTGCCCAAAAGAACTTACTCGGAATGGACGTCATCTCACAGTTCCGCTGGTATGTAGATCTCAATCGGGAAGTTGCGATTGTGCAGGGAGGGCTTGATTGCGCCCAATCGAGCGCGGCTGCTGAACCGAGGGCATCCCGGGGAGACGTGCTAAACTCCCCCCCGGGGTGACGCATTTTGTGCGGGCAGGGTTTTCCAGCACGGAGACGCTGCACATGCCCGAACAACCCGAAGCTCCATCCTCGATCAGCAACCCCTCGACCGTCCGCAACCACGAAAAGCGCTGGCTGCGCACCGACGTTATCCTCCTGATCGTAGCCACGGGGATGTTGTTCTGGATCGCCGGCGACGTGCTGCTGCTGGTGTTCGCCGGATTGCTGATGGCCGTGGCGCTAGACGGCGTGTCCACGGCGCTCGCCAAGTACAGCCCGCTGTCTCGGCTGTGGTCGTTGCTGCTGGTGCTGGTCGTGACGGTGGCGTCGCTTATATTCCTGGCCATGTATATGGCAGCGCCGCTACTCGAGCAGTTCGACGATTTGTGGGGTCGCACGACTGATTTCATTGACGCAGCAATCGACAGGCTCGACGATTTCGGCTGGGCGCAGCAGCTGTTCGCGGGCGGCAACGGTAACTCGGATCAGCTGGCGGATGCCGCCAGTACGGTCGTCGGCCACGTGGGGACCGCCACGCTGATGGTGCTTGGCGCGGTCTCCAGCCTTATCGTGCTGCTGGCCATCGCGCTGTTCGCCGCATTCAACCCGGAGCTGTACCGTGTCGGCCTGCTGAAGCTGTTTCCGAATCCCGTTCGGCAGCGGATGGATCGCGCCCTGAGCGCCATCGCGCACGCATTGCGCTGGTGGTTTCTGGGACAGCTCGCATCCATGCTTCTGCTGGGCGTCACCGTGAGCATCGGCCTGCTGGTGATCGGCGTGGAAGTGTGGCTTGGCCTCGGCGTGTTGACTGCGCTGCTGACCTTCATCCCGTTCCTCGGACCGCTGATTGCCGCTGTGCCTATCGTGATCGTGGGATTTGCGGAAGGCACCCAGGTGGGCATCATCGTGCTGGTGTTCTACCTGATCGTGCAGAACGTGGAAGGCAACTTTGTCGTGCCGATGATCCAGCATCGGGCCGTGAACCTGGCTCCTGCGCTGATGATATCCGTGCAGATCCTGATGGGGGTGCTGTTTGGCGTACTGGGATTGATCCTTGCCGCGCCGCTGACCGTGGTGGCCATGGTTGCGGTGAACAAGCTCTATGTCGAAGACATGCTTGGAAGGGAAACGCAGTCCTGAGGCCGATCAGAAACTGCAGCGCGGCTGCATACGATGTCTGCATGGACGGCAGCGCGGAGGATCCGTGGGACGTACTCGCCGACAGGGGCGGCGAATAGCTCCGCACCCGGAAAGCGGCCGGCGCGAAGAAAGCATCGGCGGCAGTGAACGCATCGCCGGTGAGAAACGGCCCACCAAATCGCGCCAACCCGTCGCTCCAGAGTTCATCCCTCCTGGCCCACTCGGACCGCAAGGCAACCGGGACGGACTCGAGGCCTGGCGCTGTCAGCAGTCGCTACCTTGGTAGTGAATCACGGGTGTCCTTTCTGCGTTCAGCGCCTTTGGCGCTTTCCAAGCGTACTGTCCAGGGCCCGCCTCATCTTTCGGGCCGCACCTTCCACAGCCTGTTCCACGGTTGCCGCTTCGTCAGTCACGGCGATTGGCTGGAGGGCTTCCAGCCTGGCTTCCAACAGGCAGCGCATATCAGCGGTGCCGGATTTCTTGTTGCTGTTCTCGTCGCTGAGGTGAACTTCCACACGCGTTATCCGATCCGAAAAGCGGTCCAGAATGTCTCTGATCGAGGCTTCGGTCTGCTCCGGCCGCGCATCGGACTGATTGATATTGTCATCGGTGTTGATTTGAATCTGCATGTCGCAGTCCTTGGCTAATAGCGGTAAATGGCGGCGATGCCCGTATGGGTTGGCATGCGTTCCGTCGGCACGACGACCACGTCACCTCCCATGTTGAGCGTCACGGCCCCCAGGTCATCGAGCAAGTCGTCGATTTCAGGATGGGAGATGTCGTCGAGTTCGAGCTCACCGTTCGACGCATCGACCCGGCCGGGAATCACTCTTCGAGCTTCGATCAGCAGGGTAGCCACGCGGCCGCCCACGGCCGCCTTTGCCACTTCTGCCAGGTTGTCAGAGCCGAGGTCCTTCGACTGGTTGTTGCCGAAAGTCTTCACCAGCTCATCCAGGCGGGCAAGGTAGCGAGGCTCGAAGGCTTTCCAGGCCCGCTTGCGAAACTCGTCGGGCGAGGCGAGTGCGTCCGGGTGCACTCCCACGCTCTCGGAGATCAGGAGTGGATTGTGGCTGAGCTCGTGGAACATGTGGTGATGCTCCGGCAAAGCGGCGAGAATCAACGGCAGGCCGGAGGGCTTGGAATGATGTTCCTGGACCGCACGATCTATGGCCCGGAAAAAACGTTCTGCGTCGTGATCCAGTTGATCCTTTCTGCCCCCATGGCCATGGTGCATGCCCGCCTGGCCAGGACCTCCGCCGCCATACGCGGAGACCGTCAGCCGAGCATCGGTGAGTTCTTCACCAAGTGCATCGGTGATCGTGCGCGGCACGCCATCGGCAGGTACGATCTCATCCAGGGCATCCCGGTTCCCCTCGAACAACTTCATCTCATTCCTGTTCAAGGCCAATACCTGGTAGCGATCCGCTGATTGCAGGATGCGCAGCAATGGCTTGGTATGGAAGCTGTCCGCTACTACCGCCAATTCGGGGACGGGACGCTGGAGCCGGTAGACACGGAACATGTTCTTTGAACGCAGAACTGCCAAACCGTCATGGGTGCAGTTCCAGAAGTCACGATCGTCAGAGAGGGCGAGCATGGGTTCCAGCAAAAGTTGGATCTCGTCGCTCTCGAGTTGTTGCTCAAGCGACTCCTCCAGCGTTTTCACCAGATTCTTGAATCGTATCGGATCCTGCTGATTGTCCGGGTGATCTCTATGAGTCGGTTGGTAAAGCGAAAGACATGGCGGATCACATCCATTCCATAGTCCCGCTGCGGCGTCCAGATCGACGGTGTTCCTTGACATGCTGAAAATCTCCTACTTGCACTAGTTTGATATAGCACGCCACTGTTCCCGTCGATGTACGGTATCCCGCGCAACACGATTTTTAGTTCAGTGATGGGAACATCCGGTCGAGCACTGTGGTTGCCGACATACAGGCGAGCGGGGCTACAATGACGTTGGAGCATGACCAGTGATAAGGAACGGCAGCGCGTTGACTGAACCAGACACATCCCTTCCGGCGCTCGACGAGGCAAGCTTCCAGGACATCGACCGCGCCGCGCTTCTGGCGCCGCCCCCGAGAGCCCATCCTCTGCGGATCCTCCTGCTGCATGGATCGCTGCGGGAGCGGTCATTTTCCCGGCTCGCCAATGAGGAAGCGGCGCGCATCCTGCGCCGGTTTGGCTGCGAGACGCGGCATTTTGATCCGGCAGGCCTCCCGCTCGCGGATGCAGCGCCAGACGACCACCCGAAAGTCCGGGAGCTGAGAGATCTGGTGATCTGGTCGGAGGGGATGGTGTGGTGCTCTCCGCAACGCCACGGCGCGATGACAGGCATCATGAAAACGCAGATCGACTGGATTCCTCTCGCACTGGGCGGAGTGCGCCCAACGCAAGGCAAGACCCTGGCAGTCATGCAGGTCTGCGGCGGCTCACAAAGCTTCAACGCAGTCAACCAGCTACGGATTCTCGGCCGCTGGATGCGGCTCATCACTATCCCCAACCAGTCCTCCGTTGCCAAGGCATTCCTTGAATTCGATGAGGCCGGACGGATGAAGCCTTCCCCGTACTATGACCGGATCGTCGATGTCATGGAGGAACTCGTAAAGTTCACGCTTCTTACACGCGACCGGGCCGACTATCTCGTCGAGCGCTTTTCCGAGCGCAAGGAAAGCGCCGCTCAGCTCTCGAGACGGGTCAATCAGAAAAACCTTTGACACGGACTGCCACGAGTATGTTGAACGTTCTGGTTGAACGGGGATAACCGCGCTCACCTCGCCCAAGTCATCAAGCTTAAGGGCGAAAAACTCGAGTCCTGGCGCAGTCAGTAGTCGCGGCCTCCGGGCGTAAGTCGTAAGCGCGAACATTGATCAGTGCTCGACGCGCACAGCCGGATCGTCTCCCCAGAGGAAAACATCGTAAGCGGTGCGTTACCGGCACCCTTCTCGGCTGATACCGAACCACGCAAGCTCATTGCTCCTTTACGAGGAGCAAGTCATGAGCGACGTCGCTATCACCGAACGCCAGCAGTACTGGCTAGATCACATCCGAGCCTCTTCGGCCTTCGACGGCACCCTGGCCGAGTATGCACGCTCGACGGGCCTGAAGTCGAAGGAGCTGTATTCCTGGAAGGGGATACTTCGCAGTCGCGGGCTGCTCGACCCGCCGGCTGCGAGCAGCCCTTCAGGCTTCGTCCGGGTGGTCGCACCAGCACGGCCCCTCAGGCGTGAGCCTGGTGCTGCCCAACGGCGTGCGCCTGGAGTGCCACGGTGAGCTTGGATCCGAGCAGCTTGAAGGACTGGTTCTGGCGGCGAGGCGCCTGCCGTGATCCGACCCTCAGGGGATGTGCGCATCCACCTCTATCGCCAGCCAGTCGACATGCGAAAGGCCATCAATGGCCTGGTGTCGATTGTCGAGGGCGAGTTGGACGCCGATCCCTTCAGTGCTGATCTTTTTGTCTTCTGCAATCGCACCCGGACGCTGGTCAAGCTGGTGGCCTGGGAGGGCAATGGCTTCGTGCTGTGGATGAAGCGCCTGGAGGACTCGCGCTTCAAATGGCCCTTGTCAGGATCAAAGACCGTGGTGCAATTAACCCTACAGGAGATCAACTGGCTGCTTGACGGGTATGCGCTGACGGTGACCCGGGCCAACGGATCTCTGCCGCACCACCGGGTAGTGTAAATGGACGAAAGACACAGCGACCACGAGACGATGAGCGCCACGCCAGCACTGCCGGGCAGCGTCGCCGAGCTGCGTGCGCTGGTCCTCGAACAGCAGAAGAAGCTCGAGCAGCAGTCGCTGTTCATCGAGCAGCTGCTCGAGCAGATCCGACTGGCCCGCCACCAGCACTTCGGCTCCAGAAGCGAGCGCTTCTCGGTCGACCAGATGGCGCTGGTGTTCAACGAGGCCGAGGCCGCTGCAGCCGCAGCCGCAGCCGCAGCCGCCATGAGCGATGACTCCGATATCGAACAGCCGGATCTGCTGGGCAGCGTGGCCGTCCCGGCCCATCGGCGCGCCAAGGGCGGCCGGCGTCGGTTGCCGAAGGCCTTCCCACGCGTGG
>JBGTIC010000245.1:0-18635 GCA_041745895.1 Gammaproteobacteria bacterium
GGCGCGCCGGCGATGGCATCGATCGCCGTGACAATGGCCGACCCTACCTCCTGCGCACTGTGATGTCCTGCCGCACTGCGAATACCGCCAGCGGGGATGTAGATGTTCTGCGGGCTGGTGCACATCTGCGAGGAGAACAGGCAGACCGAGCCGGCAATCGCTGCCGCCATGGCCGGCAGGGCATCGCAGGACTCGATGACCACGGCATTGACGCCCGAGGTTTCGGTGTAGCAGGGGCGTCCCTGGGCATTGGCCTCGACCCAGCTGCCGAAGCGTGCGCTGCCGGTGAAGTCGATGATTGCCGTGCGCGGGTGACGCACCAGGTGTTTGCCCTGCGGCTCGCGGGTCGTATCCACGACGAGCTGCACGAGGTTGGGGTCCAGGCCGTTCTCGACAAGCACGGTACGCAAGGTTTCCACCGTGATGGCCATTGGCAGCACGCAGCCTGGATGGGGTTTGACCAGCACGGGATTGCCGGTGGCCAGGTTTGCAAAGATCGCGGGATGCGCATTCCAGGTAGGAAAGCTTGCGCAGCAGAACACCACTGCAGGGCCGAGCGGCATGATGCGGTAGCGTTTTTCCAGTACCACCTCTTCCTTGCCAAAGCGCTTGCGCCAGGTCGCCTCTCCGGGCAGCTGCGACTGCGCCTGCCAGGCCAGCGCCAGCGCCTCGAGTCCGCGGTCCAGTGCGTTGGGGCCACTGCCCGCGTACGCCATGGCGTAGCTTTGTCCCGCTGTGTGCATGACGGCGTGCGCGTTTTCGAATGCGCGCGCGGCGAGCCTGTCCAGCATCTCCAGGCACAGGCCTGTGCGCGCACGCGGGCCCGCCTCGCGCCAGGGGTGCAGGGCACGTTCGGCTGCCTCGAACTGCGCATCGAGATCGCACTGGGGATAGGTGATACCCAGCGACTGACCCGTATACGGTGACACCTCCTCGCCGGTCCAGCCGGTGATGCAAGGCTGGTCAAGCTCGAAGCGCGCACCCAGGCGTGCCTCGAAGGCGGCCTTGCCTTCGCGTGGCGGCGCCTCGCCGTGGACACGCGTGCTCGGTGATTCCTTGAATGCACTGAAGGCTGAGCGCATCGCCAACGCCTGCAGGGCGCCATCGAGCATGGCCCGGTGAGCGGTGAAGTAATCTGTGGTCATGTCAGGCCCGCGCGCGTTGCCAGAGGATGCGGTGATGACGCTCGCGATCGCGGCTCACGACCTCACGAGCCGAAAGTTCGAGCTGCTCGCCGGTGAGCCGTGCCTCGCGTCGCTGTTCGGTACCAAGCATGGCCGGGTTGAGTGCAAGGCTGAGATGGTGCACCACGGTGTCACCTTCGAGGCGCCAGGTGCCGGCATAGCAGAAAAAACTAGTGAACGCGTCGCGGCATTCCTCTGCACTTGCCTGCCGCGGCGAGGGCGTGCTCAGGGGCCTGCGCCTGGCCCGCGAGATCACCGCGCTCATGCGGCCGTCGACGGTGTACATGATCTGGCCCTGCGCATCTGCTCCAAAGGGGTGGGCAGGTAGGTCCTCCCCGGTGGCCTCGATGCGCCAGTCGAGCAGATCCCAGCCGCCGAGCAGTTGCTCGCGCGTGATGCTCATGCGGGCGCGGCCGTCACGCTACAGGCGCTCCTTGAGCTTGCCGCGCACGACCTTGCCCAGCGCATTGCGCGGCAGCTGGTCAGCAAGCTCGAGGCGCTCGGGGAACTTGAACTTCGCCAGGCCCTGGGCTGCGAGAAAGCCGGTGATGTCTTCGAGCGCGATCTGCTCACCTGCCTTGGGCACAGCGAACACGCAGACTTTTTCGCCCAGGGTGTCGTCGGGGTAACCGACGGTGGCGGCCTCGGACAGCTTGGGATGTGCCGCCAGCAAGGTGTCGATCTCATCGGGTGAGATGTTGTAGCCGCCGCGCAGGATGATGTCCTTGCTGCGACCGACAAAGCGGTAGTAGCGCGGCGGGATGTCGTCGCCGGCGATCTCGAACAGATCGCCGGTGCGGAAGAAGCCGTCAGCGGTGAACGTGTCGCTGCCTGCGGCATCCCCCAGGTAGCCGTCGAAAATCGTCGCACCTGCCACCTGAAGCTCGCCTACCTGTCCAGTCTGGGTGATGACCTGATCTCGTTCGGCATCGACCAGACGGGTCGTGATCATCGCCGCGACGCGGTTACTCCACTCGATGCCCTCAACGCCGAAGCGCGGGAACAGCACGGCGCGCTCCTCGGGATCCGAAATGTCGCGCGCACCGCCCACCAGCGAGATGCCCTCGTTGGAGCCGAACAGATTGATGATGTCCACGCCATGGCGTTCGGCGAAGCCTGCGACCATCCAGGGCGACAGGGGTGCTGAACCTGAACCGATCGAACGCAGCTTCGACAGATCCACGCGCGCGAGTACCTCCTCCTGCTTCAGCAACATGTTCAGCAGGGCCGGCGGTGCGATCGTGAAGGTGGTGCCTTCTGCGGCGATCTGCTGCAGGAACACCGGCAGGTCCAGCGGATGGTGCAATACCATGGTGGCGCCACAGCGCAGCCAGTTGAACAGGAAGCCGCCAATGCTGGCCATGTTGACGAACGGGAACGGATTGAGCAGCACATCGCCGTCACGCAGTTCCGCGGCATCGTACGTCGCCCATGCGATCGCCAGCCACTGGTTATAGGTGCGCGGCACGCCCTTCGGGGTGCCGGTCGTACCGGAGGTCCAGCAGAGCGTGTAGACGTCGTTGGCGTCGACCTCGACCGGCGCCGGTACGGAGGTGTCATCCAGGGCGGCGGTGATTTCCTCGTCGAGTCCCTCGCCGCCTTCAGGCACGTCGTGGCCCAGGAACAGCCGCGCGCCCAGCGACACGCCTTCGGCGAAGGCATGCGCACCGAAGGGCTGGTCCTTGATGCGCGTGACGGTGATGTAGGCCTTGGCCTGCAACGTGCGCGAGGCCATGCGAAGTTCGTGGGCGCCGTACTGCACCGGCAGCGGACTGATGATGGCGCCCCGCCGAGCGATCGCAAGGTAGAGCACGACGAACTCGACGATGTTGGGCAGCTGGGCGATCACGACATCGCCCGGCCCGATACCCCGCGCGGCGAGTACCCGGGTCCACGCGGCGACGTGACGCTCCAGGTCGCGATAGCTCAGGCGCAGGGGCTTGCCGTCACACAGCTCGCTGCGGTTGGGCTGATCGGCGAGCGCCTCGCGCGACGGCCAGCGTATGAGCGCGGCGGCAAACAGATCGTTGAGGGTATCCGCACCCCACCAGCCACGGGCCGTGAATTCGCGGATGCGGCTGTCTTTGACCGTGGTCATGCAGAGGCTCCCCAGGTTTCCTGCGACTGCGAGCCGAGCTTGCTCCCGGGCGGCAGCGCACACGCGGCAGCGTACTGGCCTGCAAGCTGTGCCACGAGATCGGCCACGCCAACGACTTCGCGGATCACGCCCACGCCCTGGCCGGCCGACCAAACATTCTTCCAGGGCTTCGCACCTTCCTGCGGCATGCCGAAGTCGACCGGCTTGGATGTCGCGAGACGCTCCGTGTCATAGCCCCCGGCCACGAGGCTGGGGCGCAGCCAGTTGGCCGGCACACCGGTGATGGCGGCACTGCAGACGATGTCCGCGGCGCTGGAGGCCACAAGCATGTCGCGATAGGCCTCGCTGGCGAGGCTTTCGCGGGTGGCGATGAAGCGTGTGCCCAGATAGGCGAAATCTGCACCGAGCACTTCTGCGGCGCGCACACCGCGTCCCGTACCGATGCCACCGCCCAGCACGATCGCGCCGTCCCAGAATTCGCGCACGGCATCCACGAAAGCAAAGCCGGTGAGTTGACCGGTGTGCCCGCCGGCACCTGCAGCCACGAGCACCAGACCATCGACGCCGGTTTTCGCTGCCTTGGCGGCAAACTCGACGCTGTTGACGTCTGCAAAAACCAGTCCACCATAACCGTGCACCGCCTCGACGGCATCGCGTGGACTGCCCAGCGCGGTGATCACGATCGGCGCGCGATGCCCCACGACGAGGTCCAGATCTTCCTGACGCCGCGCATACGACGAGTGCATGACGAGATTGGCCGCCCAAGGCGCGTCGGCGGGGGTCAGCGCGGTGCTGATCTGCGTCAGCCACTCGTCGAGGATGTCGGTCGTGCGCGCATTGGGCGCCGGGAACGCGGCGATCATGCCAGCCCGGCAGGCGGCAACTACCAGCTCCGGCCCGGAGATCAGGAACATCGGTGCGACAATGCCCGGCAGTCGCAGCCGGAGTTTCAATGCGGAGATGCTTGTGGACATGGACTTCCGAAAATGTCACTTTTGTAAAGAGACTCAACGCTAGCAATGCGGTTCGGGGTTTGCAAGCACACCCGTGCCCCCGTGCCTGACAGGCGGCAGGACACGCATGTTTGATCGCGCTTTCATCCGGGCCAGTTCGGTCAATCGCGCCCTGGACGTGATCGGCGATCGCTGGCTCATCATGATCCTCCCGCAGGCCTGGTTCGGCGTGCGGCGTTTCGATGACTTTCAGCGCCGCCTTGGCATTGCGCGCAGCACGCTCACCAGTCGCCTCAAGCATCTGGTCGACCACGAGGTCATGCAGCGCCATGCTTACAGCGACCATCCGCCACGATACGACTATCGCTTGACGGACAAGGGGCTGGACCTGTTCCCGGCGGCACTGATGGCACAAGTGTGGCAGCAGCGCTGGACGCCACCGCCCGACATGCCCGCACTGAAGCTGCGCCACCGCGGCTGCGACGCACTGATGGTGCCGCAGATGGTCTGCGGGCATTGTCTGGGCGCGATCGACGTGCGCGAGGTGCGCTATGCGCGTGGGCCTGGTGCCGGCACGGAACCACTCGCCGAAAAACGGCGACGGCGCAGCAGCGTGGAAGGCCCTCCGCCGACGCGCACGCCGGTGTCGCCGGAACTGCTGGAAATGCTGGGCGATCGATGGACACCGCAGGTGGCGGCCACCGCGTTTTTCGGCTTGCGGCGCTTTGAGGACATGCGCGAGGCGTTGCAGATGGCGCCCAACATTCTGGCCGATCGGCTGCGCCGCCTGGTCGAACTCGGCGTGTTTGTCACGCAAGCCTACCAGGTGCGTCCCGTGCGCATGCACTACCGACTCACCGACAAGGGGCGGGACATCTACCCGCTGCTGCTGGCGCTGATGAACTGGGGGGATCGCTGGTACGGGCAGGAAGACGGGCCACCCCTGCTGCTGACCCATACGGCCTGCGGCCAGCCGCTCAAGGCTTCAGTGGTCTGCGGCGAATGCAGCGACGCGCTCGATGCCCACGGCGTTGTGCCCGTCCTGCAGAGGCAGGCACATCGCGTTGCGCGCAAGCAACAACGGTGATGCATCCTGCCACTTTGACCGACTTGGAAGGGTTTGGTGAGCACACTGAATTGCGCCGAGATGTTGTCTTGACACGACGATATGCCCGGAACATACTTTTATCGTCCATTGCATAACAAGACTTGCCAGCCATTTGAGTCTGCAGAGCGCCATGCGCGCCTGCTCGGGGGAGGTACGCGTATGAAAGTTCAAGGAACCCTGATCGCCGCTGCGGTTGCAGCGTCACTGGGTGGTACGGCGCTTGCGCAGGAGCGCGGAACACTTGCGCTCGACGAGATCATCGTCACCGCGCAGAAGCGCGCGCAGGACCTTCAGGATGTACCCATTGCCATCTCTGCGTTCGATGCAAGTTTTCTCGAAGCCGCCGGCGTCAGCACGCTCGACGAGATCGCCCTGCGCACGCCCGGTCTGACCATGGGCCGCTTCAACGCGGTGCAGCCGGAAATCTACATTCGCGGCATCGGCTCCACCGACCAGTCGGCCGCAGGCGATGCTTCCGTGGGCGTATTCGTCGACGGGGTCTACATGGGCCGCCTGGGCACGCTGGATTTCGACTTCTTCGATCTTGCGCGCATCGAGGTGCTGCGCGGCCCGCAGGGCACGCTGTATGGCAAGAACGTCGTCGGCGGCGCGATCAACATCGTCACAGCACCCCCGACCGAGGCGTTCGAAGCCCGCGTCGAGGCAACGCTCGGCAACTACGACCGGCGCGGCTTGCGCGCCTACGTCAACGGCGGCATCAGCGACAGCATCGCGGGCAAGTTCACCGCCTCATGGCTCGAGCGCGACGGCTACTCGACCAGCGCTACAACAGGTAACGATCTCTCCGATGAGGACAATGTCACGCTGCGGGGGCAGCTGCTGTTCACGCCGACCGATACAATGGACATTACGCTGGCCGCCGACTGGTCGCGTGATCGTCTCGCCGGCAACAACCGGGAGTGCCTCGGCGAGCAGTTCGCGTTCTTCCCATGGTTTCTGCCGGGCTCTCCGGTTGCCGCCTCGCCGTGCAGTCCCGACCCCTTTCTGAACGAAAAAACCGTCGACGGCTTCCAGGATCGCGATATTTTCGGACTCTCCGCGACCATACGCATGGAAACCGCGTTCGGCGAGCTCACTTCGATCACCGCATTTCGCAACGGTGAATACGATGTACTGGAAGACTTCAGCGGTTCGGACGCACCGCTGGTGGTTCGTGGCGCCACCGACGAGATCGATCAATGGTCACAGGAGCTCCGGCTGGGCGACGTTGCCATGGACGGCCGGCTGGATTGGCTCGTGGGCGTGTATGGGTACCGCGCGGACATCGATCGCTTGGAAAACAACGATTTCTCCGGGAACGACGCCCCTCTCGCGGCTTTTTTCGGGCTTCCTCCAGGGGTGCTGCCAAGCTTCAACGTGTTTTACTTCCAGGAGAACCGCACCACGAGTTACGCGCTGTTTTCCCAGTTCACCTACGCCTTGAGCGACACGCTGAGCCTGACGGCTGGCGCGCGCTATACCTATGAGGACAAGGACTCGGGGGTTCGAACCGCAGGCTTCGATCCGACGGGCGGATTTCTGGAAGCGCCCTATGATGTGCAGGCCAGCGAAAGCTGGAGCGCATTCACACCGAAGGTGGCGCTGGACTGGCGTTTGGCTGACGAGTTGATGTTCTACGCAAGTTACGCCGAAGGATTCAAGTCGGGTGGCTACAATGGCACATCGCCCACTGCTGAAGGTGCGGTCACGGCTTTTGACCAGGAGAAGGCGAGAAACTACGAAGTCGGCATGAAGTCCGAACTGCTGGATCGCCGCCTGCGCGCCAACCTCAGTGCGTTCCTGATCGACTACACCGATCTTCAGGTGTTCCAGCTGGTCGATGGCGCACGGCTGATCGTCGACAACGCGGCCGATGCCGAGAGCAAGGGTGTGGAACTCGAACTGACTGCGGTGCTGGCCGAAGGGTTGAGCGTGTTTGGAAGCTATGCGTACCTGAATGCCGAGTACAAGAACTTCATCAACGAGGCCGGAGATGACTTCAGCGGCAATCGACTGACACGCTCTCCGAAGACCAGTGCCAACGCGGGCTTCACGTGGCGCACCGCGCTCAATGACGCGCTGAGCCTGACTTTGCACAGCGAATACTCCCATCGCAGCGGCATCTTCTTTACGGCCGACAACTATGCCGTGGCCGCTGACGGCTCGCTGGGTCTGGTGGACGCCCGTGTCACGCTGGGCTTCGAGCGCCAGAACCTCGAGTTTTCGCTGTGGGGCAAGAATCTGACCGACGAGGTGTACGTGACCCAGGCCATCGACGGTCGCGGTCCGTTCAACCTGACGCAGAACGCCGCCGGCGTGATCGGTGCGCCGAGGATGTATGGCGCGACGCTCAACTGGCGTTTCGACTGACCCAATCGAAGACCTGCGCGACCGATGCGGCCGCCTCCGGGGGCCGTAATCCTGTGTGACGACGGCTCTGGCGAGCACGTGTTCGCCCTGCTGATTTCAGGCCGCCCGGGTGGGATCAGGTGGGCGCCGACCAGAGCCTGTACAATAGGAACATTCGCGCTTCTGCGACCCCCGTTTACCGCTTTCCCGGGAGCCCTTGATGAAAGCCAAGGCACTTTCCATGTTATTGAGTTCTGCACTGATCGTGAGCGCCTGTTCCGGGCCCACCGAGCCGCAGGTCGCCGATGAGACAGTGTCGGCCAGCACGTCCAATCCGCTGCTGGTCGAATCCACGCTGCCCTATGGCGCGCCTGACTTCACACAACTTCGCGATGAACATTTCCAGCCGGCGATCGAGCAGGGCATGGCCACCGCGCTCGGCGAGATCCGTCGCATTGCGGATAATCCTGAGCCTGCGACCTTCGAAAACACGCTGGCGGCATGGGAGCGCAGCGGCGCGCAACTGGAGCGGGCCCAGCGGGTGTTCTTCCAGCTCAATAATGCCGATGGCAACGATGCACGGCAGGCCGTCGCCCGGGAAATGGCACCGCGCCTGGCGGCTCACGAAGACGCCATTCTGCTGGATCCGGCGCTGTTTGCCCGCGTGCGGTCCCTGTACGAGCAGCGCGAGCGTCTGGAGTTGACCGCCGAGCAGGCACGCCTGCTCGAGCGCCGTCATTCGGCCATGCTGCGTGCAGGCGCGGCATTGCCTGAAGAAAGCCAGGCCCGCCTGCGTGAAATCAACCAGTCACTGGCGAGTCTGAGCAATCGCTATCAGGACAACTTTCGCGAGGATGGCTCCGGCTTCCACCACCACGTCAGCGATCCGGATCACGTGACTGGCCTGGCAGCGGATCTCCTCGAACGGGCAGCCAGCGAGGCGCAGGCGCGCGGCCATGAGTCGGGCTGGGCGTTCACGCTGGCCGAGCCTGTGGTGTTCGGTGTGCTCGGGTCCGCAGGACACCGTCCGCTGCGCGAGGCGATTTACCGCGCCTACAAGAATCGCGGCAACAACGGCAACGAGTTCGACAACTCGCGCATTGCCGGGGAGATTGCCGCGCTGCGTGCCGAGCGTGCCGGCCTGCTCGGTTTCGATTCCCACGCGCACTTCGTTGCCGACGACAACATGGCGGGCCATCCCGATACGATCATGGAGATGCTCGAACGCCTGTGGGCGCCGGGGCTGGCCAACGCTCGCGCCGAGGCACAACGCCTGCAACAGCAGATCGATGCGCAGGGGGGCGACTTCGAGCTGGCACCCTGGGACTGGTGGTACTACGCCGAATCCGTGCGGGCGCAGGAGTACGATTTCGACAGCGAGGCGCTTAGGCCTTACTTCGAACTCAACCGTGTGCGTGACGGTGCGTTCCTGCTCGCCGAGCGGCTGTGGGGTGTGCGCTTCGAAGCCCGCGAGGATGTCCCGGTGTATCACCCCGACGTCCAGGTCTTCGAGATGTTCGATACCGACGGTCGTGGCATGGGGCTGGTTTACTTCGATTTCCTGACGCGTCCTTCCAAGCGTTTCGGTGCCTGGATGAGTTCCTTCCAGATGCAGTCGCGGATGCGCGACACAGCGCCCATCGTCACCAACACCAGCAACTTCGGCCCGGCCTCCGGCGATGAGCCGGTGCTGCTCACCTACGAGCAGGCGCGCATCCTGTTCCATGAGTTCGGTCATGCCCTGCATGGACTGTTCTCTGATGTCGACTTTCCCAGCCTGGCGGGCACCTCGGTGGCCCGCGACTTCGTCGAACTGCCTGCGCAGCTGCTCGAGAACTGGGTGCCCGAGCCTGCGCTTCTGCGCGAATTCGCGCGGCATCACGAAACCGGCGAGCCGATTCCGACAGAGCTGCTGGAGGCCATGCTGGCGTCCGAACGCTTCAATGAGGGCTTTGCTGTCACCGAGTATCTGGCCTCGTCACTGGTCGACATGGCCTGGCACACGCGCAGCGCCGACGCACCGATGATCGAGGACGCGATCGGCTTCGAAGATCAGGTCATGACCGAGCGCGGGCTCGTCCCGCAGATTCTGCCGCGTCATCGCAGCACCCATTTCAGCCATATCTTCCCGGGTGGTTATTCGGCCGGTTACTACAGCTACATCTGGGCTCAGGTGCTCGACGCCGATGCCTTCGAAGCCTTTCGCGAGCAGGGACTGTTCGATCGCGAACTTGGCCAGCGTCTGCGCGATACCGTGCTTGCCGTGGGTGGATCCCGGGATGCGATGGAGGCATACCTCGAGTTTCGCGGCGCCGTCCCTTCGATCCAGCCACTGCTCGAGCGCCGTGGTCTGGTCGTGGAAGCCGACGACTGAACCAGCCCGCGACGTAAAACCTTGCACATGACGGAAGTCTTCATCTTCGATGCATTGCGTACGCCGCGCGCCAAGGCCAAGCCATCGGGCACCTTGGCACAGGTCGCGCCGGTCGCACTGGTGCGCCAGCTCACCGACGCGCTGGTGGCGAGCCATGGCGAAGGCCTGCGCGATGTCGATCACTTGAGCCTGGGCTGCGTCGGGCAGATCGGCGCACAGGGTGGACACATCGCACTGGTCAGCAAGCTGTATTGCGAACTGCCCGAAACGGCGAGTGCCTGGTCGATCAACAACTACTGCACATCGGGTCTCAGTGCGGTGGCGGGGGTGGCTGACCGCATTGCCGCCGGCAATGCCGAGTTTGCGCTGGCGGGCGGCGTAGAGAGCATGTCGCAGGTACCATTCATGGGCGATGGCGCGAGCTACTACACAGATCCTCAAGTCTCGGCATCGCTGCATTACATCCCGGTCGCACTGTCAGCCGATGTACTGGCGATGCATGAGGGCATCACGCGCGCGCAACTCGATGCCGTGACCCTGACATCCCACGCCCGTGCCGTGCAGGCCGAACACGATGACACGCAGAAGTCGCGAATCCCGATCGTCGATGCCGATGGGAACCTCCTGCTGGCGCGCGATGAGTATGTCCGCGATGGGCTCACACTCGAAGCGCTGCAGGGCTTCGCACCGGCATTCGGCGAGCTGGGCAAGGCCTATGCCTCCGTGCTGAAGTCAGCACTGGGCATGGAGCGCGTGGAGCACCTGCACACGGTCGTGCATTGTCCAGGCATGGCCGATGGTGCAGGGCTTGCGGTGCTGGGCAGCGCCGAGGCGGGCGCGCGTCGCGGGTGCACCCCGCGAGCACAGGTGCTTGCCCATGCGGAAGCCGGGGGTGATCCGGTACTCGGACTCACAGCAGGTCGGCACGCCATGCAGCGTGCGCTTGCGCGCGCCGGCATGACGCTCGATGACATCGATGTGATCGAGTACATGGAGGCTTTTGCTGTCGTGCCGGCTTTGTTCCTCCGCGACGCGGCGGTGGATGAGCACAAGGTCAACATTTTCGGTGGGCATGTTGCCAAGGGTCATCCGCTGGGTGCGAGCGGTGCAATCCTGCTCTCCACACTGCTCGATGCCATGGATGCAAGGGATGCCGACACCGGCCTGCTGGTGACTTCTGCGGCCTCAGGCATCGGTTCGGCGATGGTGCTGCGCCGGACCAGCGGCTGAAAAACTGCCTCCCGCAGCCAGCGTTGTCCGGTCAGGCCGGTCGCGGAAACCAGCAGTTGGCCGCAACCGTGATGCGCAGGTCGGGGCCCATGAATGCAGCTACTTCATGCATCAGGTGGGCGGGGAAGATCACCAGCTGGCCCGGTCGCATACGCACGGCGAAATGACCGAAGCTGTACGGCTGACGCAGGTGCAGGTTACCGGCATCCAGATACATGTTCGTGCCCGGCCGCTGATCGAGAAAGCGCAGCGCGCCGCTGTCACGCCGTTCGGGAACCTCTTCTCCCGCGCGCACGCAGTAGACCGCCGACCACGAGGCCATGGGGTGATTGTGCGCGACGAATGATCCGCCCTGGCGGGTGATGTGATACCAGGCCTGAGCCTGCACGCTGCGCTGCGCCATCTCCTCGCGGCCATAGCCGTTGAGTTCGGCAACTACTTCTCCCACAGCGCCGAGCATGAAGTGGCGCAGGCGCGCGATACAGCCTTCGTGCCAGTGGAACAGATTGAAGTCGCTCTCGAATACTTCGTTCTGCGGCACATGAGTGGGCTCGGGGTTGCGATGCGCGTCGGTTTCGCGGGCACACAGCAGTGCCTCGAGTTCCCGATTCAGGGTCTGGGCGTCGGCCAGTTCGAGCGTTGCCAGGGGCGTGGCGAAGATCGGGCGGATGTCGATCGCTGTGGCCTTCATGCCTTGCGTTCCGAAGACCCGTGCAGTGTCGCGAACGTCCAGCCGGCGACCAGCCCACAGGCGGCCAGCGCGAGCAAACCTGATAACGTTCGTGCGGCGGCGACTGGCGTGATGGGCATCACCGCAGCCATCAGCAGCAGCGCAGCCAGTATGCCCAGGCTGCCGGCCAGCAGATACAGCCCGGTGCGAAGACCGGGCCAGCGACGCGCCAGCCACGATGCGAGCGGCAGGGCCACGAGAAAAGCTGCGGCGATGACTGCGCCATACAGGGGTGTGAAGCCTGTCAGGTCGTGCACGGTGGCGCGCAGTCGTGTGGCAGCGCTGATGTCTACCCCCAGCCCTGTCAGCGCGGCCAGGTTGAACTGCGTCTGCACGATGCTGCCCAGCACCGTTGCGATCAGCACGGCCAGCAGCCATATGACGATGACACCGATCGCGCGCATGTTGCGCTATCCTCATCAGGGAAGATTGGACGTGGACTATGCCTGAAGCCTGGACAGGGAGCCAAGATCATGTTGCACCGAACTGTCGTCTTGATTGCGTTACTGGTGGGCCTGCTCGCAGGCAGTGCTTCGGCGGCCCAGTCATGGCGCGTGGAGACCGTGGCCGAGGGCCTGGATCATCCCTGGTCGATTGCCTTCCTTGCTGATGGTCGCATGCTGGTCACCGAGCGCGCAGGTCGGCTGCGCGTCATTCGCGATGGCGTCTTGCTCGCTGAGCCGGTCTCCGGTGTGCCGCAGGCCTTCGTCGCCAGTCAGGCCGGTCTGTTCGACGTGTTGCCTGCCCCGGGTTTCGCACACACTGCCATGGTCTATCTGTCGATGGCTTACGGGGATCGTCGCGGCAACGCAGCCCGAGTAGTTCGTGGTCGCCTCGTCGACAACGCGCTGGTCGACGTCGAGGAAATCTTCATGGCCAGTCCGCGCCAGAGCACTCCGGTGCATTACGGTGGCCGCATGCTGTTCCTGCCGGACGGCACGCTGCTGATCACGCTGGGGGATGGCTTCAACTACCGCGAGCGCGCCCAGGAGCTCGACAGCCATTTCGGTACCATCGTGCGCATCCATGCCAACGGCACGGTGCCTGAGGATAATCCCTTCCTCGATCATGCCGGTGCATTGCCGGAGATCTACAGTTATGGTCATCGCAACGTACAGGGCATCGTGCGCGATGTCTCCAGCGGACGAATCTATGTCCATGAGCACGGGCCCCGTGGCGGCGATGAACTCAATCTGCTGCAGGCTGGGCGCAACTACGGATGGCCTGTGATCACCCATGGCGTCGACTATTCCGGTGCGATGATCACGCCCTACACGCAGATGCCGGGCATGGAGCCGCCGCTGGTGGACTGGACGCCGTCCATCGCGCCGTCGGGCATGGCGCTGTATGTCGGCGAGGCCTTCCCGCAGTGGCAGGGCAACCTGTTCGTCTCCGCGCTGGCTGCGCGGCATGTGCGGCGCATCGTGCTCGACGAGGCGGGCGTGCCGGTCTCCCAGCAGGTGCTGTTCGATGAACTTGGAGAGCGCTTCCGCGATGTGCGCGGCGGTCCCGACGGTGCGCTCTACCTGCTCACGGACAGCCGCGACGGGCGCGTGCTCAGGGTGGTCCCGGCCGAGTGACCCGCCCCTTGTTGCAGCCTGCCCAGGCGCGTATGATTCACTTGCTTGCCGCCAACAAGTATCATGAGCGATCAGGAAGTTCGATGACCACAGACCTCCAGCCCCAGCCGCGCAGCAGCCTCAGCCAGGCTGAGCGCACGGCGCTGTCGGACCAGCGCATGCTCGAGGCGGCCGTCGAGCTGATCGTGGAACGAGGCATCGAGAAGGCCACGCTCAAGGACATTGGCGAGCGCGCTGGCTACAGCCGCGGACTGGCAACGTACCGGTTCGGGTCCAAGGCCGGTCTGTTTCGTGCGGTGATCCGCGCGGTGGCGCAGCGCTGGCTTGGTGAACTCACGCGCAGCGTCGGCCAGCGCACCGGCATAGAGGCGCTGTGTACCTGCATCGACAGCTGGCACCGCTTCGCGATGGAATCTCCTTCGCATATCCGGGCGCTGAACATTCTGTTCTATCAGTGCATCGGTCCCGACACCGGTTTCAAGGAACGCGTCGCCGAGGTGCTCAGAAAGCAGCGCGATGATGTCGAAAACTGGGTGCACATGGGCATCGCGCGCGGCGAGATCGACCCGGCGCTGGACCCCGCCCGCCAGGCTGAACTGTTCTGCGCCTTCATTTACGGTTCGACCTACCAGTGGCTGGTCGAACCTGGCGCCATAGATTTTCACGGTATCGCCGAGGACTTCAAGCGCGCGCTGCGTGCCAGTCTTGCCGTACCTGCGTCCAGAAAGGCTTCCTGACACCACGACACGAATACACTTCTACAAAGGACATCCGACATGCCCGAGGCATACATCTACGATCACGTGCGCTCACCGCGCGGCAAGGGCCGCCCCAACGGCGCGTTGCACGAGATCACTCCGATCGAGCTGACCACGCAGGTGCTCAAGGCGCTGCGTGATCGCAACGAACTCGACACGCGCCTGCTCGATGATGTGGTGCTGGGTTGCGTCACGCCGGTCGGCGAACAGGGCGCGAACATCGCGCGCGTGGCCGCGATCAATGCCGGCTACGCGCAGAGCGTACCGGGCACTCAGCTCAACCGCTTCTGTGCGTCCGGACTGGAAGCTGTGAACTCTGCGGCTGCACAGGTGATGTCGGGTATGTCCGATCTGGTCATCGGAGGCGGGGTCGAAAGCATGTCGCGTGTGCCCATGGGTTCCGACGGAGGCGCCTGGGGGACGGATCCCTGGGTGGCCTATCACACCTATTTCGCACCCCAGGGGATCGGTGCCGATCTCATCGCCACCAAGTACGGCTTCTCGCGAGAGGACGTGGATGCTTACGCTGTGGAAAGCCAGCGTCGCGCAGCACGCGCATGGAAGAAGGGCTGGTTCAAGCATTCGGTGATGCCGGTGAAGGACTCACTGGGCATGACCGTGCTGGACCACGACGAACACATGCGTCCGGACACGACGATGGATGACCTGGCCATGCTCAAGCCGGCCTTCGTGATGCCCGGTGAGATCGGCTTCGACTCGGTGGCCCTGCAGCGCTACCCCGAGGTCGAGCGCATCAATCACGTACATACCGGTGGCAACTCCAGCGGTATTGTCGATGGCGCCGCCGGCGTGCTGGTGGGGAGCAAGAAGATCGGCCGCAAACTTGGCATCAAGCCGCGGGCGCGCATCGTGGGCTTTGCCTCGATCGGCTCCGAACCCACCATCATGCTGACCGGTCCGGCACCCTCGGCGCAGAAAGTGCTCAAGCGCTGCCGGATGTCGAAGAAGGACATCGACCTGTTCGAGCTCAACGAGGCTTTCGCCTCGGTAGTGCTGCGCTTCATGCAGCAGCTTGATATCCCGCACGACGACATCAATGTCAATGGCGGGGCCATCGCGATGGGGCATCCCCTCGGCGCCACGGGCGCCATGGTGCTGGGCACCGTGCTTGACGAACTGGAACGACGCGACCGCGCTACGGCGCTGGTCAATCTGTGCGTGGGTGCCGGCATGGGCACCGCGACCATCATCGAGCGCATCTGACGCGCCACCAGCACAACGGATACCAACGATATGTTTGCAACCATCGACTATCAGAAAGATGCCGAAGGCATCGTCACGTTGACGATCGATTTGAAAGATCGCTCCATGAACGTGCTCACGCCGCAGTTCGTCAGCGAGCTGTCACAGGCCATCGAGCAGGTGGCGGGTGACGACACCGTCAAGGGCGCGATCATCACCTCGGGCAAGGACAGCTTTCTTGCCGGCGCCGACCTCAAGGGGTTGGATGAGATGTTCGTCGCCGCCACGGATGACGTGGCGGCAGCCTTGGAGAAGGCGAGCAGCTTCTCGCTGATCCTGCGACGCATGGAGACCTGTGGAAAGCCTTTTGCCGCCGCCATCAACGGCATGGCACTCGGCGGCGGGCTGGAGATCGCGCTGGCCTGTCATTACCGCGTTGCCGGTGACAACGCCCGGGCGGTGCTCGGACTGCCCGAGGTGCAGGTCGGCCTGCTGCCAGGCGCTGGAGGCACCCAACGGCTGCCGCGTCTGATCGGCCTGGAGGCCTCGCTGCCGCTGATGCTGCAGGGCAAGCATGTGGCGCCGGCCAAGGCGGCGGAGCTCGGGATCGTGCACAAGCTTGTGCCCGCCGGCGAGGAGGTCGCGGCAGCGCGTGCGTGGCTGAAGGATTCGCCGGATGCCGAGCAGCCCTGGGACAAGCAAGGCTTCAAGGTGCCCGGCGGAGCAGGCGCGATGCACCCGAAGGCCGTGCAGACCTTCATGGTGGGCACCGCGATGCTGGCCAAGGAAGCCCGCCATAACTATCCGGCGCCGATCTCCATCATGGCCAGCGTGTTCGAAGGCACGATCGTGCCTATGGACACCGCATTGAAGATCGAGGCGCGCTATTTCACCGGACTGCTGCGCGATCCGGTGTCGCACAACATGGTGCGCACGCTGTTCGTCAACAAGCAGAAGGCCGACAAGCTTGCCTACCGGGCGGCCGATGTGCCGCGCCTGGAAGTCAACAGACTCGGCATCCTCGGCGCCGGCATGATGGGCGCAGGTATCGCCTATGTCTCAGCCATGGCGGGTCAGCAGGTGGTACTGCTGGACACCGACCAGGCGGCCGCAGAGAAGGGCAAGGGATACTCGGAAGGGTTGCTGGCCAAGGGTGTCGAGCGCGGCAAAATGGCTGAATCAAAGGCCACGGAGATCCTTGCGCGCATCCATCCGACCGTCAGTTACGATGAACTGGAAGGCTGTGACCTCGTGATCGAGGCCGTGTTCGAGAATCGCGAGATCAAGGCGGATGTCACGGCGAAAGCGGAACGCGTGCTGGGTGAGCAGGCGATCTTCGCCTCCAACACCTCGACGCTGCCGATCAGCGGGCTGGCGCAGGCCAGCCGTCGTCCCGAGCGGTTTATCGGTCTGCACTTTTTCTCGCCTGTCGACAAGATGCCGCTGGTGGAAGTCATCGTCGGCGACAAGACCAGTGAGGCGACCGTCGCGCAGGCGCTCGACTACGTGGCGGCCATCCGCAAGACGCCGATCGTGGTCAACGACAGCCGTGGCTTCTACACCAGCCGCGTGTTCGGTACCTACACCAACGAAGGCATCGCGATGCTTGCCGAGGGCGTGAATCCCGCCCTGATCGAGAACGCAGCGAAGTTCGCAGGCATGGCCGTGGGACCGCTGGCCGTTACCGACGAGGTCACGCTGGATCTTGCCTGGAAGGTGGCCTCACAGACGCGCAAGGACATGGGTGACAAGTACGAGGCCAGCGTCGGTGAGCCCGTGATCCGCAAGTTCGTCGAGGAACTCGATCGCAAGGGCAAGCGCTTCGGCAAAGGCTTCTATGATTACCCGGCCGATGCGCCCAAGCACCTGTGGCCGGGTCTCGCAGAGGTTTATCCGCACGCCGAAGCGCAGCCCGATGCCGATGAAGTGACGCAGCGCCTGCTCTACATCCAGGCACTGGAGACCGCGCGCTGTCTGGAGGAGGGCGTGATCACCCGCGCCGAAGACGGCGATATCGGCTCCATTTTCGGTTGGGGGTTTCCCCCGTATACCGGCGGCACACTGTCGTTTATCGATACCATCGGCATCCGGAAGTTCGTCAAGGAATGCGAACGACTGGCGCGTCGTCACGGCAAACGCTTCCGACCCTCGAAATGGCTCAAGGACCGCGCGAAACGTGGCGAGCCTTTTTACGCATCCGGCGCGAAGTCGTGAGGCCTTGTTGGTGAGCCGCTACCAGACTGTGGACTATGCCGTGGCTGACGGTGTCGCTACGGTCACGCTGAACCGTCCCGAGGCGATGAACGCCTTCAACGAGGTTTTACGCAAGGAACTGGCTGCTGCACTCGAGGCCGCCGCCGATGATACCGATGTGCGCGTCGTCGTGCTTGCCGGCAACGGCCGGGTGTTCAGTGCCGGCGCCGACCTGAAAGCCGGGTTCCCCGATGGCGCGGCGGTGCGCCACCAGCTGCGCGAGGAATACAAACCCGGGCTGCTGGCCATCGCCGAGATGGACAAGCCGGTGATCAGTGCCGTGCAGGGCTCGGCCTCAGGCATCGGTCTGAGCTTTGCACTGGCGGCAGACCTGGTGGTGATGGCGCAAAGTGCGTTTCTCTTGCTGCCGTTTTCAAATATCGGACTGATCCCCGACGGCGGTGCCAACTGGATGCTGCCGCGTGACATCGGTTACCGGCGTGCGTTCCAGATCGCCGTTGAGAACGAGCGCATGCCCTCGGCGCGCTGCCTGGAGCTTGGCCTGGTCAATCGGGTGGTGGCCGATGAGCGGCTGCTCGAGGAGACTCACCTATGGGCGCAGTCGCTGGCCGCGCGTGCGCCGATCGCGCTGGCGCTGACCAAGCGTGCGATGCGCCGCGCCGCACAGATGAGTTTCGCCGAAGTCATCGATCATGAAGCGGAACTACAGGCGCAGTGCATCGACAGCGAAGACTGTCGCGAAGGTGTCACGGCATTCCTGGAAAAGCGCAAGGCCACATTCACCGGCCGCTGAAGGCCATGGAGAGATTCGTCATGACCCGCCAGATTTTCGAGATGGAACACGAGATGTTCCG
>JBGTIC010000246.1:0-9608 GCA_041745895.1 Gammaproteobacteria bacterium
GACCTCAGGTTTACGGACACCAAGGGCAAGGAGCAGCACGTCACAGTGCCCCACCACAAGGTCGACGACGAACTCTTCGAGGACGGCAAGATGTTCGATGGCTCCTCGATCGCCGGCTGGAAGGCGATTAACGAATCCGACATGATCCTGATGCCCGACCCAGGCACCGCCGTGCTGGACATCTTCTCCGAAGAGCTGACGCTGAATCTGCGCTGCGACGTCATCGAGCCCTCGACGATGCAGGGCTATGCCCGCGATCCGCGCTCCTGCGCCAAGCGCGCGGAAGCCTATCTGAAGTCGACCGGCATCGCCGATGTCGCCTATTTCGGTCCGGAAAACGAATTCTTCATCTTCGACGACGTGCGCTGGGCCTCCGACATCCGCGGCTCGCACTACAAGGTGGACTCCTCCGAGGCCGGCTGGAACTCCGAGAAGGTCTTCGAAGACGGCAACCTCGGACACCGCCCGACGGTGAAGGGCGGCTACTTCCCCGTGCCGCCGGTGGACTCACTGCATGACATCCGCTCGGCCATGTGTCTGGCACTCGAGGAAATGGGCCTGGTCGCCGAGGTACACCACCACGAAGTGGCGACCGCCGGACAGTGCGAAATCGGCGTGGGCTTCAACTCGCTGGTCGCCAAGGCCGACGAGGTGCAGATCCTCAAGTACGTGGTGCAGAACGTCGCGCACAGCTACGGCAAGACCGCGACGTTCATGCCCAAGCCGCTGGTCGGCGACAACGGCAACGGCATGCATGTGCACATGTCGCTGGGCAAGGACGGCAAGAACCTGTTTACCGGTGACGGCTATGGCGGGCTCTCCGAAACCGCGCTGTACTACATCGGCGGCATCATCAAGCATGCGCGCGCGATCAACGCCTTCACCAACGCCAGCACCAACAGCTACAAGCGTCTTGTGCCAGGCTTCGAAGCACCGGTGATTCTCGCCTACTCGGCGCGCAACCGCTCGGCGTCGATTCGTGTGCCCTACATCGCCAACCCGAAGGGCCGGCGTATCGAGGTGCGTTTCCCGGATTCCACCGCCAATCCGTACTTCGGCTTCACCGCGCTGATGATGGCAGGCCTCGACGGCATCCGGAACAAGATCCACCCGGGCGATGCGATGGACAAGGATCTCTACGATCTGCCGCCCGAAGAGGAAAAAGGCCTGGCCACAGTATGCTTTGCGCTCGATCAGGCGCTGGATTCGCTGGACAAGGATCGCGAGTTCCTCAAGCACGGCGACGTCATGACCGACGAGCTGATCGACGGCTACCTGGCACTCAAGGCCGCCGATGTGCAGCGGCTGCGCATGACCACCCATCCGGTGGAATTCGATATGTACTACAGCCTGTAAGGTCTGCCTGGCGACGGCGATCGAGGCTCCTCGAGTCCCCGATCGCCGCCGCCGTGGCGACTCTGTTGTTGCAGGGACAATCGCGCTAAGCTAAGCCCATGCGTACCGGTCTCTGCCTTTTTTTGCTGCTGTGGTGTGCCATTGGGCTCGCCTCGGGAACGGCGTACCGTTGGGTGGACGACGATGGCGTCGTGCACTACTCGGATCGCCCGCGCGAAGGTGCCGAGGAGATTCAGCTGCGTCGACCGTCGGGCTACGCACCGTCGCAGCTTCCGGCGTCGCCGCTGAGAGCCGCCGAGCCACAGGCGCCTGCAGCACCCTACGATTCGCTGGACATTGTCCAGCCGGGGCAGGAAGAAACCTTGTGGAACATCGGGGGCACACTGAACGTTGCACTGCGGGTCGAACCGGAGCTCCGGCGAGGCCATCGCGTCGAGGTGTATTACGACGGCAGCCGTATCGAGGGACTCGAGCCGGATGTCACGGCGTTTCAGCTCACCGATGTGTACCGTGGCGAGCATCGCCTGCGCGCCGCGATTCTGGATGCCACGGGCGCACCGGTGATCGAGAGTCCGGAAATCACCTTCTTCGTTCAGCAGACCTCCATCCAGAATCCGCAACGTCCGCGCTGATCCGCGCGCGCGTCGCCATGGCGACGCAGGCGCCATGATCGCCTCGGCGATGCCCCAGCTTCCCGCAGCGACCGAGGCTTCGCGGCTGCTCGACAGCCTGACGACCAGCGTGCTGCTGGCCAGTGCCGCCGGCGACCTGCTCTACCTGAACGCTTCGGCCGAGAATCTGCTGGGCATCAGTGCCCAACGTGCCGTGGGCTTGCCCTTGCGCCAGGTGCTGGAGCGCGACGAGGGACTGGCCGAACTCATCCACCGGGCTGGCGACTCCGGCGACTCATTCGCGCGGCGCGAGATCCGGCTGCTGACCAGCCAGGGCGCGCTGGTGGTTGATTGCCGGGTCACCCCGATCAATGAAGGCGACCGACACAGTCCCCTGCTGGTGGAGCTGCACGACGCGGCGCCGCGCGTGCGGATTCGCCGCGACAGCATGCTCCGCGCGCAGCGCAACGTCACCAGACTGATGATTCGCCAGCTCGCCCACGAGATCAAGAATCCGCTGGGGGGGCTTCGTGGTGCGGCCCAGCTCCTCGAACGCGCCCTGCCCGACCCGGAACTGGTGGAATACACCCAGGTCATCATCAGCGAGGCCGATCGCCTCAAGGGGCTGGTCGACGATCTGCTGGGCCCCGGGCGCATGCCCGAGCGCCAGATGCTCAACCTCCACGAATTGCTGCAGCATGTCTACCGCCTGACGCTGGCAGAGGCCCCCCCGGGCGTAGCGGTGTTGCGTGACTATGATCCGAGCCTGCCGCAGCTGGCACTGGATCGCACCCAGATGATCCAGGCGGTGCTCAACCTCGCCAAGAACGCACTGGAGGCCGTCGGCGCGACGGGCACGATCACCTTTCGCACGCGCGCACGTTCCAACGTGACCCTCGCGGGTGTTCGCCACCGGCTGGTCGCCAGCATCGAGATCGAAGACGACGGCCCGGGCATCAGCGAGGAGCTTCAGGAAACCATCTTCTATCCGCTCGTCACCGGCCGGGAGGCCGGCACCGGTCTGGGGCTGCCGCTTGCCCAGGAGCTGGTCAACCGTCATGGCGGCCTGATCGAGTTCGACTCCCGCCCCGGTCGCACGGTGTTTCGCCTCGGCCTGCCGCTGCAGGAAAATCGTAATGAGCGCTGAGCCGCTGCATGTCTGGGTCGTAGACGACGACGAGTCGGTGCGCTGGGTGCTTGCGCGAGCGCTGGAGCAGGCCGGCATGCGTCCCCGCGTCTTCGAGCGTGCCGACGCACTGTTCGACGCCCTGCAGGGCGACGCCCCGGATGTGCTGATCACCGACATCCGCATGCCCGATGTGACGGGCCTTGCGTTGATGGAACGACTCAAGCGCGAGCGCCACCGCTTCCCGATCATCGTCGTCACAGCGTACTCGGACCTCGACAGTGCCGTGGCGGCCTATCGCGGCGGTGCGTTCGAATACCTGCCCAAACCTTTCGATATCGACGAGGCGGTCGATCTCGTGCGCCGTGCCGCGGCCGCCGGCAACGGCGCCGGCCTGGCGTCGGAGACGCTCCCCGCCTATCCATCGATCATTGGTCGCGCTCCGGCCATGCAGGAAGTCTTTCGCGCCATCGGCAGGCTCTCCAGCGCCAGCATGACAGTGCTGATCACCGGCGAGTCCGGCACCGGCAAGGAACTCGTGGCGCGTGCGCTGCATGACAACTCGCCGCGCAACGAGGCACCGTTCGTCGCGCTGAACACCTCGGCCATTCCCGCGGAGCTGCTGGAGTCAGAACTCTTCGGCCACGAGAAAGGCGCATTCACCGGTGCTGACGCCCGGCGCATCGGGCGCTTCGAGCAGGCCGACGGCGGCACGCTGTTCCTCGATGAAATCGGCGACATGTCCGCCGCGCTGCAAACGCGTCTGCTGCGCGTGCTGGCCGAGCGCGAGTTCTACCGCGTCGGGGGCCAGAGCGCGATCCGTGTCGATGTGCGGGTGATCGCCGCCACCCATCGCGATCTGGCGCGCGCCGTCACCGAGGGACGCTTTCGTGAGGACCTGTTCCATCGTCTTAACGTCATGCGTATTCAGGTGCCGCCGCTGCGCGAGCGCCGCGAGGATATTCCGGCGCTGCTGCGGCACTACCTTGCCCGCGCCGCCGACGAGTTGAGCATCTCGCCCAAGCGTCTGGCCCTTGAGGCCGAACAGGCGATAGGCAGCTTCGACTGGCCGGGCAACGTGCGCGAACTGGTCAATGCCTGTCGACGCATGACGGTACTGGCTCCGGGCAACGAAATCCGCCTCGAGGACATCCCGGCCGAATTTGGTGGCACCGTGGTACCGACCGGCGCTGCTGACTGGACCCATGGGCTGTCGGTGTGGGCGGATCAGCGCCTGAGCAATGGCCAGGCCGGTCTGCTCGATGAAGCTTTGCCGGCGTTGGAACGCACGTTGATTCGCGTGGCGCTCAAGCACGTGCGCGGACGTCGCCAGGATGCGGCGAAACTGCTGGGCTGGGGCCGCAATACCCTGACGCGCAAGATGCGTGAACTCGGGCTGGATTGAGCGCACGAACGGCTCGCGCGTTCCTGCGCTTATTCCGGCGAAGACCCGGGGTCAGCCGGTCTGCAGCGTCCCGATCAGCGACTTCACCGACGCAAGCTCATGCCGCTGAAGATAGTCGAGGATGCCGGCATTGATGCTGCGACACACCAGCGGATCGCAGAACAGGGCAGTGCCTACGCCGACCGCGCTGGCGCCGGCGATGAGAAACTCCAGCGCATCGGCGGCGGTGTGAATGCCGCCCTGACCTATGATCGGCACATCGTGCCTGCGCGCGACCTCGTAGACCTGGTGCACCTTGAGCAGCGCAATCGGTTTGATGGCAGGCCCGGAAAGCCCGCCCTGGATATTGCCGATGACAGGCCGCCGTGCCTCCACGTCGATGGCCATCCCGGTGATGGTGTTGATCACAGCCAGCGCATCGGCGCCGGCCTCGATGCAATGACGGGCATTCTCGCGGATATCTGTCTGGTTCGGCGAGAGTTTCGCGATCAGCGGCTTGTGCGTGACAGCGCGGCAGGCCGCGACGACGCGCGCCGACATGTCGGGATAGTTGCCGAACTGTACGCCGCCTTCCTTGATGTTCGGGCAGGAGATGTTGATCTCCATCGCATCGACAGGTGAATCATCGAAGCGCCTGGTAACCTCTGCGTAGTCCTCGATCGTCGAGCCGCAGACATTGGCGATGAATCGTGTCTCGGCAAAATCGAGTGTGGGCAGGATCTCACGCACCACACGCTCGACACCGGGATTCTGCAGGCCGATGGCGTTGAGCATGCCAGCCGGGGTTTCCCAGATCCGGTGTGGCGGATTACCAAGTCGCGGCTCGGCAGTCGTGCCCTTGAGCACGATGCCCCCCACGTCGCGATTGGAAAACCCCACGACCCGCGTGTACTCCTCGCCGAAGCCCACGCAGCCGGACAACAACACGATCGGAGAGGCGAAGGCCAGCCCGCAGAATTGCAGGCCCAGCGGGTTGACGGGGTTATGAACGCTCAACGAACCTGATACCTCCGCATGTGAGTCAAACAAGCTCGCCAATCCCGCGGGCCGGAATGCGGCATTCTAGCCTGCCCCGACTCATGCCGGCACCTCGCAGGCGCAAACGCCCTGTGGCGTGGGTCCGCCGTCGTGCGCTGGCGCGACACCCGATCCACGCGAGACAATGGCAGGCGTGCTTGCCGTCATCCTCTACCAGCCGGAAATTCCACCCAACACCGGCAACGTGATCCGCCTGTGCGCGAACACCGGTGCAGCGCTGCACCTGATCGAGCCGCTGGGTTTCACGCTCGATGCGCCGCGTCTGCGCCGGGCCGGGCTTGATTATCACGAGTTCGCGCAGCTCAGCGTTCACGAAGACCTGTCCACCTGCCTTGCCGCTTTGAACCCCACCCGCGTCTTCGCGTTCTCCGCCCGTGCAAGCCGGTGCTACAGCACGGTGGCCTATCGCCGCGGCGATGCCCTGATGTTCGGACCGGAAACCCGTGGCTTGCCCGCACAGGTCCTCTCCGATCCCCGCGTGAACCAGACGCTGCGCCTGCCCATGCGCACGGGTCAGCGCAGCCTCAACCTCAGCAATGCGGTCGCTGTGGCCGTGTACGAAGCGTGGCGACAGCTGGGCTTCTCAGGCGCGTAAAACGAAAACCCCCTGCGAGCAGGGGGTTTTTGTTTCAGCACAGCGATACCGGAGCCTAGAAATCCAGAGAGATGCGTCCGTAGATGAATCGCCCGGAGCGGCCGAACGGTGAGTAGTTGGAGAATGGCGTCGCACCGGTGCCGTTGAGGTTGATGGGATTGGCATCCGGGTAGCGGTCGAACACATTGTCCGCGCCGACCGATACGCGCACGGTGTCGGTGACATCGTAGCGCGCCTCGATATCCACCAGCGTCTTGGCGCCCAAAGTGAAGTCATTCGCCGGATTCGACTGGGGTGACAACACCGAACCATAGCGGGTGGCGCGAAGGTTGGCGCCGAAACGGCCGGTATCCCAGCCCACGATCGCGGCAAACTTGTCGTCTGGCGTGCCCTCCTCGAAGGTCAGCACATTCACCCGGTCGAACAGCACGGGGGCCGGATCGAGCGCCTCCAGCGGCAGGGTGGTGGGCGTACGAGTGACCTTGGTGGAGTTGAAGTTGCCTACCAGCGTGATATCAAAGCGCCCGACAGTGTCGGTGATCAGCGGCCAGTTGACCACGATGTCCACGCCCGTGGTCTCGGTGTCGACCCCGTTGAGGAAGAAGCGCCCGCCGCCGATGCTCAGGAAACCTTCGCTCTCCAGGAACGCACGAACGTTCGCCTGTGTCAGGTTCTCGGAGAGCACGATACGATCATCGATGTCGATACGATAGGCATCGATGGTCACCGTGACATCGCCGAAGTTCATCACCGTGCCAAGTGAGAAATTGACCGACTTCTCGGCCTCGAGGTCCGTGGCACCGAGGGCGACCGCCACAGGATCGGTGACCGGAAAGGTCGTGATGTCAAACGGAATGCCGTTGATGAAGTTGGTGGAGGTCGCGGTGAAGTACTGCTGCTGCAGGGAGGGTGCCCGGAAGCCGTTCTGGACCGAGCCGCGCAACGCAAAGTTGTCGGTGAAGTCGTATCGAGCCGAAAGCTTGCCGGTCAGGCGCTTGCCGAAATCCGAATAACGCTCGCCACGCAGCGCCACGGAACCCAGCAACTGGGGTGTGATGTTGGCCTCGAGGTCGAGGTAGGCGCCCAGTGCGATGCGGTCTTCCTTGGTTGCATTCGACGGGCGGAAACCGGGGAACACCTGCGAACCCGAAGCGGTGGGGTTGCCGTTGGGCAGCAGCACGCCACCGTTGATATAGGATGCCGGTTCGCCTGCAAAGATCGAGTACCGGTCCTGCCGGATCTCGACACCCGTCGCGACGTTCACCGGCGAATCGAAATTGCCGAACGGCACGCTGCGCACGGCCGAGAAGTTACCCACCAGCTGGCTTGCCGAGAAACCGCCCGCGTCGAACTCCGTGGGACTTGCGGGGCCCAGCGAGCGATTAAGGGTGTTGATGATCTCGAATTCCATCTTGTTTCGGCCGTAGACAAGAGAGGCATCGAACTCCCACTCGCCTGCGGCCCAGGTGCGGCCGATGGCCGCGCTGTAATCGGTCACGGTCGGGTTGATCAGGGGCAGGAATCCGTTGGGATAAATCTCCACGACATTGCGGGCATCGCTGGCTGGCCGGTAGAAGCCGCCTGACACGGCGTCGCGATCCTGGAAGCTCAGCCAGCCGTATACCTCGCCACCACTTGCCAGCTCGACGCCGGCGTTGGCAAACAGCGTGAACTGTTCCATCTCGGGTTCGCCATACCAGGCGCTGAAACGATCGAACGTGGTTTCGCGCGGGTCGAACGAACTATCAGGCATCAGGGCGTACTGGCGACGTACATCGAACCCGCCGCGCTCGGTGCGATCCTGTTCCTTGTACTCGGCCGACACGGTCAGAAAGCCGTTCTCGCCCAGCCCGAAGCCTTTCCAGCCACCGAAGGTCATGGTCTTGCCGTCAGAACGGCTGCGGGTGATTTCAGAGGGTGCGGTGTAATTGGCGCCGGCAGGCGGACTGCCCACCGGAATGGTGTAGCTGGATTCGCGTTGACCATAGCTCAGAGACAGGCCGCCGCCTTCGCGCTCGTCCTTCAGCAACACGTTTATGACGCCGGCGATCGCATCTGATCCGTACTGCGCCGATGCGCCATCGCGCAGGACCTGAATCGAGCGCACGGCGGCCGTGGGAATGGTGTTCAGATCCACGGCCGAGGAGCCGCGACCGACCGTGCCGTTGACGTTGACCAGCGAGGCTGCGTGCCTGCGCTTGGAATTGACCAGCACCAGCGTCTGGTCGGGTGCCAGGCCGCGCAGCGTGGCAGGCCTCACGGTATCCGTGCCATCGGCGAGCCCGGGCCGCGGGAAATTGAACGACGGGAGCGCCACCGACAGGGCCTGGTTGAGTTCACTCACGCCGATTGAGGAGAGCGACTCGGCAGTGACGATGTCCACCGGGACCGATGTTTCAGTGGCCGAGCGGTTGGCCACGCGCGTACCGGTCACGACGATTTCCTCGAGTGCGCCGCGCGCCCCGGAGCCGGTGTCGGTCTGTGCATGCACGCTGCCCGCGTGCGCGAACGCAGCGACGATGCTCAATCTTAGAATGACGTTCCGCTTCATGGTCTGGCTCCTCTTCGGATGATCGTTTTTCGGGGCGGCGACCCCGCGCCGCCGGTGGCTGTCTCGCATACACAACAACTGAATCAGTGGATGTTGCGGCAATGTTTAACACGCATGGCACGACTTGCGCAAACCTGCTGCTGTGGCCTGTCAGCCGGACCACAGCGAATACGTCTCCGCGGCGAGGTTGGATTCGTGCTTGTTGTTTTTTTACTTGTGCCGTGGGCGGGCGGACGGAGATGACCTGAAGCTAGTCAGGCGACTGGCTCCACGAGGTTACCGACGCGCCATCCTCGGCCTTCAGGCGCCGCCCCATCAGCGCGGAGACGGCACTTCGGGGCTCCGCGCCTTCGTGAATCACCCGGTAAATCTGCTCAATGATCGGCATGTCCACGCCATGGCGCATCGCCACGTCGCGCACGGCGCGGGCGGCAAAAACGCCTTCGACCAACTGCCCGATCGATGTCTGCGCCTGTTCGACGCGCGCGCCATGGGCCAGCGCGAGCCCCATTCGCCGGTTGCGCGACTGGTCATCGGTACAGGTCAGCACCAGATCGCCCATGCCGGCCAATCCCATGAACGTGTCCTTCTGTGCACCCAAAGCCATGCCCAGGCGCGTCATCTCGTTCAAGCCGCGCGTGATCAGCGCAATGCGGGTGTTCGACCCGTAGCCCAGTCCATCCGAGATCCCCGCACCTATCGCCAGCGCGTTCTTGACCGCACCGCCGACCTCGACGCCGACCAGATCACTGGACAGGTAGGCGCGGAAACTCTCGCCGCTGATGCTCTGCGCCAGGCTGACAGCGAAGTCCGAATCCCGCGCCGCCACCACCATCGCCGTGGGCAGTCCGGCCGCCACTTCGCGTGCAAACGTCGGACCCGAAAGTACCGCCATCGGCGTTTCGGCGCCAAATACTTCGGCGGCG
>JBGTIC010000247.1:0-3937 GCA_041745895.1 Gammaproteobacteria bacterium
TGTGCCACCGCCGCAAGCTGTTGCTCACCGGCGCGTACCCAGGCCAGCGCACCGGCACCCGTCACCGCCTCGATCCGGCGCACACCGGAGGCCACACCGCCTTCGCTGACGATCTTGAACAGGCCGATGTCGCCGGCGCGCTCGACGTGCGTACCGCCACACAGCTCGGTGGAGAACTCGCCGAGGCGAAGCACGCGCACCTTGTCACCGTACTTGTCGCCGAAGAAGGCCAGGGCGCCTGCGTCGATGGCCTCCTGGAAGGCCATCTCGGCAAGCTCTGCCGGATCGTTGGCGCGGATCTGCGCATTGACCAGATCCTCGATCTCGATGAGCTGGCTGTCGCTGACCGGCTCGTAGTGCGAGAAGTCGAAGCGCAGGCGTTCGGGCGCGACCAGTGAGCCCTTCTGCTGCACATGCGCACCGAGCACCTTACGCAGCGCCGCATGCAGGAGGTGCGTGGCGGTGTGATTGCGGATCGTGGCGTCGCGACGCGCAGTGTCGATGTCGGCCCGGAGCGTGTCACCAACGCCGAGCCTGCCCTGACTCACCCGACCGACGTGCCCGTAGGCGTTGCCGAGCTTGCGCGTGTCATCGACCACGAAGCAGCTGGATTCCCCGTGCAAAGCGCCGCGATCACCCACCTGGCCGCCGCTTTCGGCGTAGAACGGTGTGCGCTCGAGCACCACAACGCCAGACTCACCGGTGCCGAGCTCACCCACGGGCTGATTGTCACGGAACATCGCGACCACACGACCCGTGTCGCTGGTCCGGGTATAGCCGCTGAACTGCGTGCTGGCGTCCAGCGTCAGTGCCCCGCCCTGCCCGGCACCAAACCGACTGGCCGCACGCGCACGGTCGCGTTGCGCAGCCATCGCCTGTTCGAACCCTGCGTTGTCGATCGCCAGTCCACGCTCACGTGCGATGTCGGCTGTCAGGTCCGCCGGAAAACCGTAGGTATCGTAGAGGCGGAACACCGTCTCACCGGGTATCTCCGATCCATCGAGTTGGGCGATGGCCTGTTCGAGCAACCCCATGCCTGCGTCCAGCGTCTCGGCGAAGCGCTCCTCCTCCTGGCGCAGGATCTTCTCGACATGCGCGCGCTGAGTGACCAGGTCCGGGTAGGCCTCACCCATCTGCTCGGCCAGCGGGCCGACCAGGGTGTGAAAGAACGGCTGCTGCTGACCCAGCTTGTAGCCGTGGCGGATCGCCCTGCGGATGATCCGTCGCAGCACATAGCCGCGACCTTCGTTGGCAGGCAGCACGCCATCGACGATCAGGAAGCTCACCGCGCGGATGTGATCGGCGATGACTTTGAGAGAGTCAGCGTCCAGGGCCTGCGTACCCACCGCCGCGGCGGCCGCACGCACCAGCGCTGCGAACAGGTCGATGTCGTAGTTCGAGTGCACGCCCTGCATCACCGCGGCGATGCGCTCCAGACCCATGCCGGTGTCCACCGACGGCGCTGGCAGCGCGGTGAGCGTGCCATCGTCCGCACGGTCGTACTGCATGAACACGAGGTTCCAGATCTCGATGTAGCGATCGCCGTCATCGTCCGGTGAGCCGGGCGGCCCTCCTGGCACATGCGCTCCGTGATCGTAGAAGATCTCGCTGCACGGTCCGCACGGCCCGGTATCACCCATCGCCCAGAAGTTGTCTTTCTCACCCAGGCGGCTGAAGCGCTGGGGATCGATGCCGATCTCGTTGAGCCAGATGTCCGCGGCCTCGTCGTCGTCGTGGTAGACCGTGACCCAGAGCTTCTCTGCAGGGATGCCCAGCACCTGCGTGATGAACTCCCAGGCGAAGCCTACGGCCTCGCGCTTGAAGTAGTCGCCGAAGCTGAAGTTTCCGAGCATCTCGAAGAAGGTGTGGTGCCGCGCGGTGTAGCCGACATTCTCGAGGTCGTTATGCTTGCCACCGGCTCGCACGCAGCGCTGGGAACTCACCGCGCGCGGCACCTCGCGACGCTCGCGACCCAGGAAGGCATCCTTGAACTGCACCATGCCGGCATTGGTGAACAGCAGCGTGGCATCGTTGACTGGCACCAGCGAGGCACTGGGCACGACCTCGTGACCACGACTGGCGAAAAAGTCCAGAAATGCCTTGCGTAACTCAGCGCTTTTCATGCTCGACTCTTGCGTCCCTTGCGTACTTTTCAGTCCGGCGTCTCATCCAGCGCCGCGTGAATGTGTTCCATGGTAAAGCCACGATACTGTAGAAAGCGCGCCCGGCGGGCCCATTCGGTGTAGTCCGCAGGCGGCCGTTCGCCGAACTTGCCCGCCAGTACCGATTTGGCCTCGTGCACCCAGCCGATCCCGGCGCCGGCCATTGCCGTTTCGATCAGCCCCTCTGCCACACCGCGCTGGCGCAGGTCGCCCTTGATGCGCACCGGCCCCTGCCCCCGACGCGCACGACTGCTCACGAAGCTTTCCGCGAAGCGAAGCTCGTCGAGCAGGCGGTCATCGATCAGCTGGTCGAGGACAGGCTCGATCAGCGAGGCGGCAAAACCCCTGTCCGAGAGCTTGTGTTCCAGCTCGGCACGGGCATGCTCGCGACGCGCCAGCAGGTCCATCGCCGCGCGGCGACAGTCGCTGGCCGTCGGCGCGGAGTCCTCGTCAGGCCTGGGCTTCGAGCGCCTCGTCATCAGGTGCGCTGACGGTGCGCTGCGGCATCATGGCGGCGCGCACCTTGCCCTCGATCTCGGCGGCGATCTCCGGGTGTTCGAGCAGGAACGTGCGGGCGTTCTCCTTGCCCTGGCCGATGCGATCGCCGTTGTAGCTGTACCAGGCGCCGGACTTGTCGATGATGTTGGCGTTCGAGCCCAGGTCGATGATCTCGCCTTCGCGCGAGATGCCATGGCCGTAGAGGATCTCGAACTCGGCCTGCTTGAACGGGGGCGCGACCTTGTTCTTGACGACCTTCACGCGGGTCTGGTTGCCGGTGACCTCGTCGCCCTTCTTGATCGCGCCGATGCGGCGGATGTCCAGGCGCACGGAGGAATAGAACTTCAGCGCATTGCCGCCGGTGGTGGTTTCCGGGCTGCCGAACATCACGCCGATCTTCATGCGGATCTGGTTGATGAAGATGACCATGCAGTTGGTGCGCTTGATGTTGCCGGTGAGCTTGCGCAGCGCCTGACTCATCAGCCGGGCCTGCAGGCCGACGTGGGAGTCGCCCATCTCGCCTTCGATTTCGGCCTTGGGCGTGAGCGCGGCGACCGAGTCGACGACGACTACATCCACCGCGCCCGAGCGCACCAGCATGTCGGTGATCTCGAGGGCCTGCTCACCCGTGTCGGGCTGGGAGACCAGCAGTTCATCGACATTCACACCGAGCTTCTCGGCGTACTGCGGGTCGAGCGCATGTTCGGCATCGACGAACGCGGCCGTGCCGCCGGCCTTCTGACACTGCGCGATGACCTGCAGCGTCAGCGTGGTTTTGCCCGAGGATTCAGGGCCGTAGATCTCTACCACGCGCCCCTTTGGCAGACCGCCCGTGCCCAGGGCTACGTCCAGGCCCAGCGAACCGGTGGAGATGACCTCGATATCGCGCAAGGCCCCGGCGTCGCCCATGCGCATGACAGAGCCCTTGCCGAACTGCTTTTCGATCTGTCCCAGCGCGGCCGCGAGGGCCTTTTTCCTGTTCTCATCCATGCGGTCATCACTTCCCGGTGCGGTGTGTGTATCGATCAAGGATTATTCCACGAATCTCGACGGCCCGCAGCCGGCGAATCCGGCCCAAGCGGGGCGATTGACCGACCCAACCATCAACTGCGCGCCGGCCATTGCGCCAGCGCCGTATACGTCGATCCGAACTGGCCCGGCCGCGACTGCACCAGCGCCCAGTCGGTCACCGGCCAGCACACCTTCTCGGGCGGCTGTGCCGGCGCACTCACCGCCTTGCGTCGCACGGTGACATGCGGGTGAAACCGGGCGTGCTC
>JBGTIC010000248.1:0-2791 GCA_041745895.1 Gammaproteobacteria bacterium
TGCTGGCGCATGCCTGGGGCTGGCATTCCCGCGCGATCGCCACCGCGGCGCGCGCCGGGCTGATGGATGACCTGGAGATCCGCTACCCGCTGGCCTGGCATGAGCGCTTCGTCGCGGTCGCCGATCTGTCGGCGATTCCGAGTACCTGGAGCATCGGCGTTGCACGCAACGAAAGCCTGTTCATGCCCGACATCGCCTCATCGGCCGGGGCCGTGGGCATCATGCAACTGATGCCCGCCACCGGTCGCGAGGTGGCCGCCGATCTGCGCATGCCCTACCGGGGACTGGCCACGCTGGTGGACCCCGACCTGAATATCAGGCTTGGCACGCGCTACCTCGAACGCATGCTCGGGCAGTTCGGCCATCACTACGTGCTGGCCACGGCTGCCTACAACGCCGGGCCGAGCCGTGTGCAGCGCTGGCTGCCCGAGGGCGCGGTGGCCGCCGATGCCTGGATCGAGACGATTCCCTTTGATGAAACCCGTGAATATGTGCACCGGGTCCTGGCCAGCCAGGCGATCTTTCACTGGCGGCTGACCGGCGAGGAACTGGCGCTGCGCGACATCATGTCGCCGATCCCCGCCCGACCCGGCGGCTGAAACCGACGTCCTCGACTGGCCTATAATCGCCGGGTCACTTCTGACCATGCGCCAATCCCGGCCGTCAGCACGGATCTGCCCGCTTCAACATGCGTGAAAAAACCATCTGTATTCTTGGCGCGAGCGGCTTCCTCGGCACGCGCCTGGCCACTCGCCTGGCGCGCGATCGACACACCATCGTGGCGCCCACGCGCTATCGCCAGCGCGCCCGCCACCTGCTGGTTCTCCCCAGCCTGACGCTGGTGGAGGCAGACCCCCATGATCCTGCGCAACTCGTCGGCCTGCTGGAGGGTTGTGATGCGGTCGTCAATCTGGTCGGCATCCTCAATGAGAAGGGACGCGACGGCAGCGGCTTTCGACATGCGCACAGTGATTTTGCGCGCAAGCTGGTGCACGCCGCGCACGCAGCAGGCGTGCCACGTCTGCTGCAGGTCAGCGCCTGCAAGGCCAATGCCGAGCGCGGGCCGAGTCATTACCTGCGCAGCAAGGGCGAAGCCGAAGAGATCATTCGCAACGAAAGCGGTACCGAGCTGGCCTGGACGATCTTCCAGCCCTCCGTGGTGTTCGGCCCGGACGACTCGTTTCTGAATCGCTTCGCCGGGCTGCTGCGACTGATGCCCGTGCTGCCGCTGGCGCGCCCTGATGCCCGCTTCGCGCCGGTGTATGTGGAGGACGTGGTCGAGGCGATGGTCGTCGCACTGGCCGACAGGCGCACCCACGGTCAGACCTACCAGCTGTGCGGCCCCACGGTGTTTTCGCTGCGCGAACTTGTGGTGTTCGTGGCGCAGACGCTGGCGCTGCGCCGCGGCATTATCGGGCTGCCTGACTGGGCATCGCGCCTGCAGGGGCGCATCATGGATTTCGTGCCAGGCAAGCCCTTCTCCACCGACAACTATCTGTCGCTGACGGTCAGCAGCGTGTGCAGCGAAGCCGGGCTGGAGAAGCTGGGCATCCAGCCGCGCTCACTGGAAACCATCGCACCGCGCTATCTGCGCAATCGCAACGAGCGCAACCGGCTCAGTAAGCTGCGCCGCTCGACGCGGGATCAGCAGGTTTAAGCAGCTCCTGCAGGTTCGCGTGTCGCTGTTCGTGCGGCATCTCGCCGAGCGCCTCGGCGCGACGATGGAACGCCTCCATGCCCTCGCTCTCGGCGAGCATCCGGTGAAACGCCGGCACCAGCGCTCGATAGGTACTCACGGCCAGCAGGTGCGCGTTGTTCAACGCCCGGTCGAAGAAGCCATCGAAATGCGGACCGTGCGTCCACCGGGCGCGCAGCTCGGTGTAGTCCGCCTGCATCCGCTGGAACGCCGCTGACTTGGCATCGCGCATCGATGAGGCCTGCATCTCCGAGGCATAGATCTGCGCGAGACGATCCCGCTGGGCCTCGATCAGCGCATCGAGCGCGGCACGGCGCTCGAGCAGCAGCGCATAGTCCGCAAGGGCTGCGTCGTTGCCCTGCCCCTCCAGCCAGCGACGGGTGCCGTACTCCTCGATCGCGGTCGCGTAGGCCTCGTTGAATTCGGTGTCGTCGGCCACGTAGAGCTTCTGGTGCGCGAGCTCGTGGAACACCAGACCCGCCAGGTAGGTCTCGCCACGATCGACCATGGTGTTGAGTACTGGATCTGCGAAACGCCCCAGCGTGGAGTAGGCGGCCACGCGCCCGACCTGGGTATCGAAACCCTCGGCGCTGAGCCGGCGCGCCAGCGCCTGCGCACGCGATTCGCTGAAGTAGCCGCGATAACTCAGGCACCCCGCCACCGGGAAACACCATATCCGGGGCTCCAGCGAAAACTCCGGCACGGCCACGACATTCCACACCACCGTATCGCGCCCGAGATCGGCGTAGCGGGTGTAGCTGCGGTTGTCCGGTAGCGCGAGCTCTTCCACCGCGAAGCGGCGGATACGCTGGGCGCGCTCCAGCTGCTCGGCCAGCGCGCTGTCGGTGTCAGGATCAGCCAGCAGCGCCTCGATGGACTGGGCGCGGCGCATCAGGTCGAGGTGGCCGGCTGCGGCCTGCAGGTAGTAGCAGCCGCTGATCGCGGGGAGCGCGAACAGTACGGCAAGGATCTGCAGAGTCGTGCGCATGATCACCGAACGATAGCATGCACCTTGAGAGATAATGACGGCATGGAGATCTACCAGGTAGGCGGTGCGGTGCGCGACCGGCAGCTCGGCCGGCCCGTGCAGGAAGT
>JBGTIC010000249.1:0-7921 GCA_041745895.1 Gammaproteobacteria bacterium
ATCCAGAAAGATCAGCGCCGGCGCAAACTCCTCAGCCACTTTCAGTGCCATGAAGCCGTCGTAGGCAGTCCGCACGTGGTACCCCTGCAGGCGCAAGAGCGTGGCAAGCGTCGAGGCCGCATCTACATTGTCATCCACCACCAGAAGACGGTGCCCTGACGTAACGGCATCCGTAACCGTGCGCCGCGCGCCTTTATCCGGGATTGGCCGCTTCCCGGACATGAGCGGTAGATGCACCAGAAATTCCGAGCCCTTACCCAGTCCGGCGCTCCGCGCCTCCACTGTGCCGCCGTGCAGTTCGACCAGGGTTTTCACCAGCGTCAGGCCAATACCCAGCCCGGAGTGGTTTCGCGTGGTGCTAGGGTCGGCCTGCACAAACAGCTCGAAAATATGAGGCAGGACCTCTGCCGCGATGCCAATGCCGTTGTCGGCGACTCGTATATGTGCCCCATCACCTTCCCGGCGAGCCGACAGCACAATCCTTGCGCCCGGCTCGCTGTATTTGGCTGCATTTGTCAACAGGTTGCCGAACACCTGCGACAGTCGCACCGCGTCAGCGTGCAAGAGCAGCGATTCCTCCGGCAAGGCGATCGCGAGTTCCTGGTTTTGCACTTCTATCAAAGGCTGCGCCGTCTCGACTGCGCGCGCCACCACTGTCGCCAGCTCCACCGGATTCCTGCGCAAATTTATTTTGCCGCGCATGGCCCTCGAAACGTCCAGCAGGTCGTCCAGGAGTCGCACCATATGATGCACCTGCCGCTCCATCAGTTGTCGCGCTTTTTGCGCGGTCGTTGTATCGACCGCCGGCATGTTCAGGATCTGCAGCGAATTACGAATCGGCGCCAGCGGATTGCGAAGCTCGTGCGCCAGCGTCGCCAGGAACGCGTCTTTTCTCCGGTCGGCCTCCCGCAGCGCCTCTTCCATGCTCTTGATGTCGCTGATATCGGTGTTAGTACCGAACCAATACAAAATGCCCCCTTCTTGGTCACACAACGGGTTTATGCGGGTCAGGAAAGGACGGAATTGCCCGTCGGCGCCCCTGAGTGGAAACACCATGTCGAAGGGCTCACCGCTTTCGATGGACGCCGTCCAACGCTCCAGCACGCTCGGAAGCACACTCGGGTCGTGCACCGACTGCCAGCCCCATCCCTCCGACTGCTCCGGAGTTGCACCGGTGTACTCGTACCAGCGCCGATTGAACCAGAAGATGTAACCGTCCGGTCGAGCCATCCAAGCCAGCTGGGGGATCGTGTCTGCCAGAAGACGCAGTGTTTGTTCGCTTTCCCGCAGCGAGGCGAGCAATCTCTCCTTCTGTTCCCCGGCGTTGGCCAGTTCGTTCACACGACGATGCAACTCGCCCTCGAGCTGCTTGCGCGACGTAATATCCTCCTGGATCAGAACCACTTCCGCAATCTCGCCCTCCGCATCCCGGAGCGCGTAGATCACCGCGGAGAGCCAGCGCTCCGGATCGATGTGCCGCGTGACCCCGGCAACCGTATCGTCCGGGTTGTACTGTATCGACGGGATACGAGTCGCGTAGCCCTCAAAGCCTCGCAGGATGTAGCGGAGAACCCCTTTTTCCCTCAGTTGCCTGTCTCTCAGGATGTTGTAATCTTTGATCTCCTCCATCGTGACGCCCCATAGTTCCTCCCAGGCGCGATTGACCTGGAGCGTCCGACCGTCCGGATAAAAAACGTGCACGGCGAATGGCGTCTGTTCGATCAAGCCCCGAAACCTCGCCGCGCTTTGCAGCAGTATCGCCTCCGAGCGCTTGCGTTCGCTGATATCTCGCAGATAGGCAACGAACACCGGCCGGCCTTCGCCCGGTATGCGGGTGACGGTGAGCTCCACCGGGAATTCCGCGCCCTCTGCGTGCAAAGCAGGCAGCTCGACGCGCTTGCCAAGTATTGGTCCCTCACCGGTCGCGAGATAATGAGCCATGCCGCGTTGATGCCGTTCCCGCAGATGGCCAGGGATAATGAGGTCGGCAAGCTGCTGGCCGACGACATCGGCGCGCCGGTAGCCAAACGTCCTTTCCGCTGCCGGGTTGAAGTCCACCACATTCCCGTTGTGGTCCATGGTGATGATGCAGTCAAGTGCCGTTTCCAGAATAGCGCTGCTGCGTGCATCGCTTTGCCGCAGCCTGTCCTCGACACGGCAACGTTGCAGGGCCGTGGCAGCGTGGTTTGCCGCGACGCCCAGTAGAACGTTTTCTTCTTCGTCAGGGAATTCGGTGTTCAGAGAACCACTGATCAGCACGCCGCTGTCCTCTTCGATATCGAAACGGGTAACGGCGACATGCAATGTACCGGTACCGAAAGGGTCAGGGATTGTTGCAGGGGCGTCATGCCCGGCCGGAAACGTCTGCAGCAACGGCCGAATTGCTTCCGGATCGGCGCCGCCGCGATGATGCCTGCTGCATAAACCTTCGACTGCGCGTGTGCCTTTCGGCCCGGCCAGATGAACGTAAACCAGCTCGAGCGAAAGCATGTTCAGCAAAACTTCGGCCAAGCTCCGGAATATGCCGTCCGGACCCTGGCCCTTCCAGGCAGCTTGCAGGTCGGAGAGCGTAACCAGGTGCCGCAGGGAATCGACGCGGTGGGCACGGTCGTCATTTTGATAGGACATGTCACTCAGGAAGCAATATCCGTACCAAAAGTCACGGCGGTTGCTGGCTCTGGGACACAAAACGGTCTCGGCGTCGGATACCGACGCTTGCCGACTTGGCCGAGAGGCTTATGGGACGTGGCCGGGGGGCTGAGGGCAAATCCGACAACAAAATTTTTGCATCTTTTACAATCAGGCTGCCACCGTCTCGCGCGGCAGATGCATAGTGATCGTCGTCCCATCTTCCGCGTTGGAGTCTATTTTGACACTTCCGCCATGCGAAATGGCGTTCTTAACCAAGTTCGTCAAGGCCTGATGGAGTCGGGCTTCGTCCCATTGGCCTGTAATTCCCTGGCTCTCGACCGTGATCTTCCTGTCCGGGTGGCTCATTTTAAAGTCGTCAGCAACCTCTCTGCACACGACGCTCAAGTCAACCGGGGTGGGTGACAGGGGATCTTCTCGCCAAGGTGAGTGCGGCTGAAGTCCAAAAGTAAATCGATAGAAATTCATGATGCGTATAAGCTTAACGGCTTAACGGCTTAACGGCTTAACGTACTTGTACTTTTATAAATGTTTGTGCGTTTTCGCAAGTTTTCTTGACCTCAGGGTGCCCTGGCATGTTCATCAGCGTCGAGCAGCACATAAAACGTGCTGCCTTTGCCTGTGCGGCTTTCCACGCTAATGACACCGCCGTGGGATTCGACAATCCCCTTGGCTATGGCCAAGCCGAGTCCGGGACCGTGCCCCTTTCCCCGATCAGCCTTCCAAAACCGCTCAAAGACCCGCTCGAGATGCTGTTCCTCAATACCTGGACCGTCGTCTTTCACAGCAATCCATACCTTGCCGTCCTCGCAACCGCCAGTGAGCACAACGTGACCGTTTTCCGGCGCGAACCTGATGGCATTGCCAAGCAGGTTTGAAAGCACCTGCAGCATGCGGCTACGGTCGACGGCAACCGCTGGAATGTCGTCGGCGACCTCAGAATGCAAGTTGACTGATCGCACCACCGCGACGGGCTCATGCAGCTTGCGCGCCTCCTCGAGGAGATCCGCGACGTCGGTCGCCTCCCGGCGAATCGAAAGCCCTCCCGACTCTAGCCGTGTCATGTCGAACAGATCCTGCAGCAACCGGTCGACGTGCGACGTCGCAAGCGAAATGCTTTCAATGCTCTTTCTCTGCTGATCACCGGGCGGCGCGCAGGAAAGGATACTGGCGGCCATGGATATAGACTGCAGCGGACTGCGGATGTCATGTGACACCACAGCCAACATTTCGTCGCGCGCGCGCAACGCCGCTTGTGCCTGCGAGAAAAGACGCGCATTGTCCACGAACATGGCGGCACGGTTTGCTATCTCCTTGGCGAGCCGAAAGTCTTCCTCGTCATACCGCCGTCCGGAGTCATTCGTCGTCACCAAAGCAAAGGCGCCGAGGGTCGTCCCGCGCGCGCGCAACGCGACGAGAATAGTCGAGCAGGGCTCCAGAGCGAGAACAGCCTCTCGATGACGGGAGTTGGCCGTACCCTGCACGATCATATCGGTCGTTACTTCCTTGACCAGTACATCCTCTCCGTTTCGTATCACGGCACCGGCGCCAGCCGTATCGCTCACTCGCGGCGGTCCGGCTTCTTCCAGAGCCTGAACCAGCCGCCTCTTTTCCGGGAGTCGATGGGCAATGCCGAGGCGACGGATGTTACTGCCGTCGCATGCATAGGTGACGCAATAATCTGCGATCGCTGCTACCAGATGGTGCGCGAGCTGTCTTAACGCCTGATCTGGATCCAGTGACGCAACCAGGGTGTCGCTAACCTCGGTGAGAATCTGCAAGCGCTCGCGGGTACGTTCGGCGGCAGCGCGTGCCCGCTCCGCCTGCCAGTACAACTGTGCATTGTCCATAGCGAGCGCTGCCCAGCTGGCAACATCCTCGGCGAAACGTAAGGACGCCTGGTCGAATATCCTCTTGGACTCCGCCGCGATCAGTGTAAGGGCTCCCAGTACGCGACCGCGCGCCCGCAGGGGAACGATCATCACTGAGTGCAGACCCAGGGACTTGAGGAGTTGCAGATGCTCCTCACTCTCTGCACGGCTAGCGAGTAGCTCATGTTCCACCCTCGCAATTAAGACGGAGCGCTCGTGCTCGATGGCTTTCGCCACATCACCGTCCGGGGCAGGCGTGCGCCAGCGGCGCACCATATCCCAGGCCTGAGCGACTTTGTCGTCCTCTCGGTGCATCACCTCCACCGGCTCGATGAGCCCCAGCTCATTCACCGCAAAAACAACGCACCAGTCGGCGAGCCTGGGAACCGAGATTCGCGCCAGGCGCCGCAAGATCTCGTCGGGCTCAAGCGTCGTGGCCAAGATCCGGCTGGCATCGGCGAGAAAGTCCTGCGCCTGTTCGTTGAGCTTCCTTTCGGTTACATCGCCGCAAATGCCGATCATTCGGGTAGGACGCTCTTCCTCGTCCTTAAGCAAACGCCCTCTTGAAGACACATGTCGAATTTCACCATCGTCACGCAGTATCCGGTACTCGACTTCGTAGTACTCGCTGCCGCTCCCGACAGTTCGTTCGATAGCCTCACGAACCCGCGGTTGATCCAGCGGGTGCATGTCGCGCTGAAAATCCTCGAACGTACCGCCGAAGGCGCCGCGCTCGAGGCCGTGGATTCTCTCGAGCCCCCCCGACCATGTCACTCTTCCGCCGTTGATATCCCATTCCCATGTACCCATATCGCCAGACTCAAGCGCGAGTTGCAGCTTTCGATCCTGCTCTTCCCGGAGTGCTGCCTCGTGCTCAGCAGTGAGCCGCGCTTGTTCGGCCATCCGGAGCCTGGTTTCGAGCTGCCCGGAGATGCGGTGATGTTCGATTGCGTAAGCAACATGACCTGCAACGGTCTCAGCGACTGTTACCTCATCCGTAGAAAAGTGGTGTGGGATTGCGTAGTAGAGCACGAACTTGCCAAGCAGCTTCGACCCGAAGCGTAGCGGAATGAAGGCCAGCGCCCGTATTTGCTCTTGCTCGAAGAGATGGCGAAACGGCGCAAGATCTTCGTCTACACGTACGTCCGCGACTAGAATTGGCCGAGCATTCGGCTCGTCGGCCTGCCAAGGTGAATGCCCGTCCGCAGCTCGGCGGTAAGGTTCGGATAGACTCGTCCACGCCACGAAGCGCATGACGTCCTGATGATCGAATATCAGTAGTGACGCACGCTCGATACCCAGCGTCGACTGCAGACACTTCAGCGCGCCCTGATAGACTTCCTCCAGCGAGTCAGCGCGGGCAACGCGGTCCATCAGCTCAAGTAGTGCGGCCTTTGCCGGCATGATTGAAGCCTTTTATCTGCCCGGCCAGACCTTCCGGCAACCAAGAATCGATCATCCGGGTAGCGCTGTCAATTCCGTAGCTAAGCGGGCGTGTTATCCGTCTTGGATGACAAGAACGCTTACGCTCGCTTGGAAACTGGCTCGTGCGAATCTGTTACCTTCACCTTAGGAACGGATGCGGCTCTCTTGATGGTCTGGCGCTGCGGCATGTAATTCAGCACGCGGACGCAGTCCTCCTTGACCATTTCATAGCACTCGCAGCTCAGCGCTTCGATCCTGGTACGGTATAACAGTGATCAAACCGCGTCGATAGGAGATTACCCCCGAGTCCCTCAACTTCGTCGCTGCCTGGGTGACACCCTTGCGTCTTGGATCTCGGGTGGCAATGCTGCCAGCAGATGATTCTCTTGCGGTAAAGGCTTTTTCTCTTGGCGTAACGCCCCTCGGGTACTTCCATCCATTTCGGTGGCTCCCATAGCCAGGAAAATGTCGGGGAGGGATTAAATAATAAGATTTATATAGGATCTGTTCGTTTTCTCGCTTATGTATGTGCGCTTCCGAACTTATAAACTCTTACTCGGGACCGCAGCGCTAGCAGTTGCCCGGCGTGATATCGGGGGCCGTGCGTACGTTACAACGAGAGCTCGGGCCACGATGGCCTGCGGCGCGGGCTATGCGACGATCACTGTGCAGTGCTGCGTTACGCTCGACGGGATGCCGGCTCGTGCAAACGTGCCAACTTGGCCATGGGAACGGATTCGGCATCGGTGATAGTCTGGCACTGAGGCAGGTAGTTGAGCACGAGTTCGGTTTCCTTCTTGACCGCTTCATAGCACTCGCAACTAAGCCTTTCGAGCATGGGCCTGTCAACCACAGTGATCAATCCGCGCGAATAGGTAACTACGCCCAAGGCCTTCAACTTCGCCGCTGCCTGGGTAACGCCCTCACGCCTCACACCGAGCATGTTGCTGATAAATTCCTGAGTCATGGTCAGGCGATTGTCGGGCAGGCGATCCAGCGACAGCAGCAGCCAGCGGCAAAGCTGCTCGTCAATGGAATGCTGCCGATTGCACACGGCTGTCTGAGCCACTTGTGTGATGAGCGCTTGTGTGTAGCGAAGCATCAGCACTAGCAGTTCTTCGTGGCGGTCGAATTCCTCTCTCACTACCCGTTTGGGAAGACGGTAGGCGTATCCGGCGCTCTGCACCAATGACCGGGTCGGCGTGCTCTCCCCGGCCAGACACAAATTCAGACCCAGCAGACCCTCATTACCGACCACCATAATCGCGGTGGCGTCGCCGTTTCTCAGCTCGTATTGAACGGAGATAATGGCATCCACCGGAAAATAGACGTAACGCATTTCTTCATCGGCTTCATACACCACGTCGCGCAGTGTGAGCGAGAGCAGTTCCAAGTGTTCGTATAAGCGATCTTGGACCTCAGGGGACAGCGCTGCCAGCAGACAATTTTTGTCGGGTAAAGGTTTTTTGGACATCGCTCTTTCCTCGAATGTAGCTAAAGATCAGCATCGCATCCCTCAGGTATAGCGGTCGGTGCGTTGGGGTACATGGCGCGCGGGGGTCAGCTTTTCGACCATGCCCCGACTAGGGACTCCCCCGAAGTCGCCCCGACATTGATCCGCTGGGGGTATGCGTTGGGGTCTTCCCAGAAAGCTGCTGCTGTGCGCCAAATTGAGACAGAACAACGCACGGCACGGCCCCCGCCCAGAAAGAGCGATCGCAGCGCTCTTAAACTGCCGATGCCTAAGGGGAAACTGAGTCACCTTTCTGGCGATACGGTTTGCCGGGAAGGCGCCGATGATCGGCTCCGTACGGATCCGTATGAGTGAGGCACAAAATCCGTAAGGGATTGATTTAATGGCGCTCCCTACGAGACTCGAACTCGTGTTTCCGCCTTGAGAGGGCAGCGTCCTGGACCGCTAGACGAAGGGAGCACAATGCCCGCGCCGTCACCAGCGCGGGCTGGTATTATAGTGC
>JBGTIC010000250.1:0-3692 GCA_041745895.1 Gammaproteobacteria bacterium
GCTCGAGCAGGGTGGCGCCGTGCTGCTGTTCCCCGCCGGCGAGGTGTCTCACCTGGGGCGTGGCGGACACATCATGGAACGCCGCTGGGACGCCCTGGCCGGCTGGCTGATCCGCCGAAGCGGAGCGGCGGTCGTACCCGCGTGCTTCGAGGGGCGTAATCCCTGGTGGTTCCATGCTGCCGGATGGCTACATCCGCTGTTACGCTCGATGCTGTTGCCCCGTGTGCTGCTGGCGCATCGCGGCCAGCGCATCAGCCTGCACCTGGGCGCGCGTATCCCGTTCGGGCGCATCGACAAGCTGGCCTGCGAGCAGAGCATCAGCGATTTCCTGCGCGCCGTGACGTTGCAGCTGCCAGTGCAGACCAGACTGCCCGACGCTTCTGCAACGCCTGGCACGGCCGCGCTTGCCGAGGCTGTGAATCCGCAGCTGCTGTCCGCGGAAATCGAGTCGCTGGACCCCGGGCACCAGGTGCTGCGCAGCCGCAGCCTGCAAGTGTTCCTCGCGGCGGCCCCCGAGATCCCATGGCTGCTGCGCGAAATTGGTCGTCTGCGGGAGCTCACTTTTCGCAGCGTCGGTGAGGGCACAGGCCAGCCGCTGGATCTGGATCGGTTCGACGAGCACTACCTGCACCTCTTCATCTGGGACAGGGGTAATTCGCGTGTGGTGGGCGCGTACCGTCTCGGTCTCGTCGACGAGATCATGGCGCAGCACGGACGCGACGGACTCTATACCTACTCTCTGTTTCGTTATTCTCGGCGCATGCTCACGCAACTGGGTCCGGCAATCGAGCTGGGACGATCGTTCATCGTGCCCGACTACCAGAAGAGCTTCGCGCCGCTGCTGCTGCTGTGGCGCGGCATCGGCAGCTTTGTGTCCCGTCATCCGCACTATCGCACGCTGTTTGGTCCGGTGAGCATCAGCGCGCACTACCAGCCTGCCTCCAGGCGCTGCATCGTGCGCTATCTGCGAAGACACGCCTACGATCGCCAACTTGCCCGGCAGGTCCGTCCACGCACGCCGTATCGCAGCTGGCCGCTGCCCGGCGAACGCGACGGGCTGTGGAGTGAAGTGCGCTCGATCTCGGACCTGGACCTGTTTTCGAATCTTCTGAGCCTCACCGAGCACGATGGCAAGGGTGTACCGGTGCTGCTCAGGCACTATCTTCGGCTTGGTGGCCGGGTGGTCGGCTTCAACCTCGATCGCAACTTCGGCAACGCATTGGACGGCCTGATCGTGGTCGATATGTCACGTACGGCACCGGTGGCCCTGAACCGGTACATGGGTGCCGATGAGGCGGCTCGATATCTGCAGGCGCACCGCGAATCGTCGGCAAAGCTGGTGGCTTGAACCTGCTCCGCGATCCGGATCACTCGCCGGAAAACGGATGATCCTCGGGCAGCTCGGCCAGGCGGATGTTGTTGGCGAACACCGCGAACGCGAGATAGCCGGCCAATGCGCTGCCCCGCGCCAGCCAGGGGGGAAGATAGCGCGGCGCATCGAGCGTCCCGGCTTCGAACAGCGGCGCCAGTTGCAGCACATCGTTGATGGTCATGCGTCCAGCCATCAGGTAGCGCGCCAGATTCATGCGCTGATGGCGCAGGCACCAGCGCAGGAACGTATGCACCTCCATGAGGCCGTGAAGATAAACGGTGTCCTTGGTGAACGCATGCCCGCCGGTCAGCGGGGCGCCGCGAAACACGCGCATCGCCGAGCGGAAACTCTCCGATTCGCTTTGTCCTGCTGCACTGAAAAAGCGGAAGATCTCGATGAAGTCCGCGCCATCGAGCGCCTGCTCGATAGCGAGGATACGCAGGGCTATCCGCTCCAGGCGTGTCAGGTCGATCGCACCGGAGATCAGTTCGGCGAATGTGGCCAGGCCCTCCTGGGTGCCCGTGGTGCGTGGCGCGCCAAGGCCCAGGCTGCGGAAGCGCGACTGTTCACGTCCATTGAGCGCTGTCAGGCAGTGCACAAAGGCCTCATGCTGGAGCAGTTGATCGACATCGCTGGCATGGAAGTCGATGCCGCCACGCAGCCGGATGCGCGTCGCACCCGCCGCGGCCCGCGACACCAGCGCAGGGTCCACCACCACGCTGACGTCATGTCCGGTGAACAGTTCAGCCATGCGCGCTTTCAGCGCCTGGGCCAGCGTCTCGGGCGACATCACTCGATCACCGCTGTGCGCGGCAACATGCACATAGCCACGGCTGACCTCGATGAAATGCCGGGCCGCGTCTACGTTGGTGACGCGACCGCCGGGCAGCGGATCGCCGGGTCGCCCGTAGAGCTCGATTGAAAACGGCGTCATGCGCGCGCTGCCAGCATGCTGCAGCAGCCGGCATACAAGCACATACGAGCGCGCGGTGGCGCAGAGAAAGGCGCCCAGCGGGTGGTCATCGGGGCAGGCCGCGATGATGGCCTCGAGCTCGCTCACCTCGGCACGATAGTCCGGTCGTCGATATTCCGGCGCGGGCAGGCGCGGCTGTCCGGCGCGAAAACCGTTAAGAAACGACTCCTGCACCGACTGCGGCCAGCTCAGCGAGCCCAGCACGCGGATCGACTTGACGGCGGCGACGAGGCGCGCGTCCAGGGCCGCCAGTCGCTCCAGCACAGCGGCGCTCAGACGCGTGTCGCCGGTGCCAGCGCAACGTCGGCCAGCACGAGATCTGCGGTGACTGCAGGATGAGGGTGACGATAATAGTACATCTTCCGCAAGATCCCGCCCGAAACGACAGTGTGATCGAAGCGCCAGCCCCCGCCGAGCCTGACGCGCGCACGCACACGTTACCATGCGCATTCAATTCCAGCACGAAGCCCGCTTCAGGCCGTGCCCAGAAGCGCTTTCAAAGGCCGATGCCAGCAAGGCCGAACTTGCCGAAGGCGCGATCGCGCCTGCCAACGGCGCCGCCTGATCACGGCGCCGCGCCAGCCCAGCGTTGAATCAGAAGCCCAGCTGCAGCGACAGATACCAGCCGCGCTGGCGAGGTTTGTCGGCGATATTGCCGAGATCCACCCAGGCGATTGTCACCGACGCGTGCTTGTCGGGAATCCAGGCGACGAACACATCGCGAAACGCATGCTCGCGAAACACGCCGAGCTGGTCTGGCTTGCGCCGATACTCCGCCCCGACGGCGAGGCGCTCGTGCAAGAACACGGCGACGGAGGCCTCGGGCATCCAGCGATAGTGCCCTCCCAGGTGGCCGCCGAACCCCAGCAGGCCCAGCTGGTTGGCACGGGTTGCGCGCACGCTGGTGTTCAACAGCAGATTGCGCCCGAAGAGGCCGCCGAGCAGCAGTTTGGTGGCAGACGCGTACGCGTCAATGCCACTGCGGTCACGCGCGCCCAGGGCGGCCGGCACAAAATCAAAGTCGCGAGAGCGCTTATACTGCAGCCCGACGGCCAGTTGGGGCACCCAGCTGTCCTGAGCGTAGATCGCATCGCCCAGCACGCGCACCTTCACACCCGCGATGTCGACCCGCAGCGATTCCCCCGGCACGGTGCCTCCTATATCCAGAGCCATGCGCGCCACCGAAAATTCCACGCGGTCATACAACCCGGCGGCCACACCGTAGCTGTCGAGGCGAAAGTCGCTGATCTCGACGCGAGTGTAATAGCCGCTGCCACCTACTGCGCGATCGCTGCCCAGCCCGGCGATCAGAGCCCAGGGCGTGAGTCCTCCGCCGGCCGCGCCCTC
>JBGTIC010000251.1:0-6741 GCA_041745895.1 Gammaproteobacteria bacterium
ACCCCCAATCGCTCTGAAACGTCGGCCACGGAATATCCGCGATCAACTATCTGACGGACTGCCTCGTCCTTGAATTCGGGGCTGAATCTTTGACTGCTCATTGCACTTCCTCCTATGATCAAATCATAGCCCGGAAGTGTCATCTATACTGGGGGAAGTCCAAGCATAGCCCGGAAGTGTCATCTATACCGGGGGAAGTCCAAGCGCCTGAGGGCTCGCACTGGCGCGATGCGATCTCCGGCAGCAGCCCCCTGCTACGCCACCTCAGCCCGCAACACAGCGACTGATATACGCCCTCGTATCGGCATCCTGCACCCAGACATACACGCCTCGGAGAGGCCTGGTGAGAAGTATTCGATAAGCTTGGCAGACCTTTCGCAAGAGTTCTCTCTGCGCATCCACGTCGCCGCGTTTTGCCCGACCGATAAGCCGCGAAAGCCCACTTTCGAAAACCTCGGAGGTATTGAGACTCCAACGATCCTCCTCGGCCGACCACACCAGATCCTTCAGCCAAAGCAGCCCGATATAGTCGAAGTCAAACCCTCGCACCACATACGGACATCCCACCTCCGCCAGCGGATCCTCGCATATACCACTGCCGGGGGTCCCTTGAACAAACGGTGCGTAGTTATCTCGGTCCGGAACTACGTTCCAGACCTTGCTCCACGGCTTTGTCTCCTGCTCGGCCCCGCTCGCGAAAAAGAAATCCCTATCACCCGGTGGAACCCGATGCGGATCCTGCATGCTCCTGGTCTTCCAAGGCACTGAGTAGCTGGAAAGCAATCGCGCACAAAACCCCTCGGCGACCTTGTCTCGCAGCGCAGACTCCAATGACCAAGGGTCGGAGAACATCTCAAACTCAAGTCCGGTCGGTAGTTTACGTCTCCTGCCTCGACGTGGAGCGGCATCCTCGACACCGGTAGCCAGGGCGTCGGCATCCCTTCTCCATAGCTTGGAAAGCGATAGCAACTCCGATGAGGAATTACCTGCCAGCAAACCCTCGACCCAACTCGTGTACTCGACTGAGCCTCCACAACGGAACTGATTGTCCGACAGGTCCACATGAGTCACTTGGGCGCCGATCATCCCGGCGAACCGCTCGATATCCCCAACTGATGTCGTCTCCCGCTCCCGGAAACTCTGCTGCGAGTCCAGCAGGAAGATCACCACCTTGGAGCCCCGGATGATGTGATAGGCCTGCGGACCAGCAATCACAGGGAAGCCGAACTGGCCCCGCCCGTCAGCATGTTCTGGATTGATCAGTGCATGGGCCTCATCGACGATTGACACACCTATGTCGTTATTTCCTATTCTCTTGGCGCCGAAACCGCATGCCTCCGCGAGCCGGAGGTTTTTCTCCCACTCGCTTGCATCGCGCCACACAACGCCCAGGTCTCGCGCACCCGTTTTTTGATCGTGGGTCGTAAACGGAATGTAGGCGTTCGCTTTCAGGATAAAGCCGTCCGCGGCACGCACGCCGGCCGCCTGACGGAACATCGAGCGCCAGTTGCTGTTCTGACTGGCGGAAGTCGTCACCATCGTGACGGACCGATCCTCCCCGCCGAAGTCCTGCGCAAGCTTCGCCCAGATGCGTGCAGCCACCACAGACTTTCCGGAGCCAGGCGGTCCCTGGACGATGACCACTCTCTTACGATCAGATGACATTGCCTCCGTAACCTCCGCCATCGACACGGAGAAAGCCGTCCTCTGCTCGTCCAGGAGTATGAACGGACTCGACTTCTCGTCGGCAAGTTGCGCGCCGACCTGGATACACAGCGAACGCGGCTGCGAGTATCTGCCGTGCTCGAACTCGCGGGCGAACTCTGCATCAGGAGCGGTCAGGCGCTCCCGCAGATAGCGCGGAAAGGCCGGGAATTCTGCGGGCCGGGTGGAGTACAACGGATACGTCGTGGCAAGACTCTCGTTCGGGGCTGCCCTGTACTCAGCGAGTGCTGCCGCTTGCGTAAAGAACACGCAACCGTCGACTTGAGCGTCACGGTGTTGCACTGCGGAGTGGAACGCCCGGCAGTATTCGACATACCCCTGCACCTGGTCCGAAGGATGAATTGCGTCCCCGAAGTGGCGTTGCATAAGCCCCGTGTAGCGGCCACGTACATCTGATGCGGTGTTCCAGTGCTTCAACTCTACGATGACAATAGAGGCCCGCTCGTGATTTCGGCCGATCAGGACCACATCGCACCACTTCGGGGAATTGGGCAGTCGGTACTCCAATGCCACGTCTCCAGCACCCGCGAAGAACAGGTGAATGCCTTCGAAGTACTGCTCGCCAACCGCCTCGGCAAGGATTGGAAGGGAACTGCGCCACGATTCTTCCTCACGGACGCCGCCTCTCCCTGTAGCGCGCCGCAGATCTGCAACCAGCTGGTTCAGACGTGCCGTGTCGCCAACAGTCGTGCAGAACTCCTTCACCGTCATCAGCATGCGCCTACCTCCATCGCCTTGGCCTCGCCGGGTCCCGTCGCGGGTTGCATATGTCCTAGCCCCACTCCGGAATCTGTTGGTCTCTCCGCAGGCTTGCCCGCAGCGTCGCGAGTCCTTCGAAGACCTCGGATGCATCCGCCGGATTCACAACGAAGGGCAGCGCGCAGCGCACCTCCTCGTCAAAACGCATGGCGTGCTGCTCTGAATGCCCACGCAGATTCCCCCACCAGCTGCACAGCCGCTCCTCAGCAGTCATCATCAGCGCAAGCGACGGCAGACGGTCACCTTTACGGCTGTTGACGCTCTGCGTGACTGGTGCCAGGTTCCACAGGTCATTGCACGGCCAGCGCGAAAAGGGCATCAAATGGTCGACAGCGTAGTCGCCCCGCAGCCTACTGGCTGTCCATACGCACGCCATGTGACGATCCGTCTGCCGCAGAGAATCAACCACGCGACGGACACCAGCGGTGTCGTGATGGGGATCGATCCAGCGCAGCAGGCCCTGATAGGTCTCCCAAGAGCGGGCGTTCTCGCCGTCGTACCGGCGCATCAAGCCGATCCATTCGGAAGTCAGCGCAGGCTCGATCCACACTGCATGCCGAGTCATCGCCTGCCACAGCAACTCCGGTACGACGAAGGTGCGTAAAGTGCTCAGGTAAGGCGACGCAAGTGTCAGCTCGCCGCTGGTACGCACGCGATACTGACGGACTTCAAAAATCGGTGCCTGCGTACCCGGCCACGTAATATAGCGCGCCGGCATGGTTCGAATGACACGCGAAGTTTCGCGCAGCGCGACAGCCAGATGCCGAGCCTGGGCTCCAGTCACGCGCGCGCCGGGCTTGAGACTGTACGGAGACATCGTCAGCTCATTGAAGGACTCGGTTGCGAAAGCCGGTTTGGCACCTTCGTCGGGAAGTTGCGGAATCAACGCTCGGAGCAGCGGCAGATACGTGCGGATCCAGTAAAGCGCCACGAGTCCGAGCGGAAGATGCACCTTGCCGTTTCCATCGGCGGTGGCGACGCCAGCGGCGCCAGCAGCAATCTGAATCAGGCAACGAAGCAGACCGAGCTTGTAGGTGGAAGACTTGGCGTCGTTCAGGACGATGCTGCGCAGGATCGGAAAAGCCCCGCTGCCGTCATCCGGAAGTTCCAGGACCACAGACTCCCAGGAAACGCCGGGGCGCCTCTGCACGTCATCGGCTCGGCCTGTGAACCTGCAGACCAGCCCATGCTCGCTGGCCAGGCGCAACAGTTCTTCTATCGACACCGGATAAGCGACCCGGCCGTCGTCGAAACGGCCATGGCGCAGCGTGATGATTAGCCGTCCACCAGGTCGAAGCCGATTGGAGAGCTTGCGAAATGCCCTTGAGCGATCTGCAGTCGGCAGATGCATCCATACGGCACTCAGCCAGATCAGGTCCCAGGCGGTTGTGGCGCGACCGATGTGGGTCATATCGGGCAACCGATCGTCGATCCAGTGGATACGCGGATTCCGACACGCACCTTCAGCGAGGTCGCGTAGCCCGGCTGCGGGCTCGACCGCAAACACCTCGTGACCGCGGGCAGCGAACCAGCGGGCATCACGACCTGAGCCGGCGCCGACGTCAAGCACCAGCCCGGGTGCTTTCGGTAACCATTCGAGCACCGCTGCATGAGCGGTCTCGAACTCCATGGCATCATAGCGCCGTGCCAGCGTTGTGGCGTTCTTGTGGTAGAACTCGACAGTCCGAATATTTCGGGACATGACACACTTCGGTTACCCGGGAATCAGGCGGATAGTACCGGAGCCTGACGCTGCCGGCGAAGCGCTACGGATTCCCATATGTACCCGAGAACACATTAAGATACTCTTATGAACCCCGAGAGCCTCGAATCCCTGCGCAAGCAGCTAGCCGAATTCGCAGCAGCGCGCGACTGGGACCAGTTTCATTCGCCGAAGAACCTGGCCATGGCGCTTGCGGCAGAGGCTGGAGAGCTGCTGGAGCAGTTCCAGTGGCTGACCGAGCACGAGAGCCGGGAACTGACAGGCGATACCCGTGAAGCGGTAGCCCACGAGATCGCAGATATCCAGATCTACCTCGTACGACTGGCCGACAAGCTTGGCATCGACCTGCTCGCTGCCGCGGGCGAGAAAATGGCACTCAACGCGGAGAGGTATCCGGTGGAGCGGGCGCGGGGCAACGCCAGGAAACACACTAAGCTGGACACATGAAATCGCCGAAATAGTCGTTGGCGACAGGGCTGAAAACTCATGCCATCTCGCGCCTGGCGTAACCAGCGTCGCAAGTTACCTTCCGACCACGCAGTCGCACCCGATCATCCTCGATACCCAGCAACTCGGCCTGGATCGCGCTCGCCTCCTCCTGCTCGAGCACGGGTCGATCCTGCGGCAGAAATCCACAGGCAGCGTCGAGCCGTTTCTGCAGGCGCCCAGAATCCCAGATCCGTACGGGCGAGGGTTCCTTTCGCGACCGCCCGACAAGCGCCTGCAGGAACTGGCGCACGGATCGGCGGCTGTGCTTCGTATCGGGAAACCTCGCGAGGAGACGCGGCAGCAAAGCACTGTCAGGATTATGTACGGCGAGTCCCATCAGATACTGCCATGTCGCCAGCGGCCCCAAGCGGACACCTGGGCACGGCTCCGTTCCGTACAATCTTGGCACGCCAACCGGCGATACCCCGACCTCCGCCTGCTCGAAGCAGGTGACTATCGACGCAAGCCGGCGCCATTCTTCGGACAGCAGACCGTCGAAGGGCACCCCCCAACCTGCGATATCGCGGATTCTCGACGGCAGCCAGGCGCCCTTCGCCTTGTTAACTCGGGTCGAGACAACCATGAGGTTGTAGCGGACATAACCGCGATCGTTCAGCACACGATCGATGCTCCAGTCAGACAGACTGCCCGTTGCTCGCGTCAGTTCAACACCAGACACGCTGCACATGCCGACATCGATGGAACGAAGATATTCGGGCGTGACACCGGGATCGAAGGCGATGCCGCGTGCCATTGCGTTTGTGCGCAGCAGCAGCCATTTTCTTACATAATCGTCTGCCTTCGCGGCGGCACACCTGGCCGCAGCGGCGTCGTAGCCTTCTCGCACCGCGGAGGGCAGATTCGCTGGCGGAACGATGCTGTAAAGCCCATGGTCCCAGCCAAGATCGAACGCATCGACCTCACGCGTTTGCTTCCGCTCGACGGTTCCTTCAATGCTTTCCCGCATGGCGTACATCCCCTCGCGTCCCATTTCAGCACGCCAGAAGTTCTCTGAGACGAGAACCGATCGATGGTTTCACCATCCTGGGTGAAGCGGCGATCCGTCCAGCCATTCGCGCAGCGAACGCCTCAAGGTCCGCGTCTCGCGCTCGAGCGGAAGGAGATCGATGAGTGCTTCGCGCGCCTCCTCGGAGAAAGACGTCCCGGCATGTCCCCCCGCCAACATTGCGATCCACGCCCGAATCACAACTTCCACGGCATGATTTTCCCTGTCCGCTATCGCGCGAAGCGCAGCCACCACATCCGTACTCACGCCCATGCGACTCAGCTCATCCCAGTCGCCAGGAATGCCAGCACCGGCCAAAAGCCTCTCATGAACCGCTGTCAGGAATTCGAGATCAGGTCCGGGCCTGGCAAAGCTGAACGGCTCCGTCGGTTCCCTCAGCATCATGTTTGACCCATCCGACCAATCCGGCGACATCGACATCGAAGCGGCCACATGGCCTCTGACCAATCCCCGCGGCGCCATCGCAGGAGCCATACGACGCTCGACACGCATCTCCGACACCCCGATACCACCCCACCCCGCAGCAAGCATCTGCGCCACTGAGCGAAGCTCCGGCAAATCCACAGCTTTCCCTTCCGCATCCCGCACCTGCACCACCACATAGCTCGTAAAGCGCGAAGCCAGCTGGTAGCGCTCAGCCAACGCCGTCGCCTCCTCCTCACCCATTGCACCCAGGCGCCGCGCGGCAGCCACGCGGGGAACCACGGCATCCTCGCTCACATCGGCCAAAGTCGAACCAAGCGCCACCTCCCCGCGGGCCAGGCCTTCGATTCGCATACGCACCTCGCCCACCGGCGGCACCGCGAAGCCCGCCAGCACATGCACCGTTTCCCCGGAGAACACTGCGGCTGGCAGCGGCGCCTGCCACAGCGGCTTCACCGGCCAAGTAACCTCGGCGATGCGCTTCGGCGCCTCACGCAGGCGCCGGAACATCCGCATGATCGCTGGTTCGGCGTCCTCGCCGGGGGCGACGAACTCGCAGGCGCCTCCGGTCTTCTCCGCCAGCAGTTTGTTCTTC